>CAZLWY010000120.1:0-27406 GCA_964563425.1 uncultured Acidobacteriaceae bacterium | reverse complement strand
CTCCTTCAAGACCAAGGAAGAATCCAAGCTCGGCGCGCTCGAATATATTCTTCAACCGAGTATTTATCCGGACCTCTACAAGAAGATTCACCACAAGGTCCGCATCAACTACTATCCGCCGCGCGGCGACAACAAAGAAGGTTGGGACAACATCGACATCTTCGGCTGGCTCGGCTACCCCATGCAGATCAAGGTCGATTTCCTGTGCCGCGATTCGATCCTGGCGGCGCCCATCGTTCTCGATCTCGCCCTGTTTTTCGATCTTGCCCAGCGCGCCGGCATGCGCGGCATCCAGGAATGGCTCAGCTTCTATTTCAAATCGCCGATGTGCGCCCGGGAGCTCTACCCCGAGCACGATCTCTTCATTCAATCGATGAAACTCAAAAACACCCTGCGTTGGATAAAAGGCGAAGACCTGATCACGCATCTCGGCGCCGAATATTACGACTAACAGCGCCGCCATCCTGGCGGCATGGTTCTACAAAACGGGCACCGCCTGCGCCATTCGACGCTGGTTCTTTAGCGGCCGCCTTTGTCCTGTTACCGGCGAACTCGCTTAATTCGCCGCGCGCAGGACATCGCCCACGAACTTCACCAATTTCAATTCCTCGCCAAGCGTCGCGTCCTTCTCCGGATCCACGTGGGAGAAAGCCTTGGTGATCAACACATCGCGCACCTCAACGTGCGGTATATCCTGCGCCAGCCACAAACTCTCCGCCGGAGGAATGATGTTGTCGCCCGACCCGTGCAGGGTGTAGACCGGCACGCGCAGCCCGCCCATGCGCCCGTGCGGAGAAATCGCCGCCAGCTCAGCTTCGTCTGCCTGAATCGCACCCAGAATCCGCGGCCGAACGTCATCGATCCGCCGATTCAGCAGCGCATCCATCGTCTCCCGCGCTGGCGGACTCAGCTTCTCCATGGCAGCTTTCGCCTTGGCCGGCTCCTCCCACAGCCAATCGCGCAGCGCCTCATGCGCCGCATCCAGATCCTCGGCGGGGAAAAACTGGCTCAGGTGCGCGTAGACAAAAACCGACGCCCCGTAGTCGTGCGCCGGATGCGGCTCGCTCGTCCCATCCGGCAACTCCTGCACGCCTGTCGCGAGAAACCGCGAAACGCGCGCCAGATCGTCATACGCTCCCATCAGAACGAGTGCCCGCAGGTGCGACGCATACGGCGCATCCAGGGCGGCCATCAGCGAGAGTCCTCCCGCGAAGCTGATCCCCGTCACGGTCACCTTGTGATCGCCCAACCTGTCGTCCAACCACGCAGATGATTCGCCGATCATGGGAATCGAATCCTTGTCGACGTGGTAATCCGCCAGAGAATCGATCTGCGGCGTCAGCACTTCCAGGCCGCTTCCGGCAACGGCGCGCGCAAAATTCACCAGCCGCGGCTCGTCCATTCCGAGATGGTGGATCCCGTGCACCACCACCATTCCCTTCGGATGCTTCACGCCGACCGGAATGTAAAGCCTCGCGCGCAGAGTCCCATCGGGAGTCGGAATCGAGACGTCTTCGGTCCTTACGGTATGGGTTTCAAATCGTAGCAAGGGGCCGGTGGCCTTCGGATCGGCAAAATGCAGCAGGACCGCGTAGGCGCGGAGCATGCTCGGCACAATCACAATCGCGCAGACCACAAGAGCGAGAACCGCCCACACCAACAGCACTCGCAGCCAGCTTCCGAGCAGCGAAGTGTCATCCACTTGTGATTTTCCGCGGTGAGATGGGGCTGCCCTCGCGCTCATCGGCGCGCGCAGTGTATCACCGGGACATTTGCGTCAGAAAGCATTCGATGGGTCGCATTGCGAGGTATCCGGCAAACCGCCGCCTCAGGAGAGCGAACTCACCATGGAGAGAAAATGCTCGTGCACTGCCGAATCCTCGGTCAACTCCGGATGGAATGTCGAGGCCATCACGCGCCCGCTCTCTACCAGCACCGGATGCCCCGCGTCTTCGGCCAAAACCTCAATTCCCTGCCCGACCGATTCGATAATCGGCGCGCGAATAAAAACCATCTCCACGGGCTCTTTGCGCAGTTTGGTCTTGCCCATATGAACATCGCTCGCCAGCTGCCGCCCGTAGCCGTTACGCAACACGCTGATGTCCAACAGCGCGAGCGATTCCTGCGGGGGGCCGTGCACCTCGCGCGCCAGCAAAATCGCCCCGGCGCAAGTTCCGAACAACGCCCCGCCCTTCGCCGCGAAATCCCTCAGCCCGTCAAACAGCCCTTCTTCCTTCAACACTCTCAAATGAGTCGTGCTTTCACCGCCAGGCAGTATCACGCCATCGACGCCGCGCAAATCCGAGGGAGTCCTCACAAACGTGTGCGAGGCGCCCAACCGATTGAGCGCAGCGGCATGCGCTGCATAATCCCCCTGAATCGCCAGAATCCCGATGTTCATAAGGAAAAAATGGCCAGCCGTGAGTGACCGATCCTACCAGCCCCGCGTCTGCAGCAGATCCTTCTCCTCCATCTGCCGCACATCGAGCCCCTTCATCGCCTCGCCCAGCTCTTCGGAGGCTTCCAGAACAACCTTGGCGTCCTGGTAATGCGTGGTCGCCTTCACAATCGCTCGCGCCCGCTTCGCCGGATCGCTCGACTTGAAAATCCCAGAGCCGACAAACACGGATTCCGCCCCTAGCTGCATCACCAGCGCCGCGTCGGCCGGCGTCGCAATGCCGCCCGCCGAAAAATTCGGCACGGGCAGCTTCCCATGCTTCGCCACCCACGCGACAAGCTCAAACGGTGCGCCCAATTCCTTCGCTTCGTGCACCAGTTCTTCCTGGCCCAGCGTGGTGAGCTTCTTCATCGTGCCGACGATCGCGCGCATGTGCCGCACCGCCTCCACGATATTTCCCGAGCCGGCCTCGCCCTTCGTGCGAATCATCGCCGCGCCCTCGGCGATCCGCCGCAGCGCCTCGCCCAGATTGCGCGCGCCACAAACGAATGGCACCTTGAACCCGTGCTTCCACACGTGATGCTCCTCATCGGCCGGCGTCAGCACTTCGCTCTCGTCGATGTAGTCCACTTCGAGCGCTTCCAGCACCTGCGCTTCCGCAAAATGCCCGATGCGCACTTTGGCCATCACTGGAATCGACACGGTGTCCATGATTTCGCGAATCACGCGCGGCGCCGCCATACGCGCCACTCCGCCTTCCTTGCGGATGTCGCTCGGCACGCGCTCCAGCGCCATCACCGAGCAGGCGCCGGCGTCCTCGGCGATCTTCGCCTGCTCCGCGTTCGTCACGTCCATGATCACGCCGCCCTTCAGCATCTCCGCCAGCCCGACTTTCACCCGCCACAAGTTGTTGTTCATCAGATCCATTCTCTTTCCCCTTTCGAACTTAACTCCCCTGGCCCGCGCGTTCCTTCGTCTTCGCCCGAAATTTCTCGGGATCCACTTCCACAAACTTTCCGGTTCCTCGCGCCAACAGCGCGCCGGACGAATTCCGGATCTCGCCCTGTCGCATCCGAACGCGGCCGTCGCGTCCCGTCTCCCATCCTTCGACGTTCAATTCCTCACCAATCGGCACGGGTTTCAGATATTCGATGTGCAGCGATCCGGTGACCGCATAATCCTTCTCGAACCGGCTCACCTTGGCCATCACTTCGTCCAGCAACGTAGCGATGATCCCGCCGTGAACGAACCCAGGTCCGCCCTGAAACTGGGGTGCAACCCGAAACACGCCCCGAATCCGCCGCGAAGCATCGTCCTGCTCAAACGTAAGTTGCATCCCGCGTTCGTTCGCTCCGCCGCAGCCAAAGCACCCGTTAGCCGGATTCGGTGTGAGTATCATGTAGCGCCGGCGTCCGGCCGGCTCTTGGACCTTTGCCTCTGTAGGGGCGCTTGCTGCCCCGGGCGGCAGGTTCAGACGAGGGCCACCCGGGCCCGCACTTCATCGCGTGCTCCGCGCTGCCGCTTGCGCAGTTCCGACTCAAGCAATGCCGCCAATTTCTCGACCCCCACGGCAATGCGCCTTTCGTCAACCGCCGAAAAACCCAGCCGCAGCGAATTCGGCCGCGGTTGCTGCGAATAGAAATACCGGCCCGGCAAAAACAAAATCCCCCGTTCGCGCGCGTGAATCAGCAGCTCGCCTGCATCAAACCCGGCCGGCAGAGCGACCCAAAGCGACATCCCACCCTCCGGATGCGTCCACGACGTGCCCTCCGGCATGTGTTTTTCCAGCGCTTCCTCCATCGCCGCCAGCCGACTGCGATAGAGCTTCCGCATCTTCGCCAGATGCTTCACGAAAAATCCGCGCCGCATGAATTCCGCCATGGTCGCCTGCGAAAGCTGGTCGGTGTGCAGGTCCGTCGATTGCTTCACTAGCCGCAGGCGCTCGATCGCGGATTCGGCGCCAATGCACCAGCCCACGCGCAAACCCGGAAACGCCGTTTTTGAAAAGCTGTCGATGTGGATCACGCTTCCGGTGGTATCCAGCATCTTCAGCGAAGGCACGGCGCTGCCGCGTACGCGCAACCGCGCGTAGATACCGTCTTCGATCACGGGCACCTGATAATGTGCGGCGACCTCCAGCAACCGGCGCCGATCCGCCACGGGCAGCACCGTTCCTGTGGGATTGTGAAAGTCGGGCGTGATCAGCAGGAATTTCACGCGGTTCTGCAACAGCACCGCTTCCAGATTGTCGATGTCGAGCCCGCTATGCCCGTTGCGCGACGGGTCGGTTTCCACATGCACAGGCAGCGCGCGCACCCGCGCGCCTGCCAGTATGGCGATGGCACCCGGATAGCCTGGATTTTCCAGAGCCACGGAATCGCCCGGCCGCAGGAACGCTTTGCAGACCAGGTCGATCGCCTGCTGGCAACCGTCCGTCACGATCACCTGCTCGGGCCGAACCTGCAATCCTTCGCTGCGAAATTGTTCAATCAGCTCGCGCTTCAGCGGCTCGTAACCGTCGCTTGAACCGAGCTGCAAAATCTTGCCGCCTTCGCGCCGCAGAACGTCGTTGGCGCAGCGCCGGAACTCCTCGAGCGGAAAATAGTCGGTGTCGGGACGCGCCACGGTGAACGCGATAGCGCCCGGCGGGACGTCCGGCATCATCCGGCTCAGGCTTTCTTCGCCGCGATCGTCGGCGAACAGAGCCTCCCAGCGCATCGATCCGCCGTTGCCGTTCGTTCGCGGCGGCGGGGAAAATTGTTTCACCGGCGCGCCACAAATATATGTCCCGCGGCCCACGTGCCCGCTGATCAGACCCTCGGATTCAAGCTCCGCGTAGGCGTTCGCGACCGTCGTCCGGTGTACACCGAGCTGCCCGGCCAGTTCGCGGCTCGCGGGGATCCGATCGCCAGAACGAAGCTCGCCTGAATGCACCAGCGCGCGCAACTGATCGCGCAACTGCACATAGAGCGGGATGTGGCTTTCCGGTTGTAAGTGAACGGGTAGCATTGGCTCTGTCCTGCAGTCCAATATAGGCTACAGTAGCCACACGTAAAGAGCCAATATGTCTTTCGGGCTTTTTTTTCCAGTCCCCCGACGGGGAGCCGGCGGCCAGGCCCCGCAACGAATGCGCAACCTGCACATCGATGACGGTCTGGAAGGTTACTCGCGGAAAAGTTTCGATTGGGCGTCGATCACGGCGCCGATATCCCGCGTAGCCCGCGCCGAACGTCGCGCCACGCCCACCACGCCCAAAACCTTCATTTCCGCCAGAGAGGTCCGCGGGATAAACATGTGCAGCACGTTGCCGTGCAAGTCGGGAGGCGTCAGTCGCACCCCCGTGTCGAGTAGATCCAAAAGGTTATTGGCGACGATGCCTTCCATCGAATCATCGTCGTGAAATCGGAGCCGCACCCACAATCCATCCAGCTTGGGCCGGCTCAGGAAGGTCTTGCGCTCGGGCTCGAACGGGTCTTTGAACTCGCGGACGAAGTAAACGGACTTGATCTCGGCGAGGCGTACGGATTCCTGCTCGCCGTCGACCGTCAAAACCTCGATTCTCTCCGCTTGACCCAGCCCGGCAGGGTTCAGGTAGCCTCGAACCGTCTTCCGGTCCAGCAATAGGACGACGACTTTCTTCAGAGTCGAGGCTGGGGCGCGATTCTTCACGTCTTGCAGGCCTTTTTCGGGGAGAATGTTGCTACCACTCGAAGACTATGTTATCTTTATGCCGGAGTTTGTCAAGTTGTTGTTGTAGAAAGGGTTAGCATCGGAGTTCCGCCGATAGACAGCCTGGTACATCCCCCGGAAACCAGTCTCGATCGAAGCCTTCGCCATAGCTATCGGCCACATTCTTCGAAACTTAGTCTAACAAGGGGCCAACGAGCCTTGCTCGGCTGCTCGGGATTGCAGGTCCGCGGTCAGGGCAACATTTTCGAGCTCTACGGAAGGCCATAAGCGTGGAATCGCAGATACGCACGTTCCTGAACACGCTCCGCGTTGAAAAGGGGCTTGCGGACAATACCGTCCAGGCGTATCGGCGCGATATCTGCAAGTTCGGTGCGTTCGTCGCCTCACGCGGGCTGGGCGCGCAGAACATTCAGCGTGGCGACGTGGTCGATTTCCTTGCTTCCCTGTACCGCAAAGGTCTCGACAGCCGGTCGGTCGCTCGCCATCTGGTCACCATCCGACATTTTTTCCGCTTCGCACTGCTGGAAGGCTACGTGAAGGAGGACCCGGCCGCCACCATCGAGTCTCCCCGCTTCCGGCAGAGTCTGCCTGAGTTTCTGAGCGTTGCCGAGGTCGATCGGCTACTGGCCCAGCCGGACGTGAAGGCCGTGGTGGGCATGCGCGACCGGGCCATGATTGAGCTGATGTATTCCTGCGGCCTGCGCGTATCGGAATTGTGCGGCCTGCGCTTGGCCGATCTGCACGCCGAGGAAGGCTGCCTGCGATGCATCGGAAAAGGCGACAAAGAACGCCTGGTTCCCGTCGGGCGCCAGGCGCTGGCGAGCGTCCGGCGCTATCTCGCAGCGAGCCGGCCAAAGCTGCTGGGTGAGAGTTCTTCGCCCCATCTATTCTTGAACCAGGCTGGGCGGCAGATAAACCGGATCGCCTACTGGAAGGCGCTCGGGGAATACGGACGAAAGGCCGGACTCCGCAGGGCTCTGTCGCCGCACATGCTTCGCCACAGTTTTGCAACGCATTTGCTGGACCGGGGCGCCGATCTGCGCTCCGTGCAGATGATGTTGGGACATTCCGACATCTCGACGACGCAAATCTACACGCACGTGGTCGAGGAACGGCTGAAACAAGTTTATAAGGCGCATCACCCGCGCGCCTGAAATTCGCCGGGACACCAGAAGGAGCACGACTTCATGCCTGATTACATGTACTTGCTTGAAAGCAGGCTCTCGCCGGAACAGCGTGCCGCGCTGGAACGCGTGCAGGAACTTTCGCGTTCGATGGAAATCAACGTTTACCTGACGGGCGGCGCCATTCGCGATCTGATCTCGGGCCAGCCGATTCGCGACCTTGACTTCACGGTCGAGGGAAATCCGGTGCGTATCGTCCGCGAGCTCGAAAAGGGCGGCGCGAAGGTCGTGTGGGAGAGTGAGAAGCTCCGCCACTTTGAGGTGATCTTCGCCGGCGATGCGGACGGCTCGATTTCCGCGGCGCGCGACGACGTGTACGAAAAGCCCGGCGCGAAACCCGAGTATCGATTCGCCGGCATCATGGATGATCTCCGCCGCCGTGACTTTTCGCTCAACGCCATCGCTATTTCGCTGAACGCGCAATCGCGCGGCCTGCTGCTCGATCCGACCAACGGCCTGGCCGACCTCGAGCGCCAGGAAATTCGCGCGCTTTCGATCCATGCATTCACGAACCAGCCGGTGCGGCTGATGCGCATCCTCCGCTATTGCGCGCGCATGGGCGCGAAAATGGAATCGCGGACCCAGGAATGGTTCGAGCTCGCGATGGAGCGAAAGCTTTACGAAAATATCGAAGGCACGGAGGTGGGCCACGAAGTCCGCGCGCTGTCTCGGGAAGACAATCCCACCGCAACCCTCAAGCAATGGGAAGCGCATGGCTTGCTGGGGGCGATTCATCCCAAGCTTCAGAAGCGCCGGCCCGATTACGACAGCCTGAACAAGCTGGCGCGCGTCCGCTCGAATTATCTGGGGGCCGGCATACGGCCCCGGATGCACGTGGCCGTGACTGGTTACCTGCTCGGGCGGCTGAAGTCGCGCGAGTCGGCGGCGGCGCTGCGCGACATGGAATTCCGCTCGGCCGAAATCGACCTGATCGCCAGCCTGATCCCCGAAGCGCAGAAAGTGCTGAAAGTACTGAAGGGCCGAAAAACGAGTTCGGCTCGGGACGCTTATTTCTATCTCGCTTCCCTGCCGCCGGAGATGCTGGTGTACATCGAAGTCGAGCTGCCGAATCCGAAGGCGCTCTCCAAGATCCGCGCCTACATCCAGAAGTGGCGGCCGATCCGTTTGGCGCTGCCTTTCGCCGAGCTGGATGCGCTCGGCGTGGCGCGCGGCCCGAAATTCGACAAGATCATCGAACAGCTTTTCGAAATGCAGCTGCGCGGGAAAGCGCGCTCGCCGGAAGATCGCACGAAGGCGCTGCGCAATCTGGCCGGGATCAAAGACGAGCCGAAGAAAAAGGAAGAAAAGGAAAAAAAGCCCAAGGCCAAGGGCAAGGAACCCGCGGCGGCCAGCAAGCCCAGCGATGCGAAGGACGCCAAACACGCGGGCAAGGGTGCGCCGCCATCCACGCCGGAAGCCCAACAAACTGCTGCAAAGGCTGAGGCGGCTGCGGCGCATCGCGCGGCGCACAAGCACGCTTTGACAGCACACGCGAAAGCGAAGCCGCAGGCGGTGAAGAAGGCTCGCGGCCGCTAGCGCGCCGGGCGCGAAATCGGAACCATTCGCCGCTCTGCCAGCGCACGCGGGCACCGATCCCCATGGTCCTGAATCGCCAGCGCGGTGTCCGCGTTCGGGTGAAAGACCTCACTCGGTTTCTGGCTCGCGCGCGCCGCGCCCTGCGCTTGCCCGCCGAATCCGTCAGCGTCTGCTTGGTGACGGATTCCGACATCGCGCGATGGAATCGCGCATATCGCGGCAAGCCGGGTCCGACGGATGTTCTCTCCTTCCCTGCCGGGGACGAAAACGGGAGCGGACCGAAGCCCGGAAGGATTTCCCCGTCGCTTTACCTCGGCGACATCGCGATCGCGCCGGCGGTGGCGCGCCGCAACGCGCGCCGATTCAGCCGCCCTTTCGGCCAGGAGATGCGCATCCTCATCCTTCATGGCATGCTTCACCTGATGGGCTACGACCACGAAACCGACAGCGGTCAAATGGATCGCCGCGAGAAGCGTCTGCGGCGTTCGCTGGGGCTGGCTTAGACGATGGCGATCCTCCTGTTCATCACCTGCATGCTGGCGCTGACGGCGGCGCTGATCGTGGCGTCGTATTTCGATCGCGTCTACCGCGATTTGGGCCGGCCGTCGGCGGGCCGGGTGCGCGAGCACCTGGAAACGTTCGAGGCGGAGATCGAGCCGCGCCTGAAACTGGACCGGGCGCGGGCGGCTCCGGCGTTCGCTCTGGTGGCGCGCCTGTGGCTGGCGGCGGTTGCGGCCCTGACCGTGGTGGGCATCATTTATCTCGAGCCCGATCGCTGGCAGACCGTTCTCGAAATCGTGCTGCTGCTGGGAGCGGAGATCGTGATCTCCATGCAGCTGGTGCCGCTGCTGCTGCTGGCGGGCACGAGCGGTCATTGGGCGTCTCCGATGGTTCCTCTGGTGCGGCTGGAGCTTTGGATCTTGTGGCCGATTCTGGCGGTTCTCGAGCTGACGGGTTCGGTTTTGCGAATTTCCGACGAAGAGCCGGGCGCGCCCGCCGCCGAGCACCAGGCGATCGAGGCGTTCGTGGATGCGGCTACCGAGGAAGGAATCATCGAGCAGGACGAGGCGCGGCTGATTGAGCAGGTGGTCGAGTTCGGCGACAAACGGGTGCGGGAGATGATGACGCCGCGTCCCGACGTTGTGGCGATTTCGGCGCGCGCGTCTCTGGAGGAGCTGCGCCGCCGCGTGGTCGAGACGAAATTTTCCCGACTGCCGGTATACGACAAAACGATGGACGACATTACCGGAATTGTCGTCGCGCGGGACATGCTGGAAGTGCCCGATCGGGACGCGGCGCGGCGAACCGTGCGAGAACTGATGCGGCCGGCGCTGTTCGTCCCGGAGATGAAGTTCGGCTCCGAGCTGCTCAAAGAGATGCAACGCAAGAACCAGCAGATGGCCATCGTGATCGACGAATACGGATTGCTGGCCGGCGTGGTGACCGTCGAAGATCTGGTGGAAGAAAGCGGAGGCGAGATCGGCGAAGAGGATCGGCGGCCGGCTCCGGACGTGATCCGCGAAACGGGCGGCTCGATGGTGATGCGCGGAAGCGTTGGCGTCGAAAAGGTGGCCGAGCTTTTCGGCGTGACGCTGGAAACCGCCGCGCAGCATTCCAATGTCTCGACGATTGCGGGGCTGCTGAACAGCGTGGCCGGGCACGTGCCGCGCACCGGCGAAGTAGTGGACTTCGACGGGCTTCGATTCGAGGTGCTCGAGGCCAACCAGCGAAAAGTGCTGCGGGTGCGCGCGCGGCGTGCCACACCGGCCCCAATTTCGACCGCGCGCGCCGTATAGCACCTTTTTGCCTCGAAATTCGAAAGTGCTCTGATTCGCGGCTCCGGGGGAGAAATTCGACTCCGACTCCTCGAGCGATCCAGAGTTCTTGAAACCGTTTCTGGCCGCCGTCCATTTTTTCGAATTCCCCGCCCTCCATCCTAGCTCCAGCCGATCCGTGCAGCGCAGGTTAAATCGGCGAATTGATCGAGGGTGTAGGAACTCGACCGACCATGTTGACATACACTATATCGTACGATATAGTGTGAGACGTAGCATCTGTTACATCAAAGGAGAATGGATTATGAGGTTTCATGGTTATGCAAGACATTGCGGTGAGCGTGGCGAATTCGGCGACCATCGCCATCACGGTGGGTTTCGCGGTCGGCGCGGGTTTATCGGGCGCTTTGGCGGGTTTATGAACGGGCCCGGGATGCGTGCGGCGCGCATGATTGCGTCGGGCGATTTACAGCTGATCATTCTGGCGCTGCTGAGCGAACGCCCGCGGCATGGGTACGAGATCATCAAGGCGATCGAGGAGCACTCGAGCGGGATCTATACGCCCAGCCCGGGCGTGGTTTACCCGGCACTCACGTACCTGGAGGAAATGGGGTACGCCTCGGTCGAGCAGGAAGGCAACAAGAAACAATACCGGATTACCGAAGCCGGCGCGGAGCACCTGAAGAAGAACCACGAGAACGTGGACGAGATGCTGGATCAACTGGCGCGGTTCGGACGGAAGATGGCGCACATCCGCAAGGAGTATGCCGAGCAGACGCAGGAAGCGGAGGATTTCGCATCCGATGCCGGACGGGAGATCAAGGGCGAGTGGCGAAAGACGAAGGCGGAGTTTCGCGGGCTGCGGGACGAGCTGAAGGCGACGCTTTACGAAAAGCTGGATGCTTCGGTTGAGGAGCGGGCTCGGATCCACGAGATTCTCCGTCGAGCGATCGAGGAGATTCGCAAAAAGTGACGCCCGTGACCTACGCCGACGGGTTTTGCGCGACGCGTAGGCCGATGAAAGATCGCTCGAGTTCGCTCAGGATGACAACGACGTGTCAGGACGGCGGAGTTCCCAAGCGGAGCCGGGAAACCTCTTCGCGCAATTCACGGAGCTCCCGCTGCAATTCGGGGAGGCGGTTGAAGACGGCGACGGACTTGCGCCATTCCAGGTTGTCCATGGCGGGATAGCCGGAATAGATGGCGCCGGGGGGGACGTCGCCGGGGACGCCGCTTTGCGATGAGATCGTCGCGCCGTCGCCGATGGTAAGGTGGCCAGCGGCGCCCACCTGCCCTGCCAGTACGCAGCCATTCCCGATTTCCGTCGAGCCGGCAAGCCCCACCTGACCGCACAAGAGCGTGTCTTCCCCTACTTTGCACGCGTGGCCGACCTGGACGAGATTATCGATTTTGGTGCCGCGGCCGATGCGAGTCTCACCGACCGTGGCGCGGTCGATGGCTGCATGGGCCTGGATTTCCACGTCGTCGCCGATGACGGCGGGGCCGGCCTGGCGGATTTTGTACCAGCGCCCGGTGGATTCGCGGGCAAAACCAAAGCCGTCGCTGCCGACGACGACGCCATTCTGCAGCAGGACACGATTCCCGACGCGGCAGTCCTCGCGGACGCAAACGTGAGCGTGGGCGAAAAAATTGTCGCCGATGCGTGCGCCGCGGTAGATCGAGACGAAGCTGTGCAGCACGGCGTGATCCCCGATTTCGACGTTCTCGTCCACGAAGCAATAGGGGCCGATATGCGCCCCTACGCCGACTTTGGCTGAGCCCGCAATAACAGCGGTGGGATGAACGCGGGGCGCATACTGCGGCGCCGGGTGAAAGATCTCGATGGCCCGGGCGAAATCGAGATAGGGATTGGAGGAGCGCAGCGCGGCAATGCGCGGACGCGGCTCGCCCGTGCCGCAAATGATCGCCGCGGCGCGCGTGGTCGCAAGGGAGGGCCGATACTTGCGATTGACCAGGAAGGTCAGCTCTCCGGGCTGCGCTTCCCCGATGCCGGCAACGCCGGTGATTTCAAGATTGGCGTCTCCGTCGACTGTGCAGCTCAGTCTGCGCGCGAGCTCAGCTAGCTTCATGGTTTTCTCCCGAAGAGTGCCATCGATGAAAGTTATCAGTTGAATGACGAAAGTTCAAACCAGCGTCCCGTCATTCCCTGCCGTGGACATGCATGATAAGGAAGATGACGATGGAGCGAGGCCGTCCCTGCTCGGGCTCCATCCCGTTTCTACGCGCACCGGGCGCGCGAATGCCCGTGGGGAAGGATGGAGCGCGCGGAGTTATCGGAACCAAGTTCCGCCCGACGCAGATAAACGCGACGCCGATTCCAAGATGCCGATTCCAAGATTGCGCCCGCCCGCGCAACAGCCTAAAATCGCGCCTATCGCGCTGCCATGGGGCGTGGCGCCGCATCGCAACGCCTTGCGATCCGGCGTACGCGGATCTCCCTAGCCCGGAATCGAATCGATGCAGCTTACAAGCGCGGAGGCTTGATGAAGGCGAAATCAGCGCGACGGGCACGCCGCACGCCGACCGTCGACTCGGAATCTCCCGCCAGGAATTCATCAGGCAAATTCCTGATTGCGGCGATCGGTGCCTCGGCCGGCGGGATCGAGGCTTCCAGTGAATTGATCGGCCGGCTGCCGGTCAACACCGGAATGGCGTTCGTGCTGATTCAACATCTTGACCCCACACACCGCAGCATGATTTCGGAATTGCTCTCCAAGAAAACAAAGATGCCGGTGTCTGAAGTGCAGGACGGGATGAAGGTGGAACCCGATCATGTGTACGTGATTCCGCCGGACGCCACGATGTCGATTTCCGACCACACGCTGGGCCTGAGCCCGCGCGTAGCCACGCGGGGATTGCACATGCCGATCGACCAATTCATGCGATCGCTGGCGGAAGGGCAGGGCAACTGCGCGGTAGGTGTGATCCTTTCGGGTACAGGATCGGACGGAACGCTGGGGTTGGCCGAAATTCAGGCGCAGGGCGGCGTGACGATCGTGCAGGACGAAACGACCGCCAAGTATGACGGGATGCCGCGAAGCGCGATCTCCGCAGGCTGCGTCGATCTGATACTTCCGCCGCAAGGAATCGCTCAAGAACTGGTGAGGTTGGCGCGCCATCCATACGTGGCGCCGCCAAACAACGGCGGCGAAACCCACCCGCACCTGCCGGAGACGCCCTCGCTGCGATTGATTTACCAGTTGATTCGGCGCTCGGCCGGAGTCGATTTCACGCATTATCGGCAAACAACCATCCGCCGGCGCATCGAGAGACGGATGGTAGTGAACAAGGTCGAACGCGTGGAAGATTATCTGAAGCTTCTGCAAAACAGTACGGAGGAAATCAAAGCGCTGTACCAGGACATGCTGATCAATGTGACCAGCTTTTTTCGGGATCCGAAGGTTTTCGACGCCCTGAGGGCGCGAGTTTTCCCCAGCATCGTGCGAAACCGCGGAAAGAATGCGGCCCTTCGGATCTGGAGCCCGGGCTGCGCGTCGGGCGAGGAGACGTATTCGCTGGGCATCTGTCTGCTGGAATTTCTGGGTGAGCAGGCCCGGGAGATACCGATCCAGCTGTTTGGGACGGACGTGAGCGAAACCACCATCAACAAAGCGCGCCGCGGCTGGTATCCGGAAAACATCGAAGCGGACGTAACGCCGGCGCGGCTCCGGCGTTTCTTTACGAAGGCCGATGACGGATACCGCGTGAACAAGACGGTGCGCGACCTGTGCATATTCGCGCAGCATAACGTGCTGAACGATCCGCCCTTTTCGCAAATGGACGTGATCTGCAGTCGAAATCTGCTGATCTACCTCGAACCGGTGCTCCAGAATCACGTACTGGAGATCTTCCACTACGCCACGCGGCCCAACGGTTTCCTGGTGCTGGGAACATCGGAAGGAGTCGGGGCAGTCGCGAACCTGTTCACGCCGGAGGACCGGAGCCTGCGGATTTTCTCGAAGAAGTCCACGACGCGGCGCGCGCCTCTCGTCTTCTCCATGCATCCCGAGCGGCCGTCGTCCCCATTCGGTGCCGTGCGGCCGAGCGCCCGGTTTGGCGAGGAAAACTGGAACTATCTCGAGGTGCAGAAGGAGTTCGACCGGCGGTTGCTGGCGCAACATTCGCCGGCGACGGCCTTCGTCAATGACGACTTCGAACTGATCCATACGCGCGGGAACGTGAGCCCCTATCTGAAGATTCCCCCGGGCCGGCCCAGCCTGAATATCGTGAAACTGGCGCGCGAAGGGCTTCAAATCGAATTACGCAACTCGCTGAACCGGGCGAAAAAAGACGACGCCACGGTGCGCAAATCGTTCGTGCCGATCAAGGACGATACCGGGCAGGCAGCGGACCCTACGGAGCGCCCGGTAACGCGCCGGGACGGAGTCCGCCAGGTGAGTTTCGAAGTGAGTCCGATTCGCGTGGGGAACCCTTCGGAGCGCTATTTCATGGTGCTTTTTCGGGATCCGCCGCTCGTGCCTCGGAAAGCGGAATCCAGCGCCAAAGGCCGCAACGAATCGGAATCGGCCGCCCGGCGGATCTCCACACTCGAGGAGGAGCTGGCCTCGACAAAGGAATACTTGCAGTCTGTGATCGAGACACAGGAAGCCACAAACGAAGAGCTGCAGTCTGCAAATGAGGAGGTACTGTCCAGCAACGAAGAGCTGCAGAGCACAAACGAAGAGCTGGAAACCGCGAAGGAAGAACTGCAGTCCGTCAACGAAGAGCTCACGACCGTGAACGACGAATTGCGCGAAAGAAATCTGGAGATTACCCGGTCGCAAAAGGACCTGACCAACCTTTTCTCGAGCATCGATATCGCCGTCCTGACGATCGGCACGGATCTGAAGATCGGGCAGTTCACCTCACAAGCGCAGAAGATGCTTGGACTGGTTCCCGGCGACGCCGGCCGACCTCTGGCGAATATCAATTTGACCATCGACATACCCGATCTCGAAGCGATCATCCGCAAAGTTCTGAAGAGCTCGGTCGCGGTGGACACCGAACTCACCGCGCGCGATGGGACTCGCCATTTGTTGCGTGTGCTGCCGTCGTTGTCGTCGGAAGGCCCGGAGGGTGTCGTGTTGACCGTGGTGGCGATTCCCGGCAAGAAAATACGGGCGGGCGCGTAACGGCTACCACGGCCGGAGCGAATCCGCTATTTGCCGAGCAGTTGGCGCGCAATGACGAGGCGCTGGATTTCGCTGGTACCTTCGCCGATGGTGCAGAGTTTCACGTCGCGATAATATTTTTCCGCCGGGTAGTCCTTGATGAAACCGTAGCCGCCGTGGATCTGCACAGCCTCGTTCGCCACCTTCACGGCCACTTCTCCGGCATAGAGCTTTGCCATGCTGGATTCGCGGGTGATGCGGGCGTCGGTGTCACCGTTGGCAATGGCGCGGTCGGCCAGCCACGCGGCGCGGTAGGTGAGCAGGCGGGCGGCTTCGATCTGCAGGGCCATGTCGGCGAGTTTGAATTGAATTGCCTGGAATTCCGAGATGGTCTTTCCGAATTGCTTGCGCTGCTTGGCATAACGCACCGAGCATTCGTAGGCGCCCTGGGCCATGCCAAGGCCGAGCGATGCGATCGAAATGCGGCCACCGTCAAGAATTTGCAGGCTGTTGACGAAGCCCTCGCCCGGGCGGCCTAGAATATTTTCGGCCGATACGCGGCAATCGCTGAATACGACCTCGCTCGTGTCGCTGGCGCGCAGACCTAGCTTGTTTTCTTTCTTGCCCGGCCGAAATCCGGGAGTGCCCTTTTCGATGATAAATGCCGAAATGCCGTGATGTTTTTTTGCCGCGTCGGTGACGGCCATGGCGACGCAGACATCGGCGTGATGACCGTTCGTGGTGAAGGTTTTCGCGCCATTGATGACCCAGCAGTCGCCCTGTTTTGCGGCCACCGTGCGCGTGCCGCCGGCGTCGGAGCCTGCTTCGGGCTCGGTGAGCGACCAGCAGCCGAGCTTTTCGCCTCGGGCGAGCGGCGACACGTATTTTTCGCGCTGCGCGTCCGTGCCGAATTTGTAGATGTGGTTGGTGCAGAGAGAATTGTGAGCGGCTACGATGATGCCGATCGAGCCGTCTACGCGCGAAAGCTCTTCGATGATGATCGCGTATTCGACATAGCCCATGCCCGCGCCACCGTATTTTTCGGGAAAAATGACGCCGAGGAATCCCATTTCCGCGAGCTTGGGAATGATCTCGGACGGAAATTTCGAGGCTTCGTCCCACTCCATCACGTGCGGGGCGATTTCGCCTTCGGCGAATTCGCGGACTGTACGGCGAAGCTGCTGCTGCTCGTCGGTGAGGGAGAAATCCATAGAACGTTTATATCACGGACGCGTGGCTCGAAAAGCGAGTGCCACGGGGGTGGCACACAGATCGGGAGCACTCGAATTTCGTAAGCCCGGGAGCGGGTCAAAGAGCCAGCGACGCGACGCCTGCGCGACGGCCCACGGCGCGAAGCGTGAGGTCGGCGAGCGCGCGAATCAACAGCGGCGAATCGTTCAGCGCCGGCATCATGTGGAACTCCTCGATGCCGAGCGATTCGGCCAGCTCGCGAGCTTCGATGTTTATTTCGTGCAGGGTTTCGATGTGCTCGGTAAGGAACGCAATCGGAATCACCAGCATGCGGCGCTTACCCTCGCGCGCCATCCGCTCGATCGTGCCGGTGAGCGACGGTGTCAGCCACTTTTGCGGACCTACGCGACTTTGGTAGCAGAGCACGTGCGGGTTGCTCCACGATCCCATCTCGCGGACGAGTTTCACCGTGGCTTCGATCTGTTTCGGGTAAGGATCGCCCTTTTCCACCAGCGCCATGGGCAGGCCGTGAGCGCTGAAGACCAGGTGGACGTCTTCGGGGTCCGGCAGCTGCTGGAGCACGCTGTTGATACGCTCCACGACTCCCGCGATGTAGTCCGGATGATCGAAGAAATGATCGATCAGGTAGACGGGAACCTTGGGCTTGTACAGGCGATTCCATTCCTTAAGGCTGCTGCCCGTGGTGGCGAAGGAATAGTGCGGATAAAGCGGCAGTAGGACAAGCTCATCGAACTCGGCGCTTTCCAGCGCGGTGATTGCATCGGACGTGTCGGGATGCCAGTAGCGCATGGCCACGATGGTGCGCGCCGAGATGTGCGGACGCAGCGCGATTTCCAGTGCGCGCGCCTGTTGCTCGGTGAGCCGGCGGATGGGGGAGCCGCCGCCGATCTGGGCGTAATGAGCGCCCGCTGTTTTCGAGCGAACGGTGGAAATCATCTTCGCCAGCGGCTTGCGGGCCAGAAACGATCCCGGGAAATTAATGATGTCCGGATCGCAAAAAAGATTATAGAGGAACGGCTGGACGGCGGCCTGCGAGTCCGGCCCGCCCAGTTGGAATAACACGACGGCGATTTTCTTCGAGTCGGGCATGGTTTCCAGTTCCAACTACTAAGATGCCACAACCGCCGCACGCGCTTCCAGAGAAAGTCGAGCCGCCCCACCGGCGCTCTGAATCGCAAGCGACGTTCGCTGCGGGAAATCGTCCCCCAGATGCGTGGTTGACGCGTCCCGCGATTCTGACTACATTCGTAAGGTGCCAGTCAAAAAGATTCAAGTCGGCCAGGTCTGGAAGAACGAATCGACCGGCGACTCCTTTCTCGTCACAAAAATGTACAACGAAGGGCTTTCGTCCTACGCTGTGCTGCGCAAGACGGGATCGGAAACCGATCCACCGGTGCGAGTGAAGGTTAGGAACTCCAGCGGCGCGGCAAATCTTCCCGGATATACGTACACGCAACAAGCGGACGACTTCTGATTTTCCCCGCCGAACAGGTTTACATTCACGATTGCGCAAAGCTGGATTAGAATGGGTCTCGCATGGCATCTTCCTCGTCGGGCGCGAACTTCGTACATCTACACCTCCACACAGATTACTCTCTACTCGATGGCGCTTGTGAAATCGGAGAATTGACCGCCGAAGCTGCCCGGCGCGGCATGCCGGCCGTGGCGGTGACGGACCACGGGAACCTGTTCGCCGCGGCGAATTTCTACAGCAAAGCGATCACGCACGGCGTAAAGCCGATCATCGGCTGTGAAGTGTACGTCGCGCCGGACAACCACAAAAACCGGGGGGCCGAGGCGGAGCGCTCCAATCACCTGGTGCTGCTCTGTGAGAACGACGAAGGCTACCGCAACCTGATCCAGCTGGTTTCGACCGGCTTCCTGGACGGTTTCTATTACAAGCCGCGCGTAGATCACGAGCTGCTGGCGAAGCACAGCAAGGGGCTGATCGCGCTTTCCGCTTGCCTGCGCGGCGAAGTGGCTGACGCGCTCATGTCGGAGAAATACGATCAGGCGCGCGCAAACGCCTATCGCCTGCGCGATATTTTCGGCAAGGGCAATTTCTTTCTGGAAGTGCAGGATCAAGGACTGGAGATCGAAACGCGGATCAACCGCGATCTGGTGAGCCTTTCGCGCGAAACCGGAATCCCGCTGGTGGCCACGAACGATTGCCACTACCTGACGCAAGCGGACTCGCATGCGCAGGAAGTGCTGATGTGCATCCAGACCGGCAAGACAATGAGCGACAGCGCACGGATGAAATTCGCGACCGACCAGTTTTATTTCAAAACGGCGGACGAAATGGCGCAGGTCTTTCGCGAAATTCCCGACGCCGTCTCCCGCACGGTCACCATCGCCGAGCGCTGCAACGTGAAAATCCAGCGCGTCAGCAATCCCTTCCCCGAGTTCAAGGTTCCCGAAGGCCACACCACGGACTCCTATTTTGAAAAAGTAGCGCGCGAAGGCTTTGCGCAACGGGCCATGCAGCTTGAAAGGCTGGCACGCGAAGGCAAGTTGCGCCATTCGATTTCCGAATACGAATCGCGCCTGGTCTCGGAAATTCAGATGATCCAGAAGATGCGCTTTGCCGGATATTTTCTGATCGTATGGGATTTCATCCGCTACGCGCGGGCACAGGAAGTTCCGGTAGGGCCCGGGCGCGGATCGGCAGCCGGCAGCCTGGTGAGCTACGCGCTGCAGATTACGGACGTGGACCCGCTCCAATACGACCTGCTTTTCGAGCGTTTTCTGAATCCTGAACGCGTCTCGATGCCCGACATCGATATCGATTTCTGCATGCGGCGCCGCGGCGAGGTGATCGATTACGTCCGGCGCACCTACGGGGAAAAAAGCGTCGCGCAGATCATCACGTTCGGGACCATGGCCGCCAAGGCGGTGCTGAAAGATGCCGGGCGCGCGCTCGACATGCCCTACGGCGAAGTCGACAAAATCGCCAAGATGGTGCCGCTCACACTGAATATCGAGCTGGAAGACGCCCTCAAACAGATGCCCCAGCTGGAATCGCTGCGGAAAACGGACGAGCGCGTGAGGGAGCTGGTCGAGGTGGCACTGCGGCTCGAAGGGCTCGCGCGGCACGCCTCGACGCACGCGGCGGGGGTGGTGATTTCTCCGCAGCCGCTTACCGAGATTGTGCCGCTTTATAAGTCGACGAAAGATGAAATTGCGACGCAGTACGACATGAACGCGCTCGAGCGCATCGGCCTGCTGAAAATGGATTTCCTGGGGCTCACGACGCTGACGGTGCTCGACGACGCCGTGCGGCTGATTAAAGAGAATCGCGGCGTCCCGATCGACCTGCCGAACCTGGCGCTGGACGATGCGGAGACCTATGCGCTTTTCACGCGAGGCGACGCGACCGGCATCTTCCAGTTTGAATCGCACGGCATGCGCGACATCTTGCGGAAGTATCAACCGACGCGCCTTGAGGATTTGACCGCGCTCAACGCGCTGTATCGCCCCGGCCCGATCCAGGGCGGCATGATTCCGGATTTCATCGCGCGCAAGCACGGCGAGAAGAAAGTCACCTACGATCTCCCTGAGCTCGAGGAAATTCTTTCTGAGACCTGGGGCGTGATTTTGTATCAGGAACAGGTCATGCAGATTGCGAACCGCCTCGCGGGATTTTCCCTGGGCGACGCGGACTTGCTGCGGCGCGCCATGGGCAAGAAGAAACCGGAAGAGATGGCCGCACAGCGCGAGAAATTCCTGACCGGGTGCCGCGCGCGCAAAGTGCCCGAGAAAAAAGCCACGAAGATTTTCGACCTCATGGCGGAGTTCGCCGGTTACGGCTTCAACAAGTCGCATTCCTGCGCCTACGCCTTGCTGGCCTATCACACCGCGTGGTTGAAGGTGCACTACCCGGTCGAATTCATGGCCGCGATGCTTACCTCGGAAACGGGCAATACGGAAAAAGTGGTGAAGTTCATCAACGAGGCGCGCAGCATGGGCATCACCGTGCTGCCGCCAGACGTGAATTCCAGCGACTTGAATTTCACGCCCGTGGGCGATTCCATCCGCTTTGGGCTGGCGGCGATCAAGAACGTCGGCGAGAACACCGTAAAGGGAATCCTGGCTGCGCGGGTGACCCTGGGCCAGTTCACAAACTTCTTCGAATTCTGCGAATCCGTCGATTCGCGGCTGATGAACAAACGCGTGCTCGAAAGCCTGGTTCGTGCGGGCGCTCTGGATGGATTGGGCGCGCATCGCGGACAGATGATCGCCGTCATCGATCGCGCGATCGAACGGGCGCAAAAGAGGCAGCGCGCGAAAGAAAGCGGGCAGCATGGGCTTTTCGGCGCAGGATCGGCGCCGGTGGCGGCATCCCCGGAAGAATTGCCGAACGTGCCGGAATGGCCCGAGCACGAAATTCTCGCCGCGGAGTACTCGACGCTCGGGTTTTACATTTCCGGACATCCCCTGGATAAATACGCCGGCCGCTTGCAAGATCTGAAGGCCATCGATCTATCAACGCTCGAAGGCCGGCGCAACAATGAAGAAATCGTGGTCGCCGGAATCATCGTGCAGGCGCGCCCGATGCGATCGCGGCGAGGCGCGCGCTGGGCGATCCTGACGCTGCAGGACCGCACCGGAATCTGCGAAGCGCTGGTGTTCCCCGAGGCATTCCAGAAGCTCGAAGGAATTCTGAAGGCTGCGACGCCGCTGTTGGTCAAGGGACGGGTCACCGTGGAAGACGTGGGCACGCGCGTGATTGTGGCAGACGCGCGGCTGCTCGATCAGGTGAAGGCGCCTTCCGAAAACCCGGAGAATGGCGCGGCGGGTCGGACAAACGGCGTGCCGACACTGCTTCGCGTGCGGGTTAGCCGCAGCGCGATCGACACCGGAGTGATCGACCAGCTGCACCAGCTTTTCGCCAGCCGGCCGGGGCGCTGCAAAATCGCATTCGAACTGATCCAGGACGACGGCAGCGAAGCCACCATCGACGCCGGCAGCGCGGTGCGCGCGGATCGCGATCTGCTGGAGCGCGTACGACAGATCTGCGGCAGCGACTCCGTCGCGGTGGTGCAATGACGGAAACTCCGGAGCAGAAGGAAAAGCACCGCCTAGCCCGTCAGCGCCTGAAGCGCCTGCGGGCGCTGGCTCGGCAACGCAGACTAAAGGAACGCGCCGACGCGCGCGCCGCAAAAGCCCCCAAGGCCTCCCCGGCTACGCCGGCCGGGAAATCCCGCCGCGCCGAGCCGGCATCGGCACCGAGGGAATCCCGCCTCGCGAAGCCGGACGATCGCCGCCAGATCGAAATCAACGCACTCGAGCGCGACATCGCCGAGCTGAGCCGGCTGACCGATCCGACGGACGCGACCTCGAGCGAAATCGATCGTATCCGCAAGGAAGTCGACGAGCTGAAGCGCGATTTTTACGCCCACCTCGCGTCGTGGCAGCGGGTGCAACTGGCGCGCCATCCCCAGCGCCCGTACACGGACGATTTCATCCGGCTGATGTTCGACGATTTCAGTGAAATTCACGGCGACCGGAGTTTTGCCGACGACGCCGCGTTGATCACAGGCATGGCGCGATTCAACGGCCGGCCGGTCATGATCGTCGGCAACCAGAAGGGCCGCGATATGAAGCAACGCCTCGCGCGCAATTTCGGGCAGGCGAAGCCGGAAGGTTACCGAAAGGCCCTGCGCGCCATGCAGCTCGCGGCGAAGTTTCGCAGGCCGGTCATTGTCTTCGTCGACACGCAAGGCGCCTATCCCGGCATCGACGCGGAAGAACGCGGCCAAGCGCAAGCCATCGCGCACAACCTCCGCGAAATGTCCCGCCTGCCGGTGCCGATCATTGTGACCATTACGGGCGAGGGAGGTTCCGGCGGTGCGCTCGCGATTGCCGTCGGGGACCGCGTCCTGATGCTTGAGAATTCGATTTACTCGGTGATTTCGCCGGAAGGCTGCGCGTCGATCATGTGGCGCGACTCGACGAAGGCCGAACTCGCGGCCGAAGCGCTGAAAGTCACGGCGCAAGATCTGCTCGAACTGAAACTCATCGACGAAATCGTCTCCGAGCCGGAAGGCGGCGCGCACAACGATCACGCCGCGTCAGCGCGCATGCTTTCGCCGGTGCTGTTGCGCACGCTGGACGATCTATCGCGCCTCGCCCCCGAGGCTCTCCTCGAGCAGCGATACGATAAGTTGCGCCACATCGGCCAGTTCTACACCTGACGAGCGCACCGTGGCGCCAGATGCTTGACACCGCCGGTGCTCGAGCATGTCATGCCGCAAATTCGTATCGGAGCCATGATGTGTTCTGCCAGCACTGCGGCAATCAACTCTATCAGGACGGCGAAAAATGGCCGCAGAGCGGTACGTCACTGGAAGCCCTGCAGTTTTTGCGAGTGAATGCAGGGTGTTTACCGTATGGCCCCGCACGTTTGCTTCCGGTAGTCTTTCCGCGAGTTCTGGTCGATTCGATAACCGTTCCTAGGAGGCGCTCCCATGCACACGAATCGCTCGAGCCACGGAACGCTCGGCGTCCTCTGGTTGCTCTACGGAGTGATCTGCCTGGCAAAGGCCGCGTGGATCGTTGTGTACACCTCGACTTTGACGCTGATGTGGGGCGCCCTTATCACGCGCGTTGCCGATCCGTTCTTCTGGATGGACGCGTTCCACGTCTGGTTGATCGGCGCGGTGGTTTTGCTGGTTCTCGCCGGCATACTCGCGTTCGTCGCGGGTGTCGCACTCATGCAAAGCCGAATTTCCGGGCCCGCCTTGCCGCTGATTGCCAGCGTTCTCGCGATTCTCACCGGGCCGCTCGGCATCGCGCTGGGCACCTACACGATGGTCGCCACGGTTCGGCCCGCCGTAGGCGAAACGCGCAGCAACTACGCCTCCGCCGCGTAACCAGACCAGGCGAACTACAGCCGACGTACCGCCCGCGCGCCGGGCCTGCGGCCGCGACCTGCGATTTCCCTTCGCCAGTAGAGTATTGGGCACGCCCTGCGGCGTTCCCGTTGCCGCTTCGCGCCGTCTCGTCTAGCTTTGGTAAACGGGGGTCCGTTGAATGGCGGAAGGCGAGGCGCACCTAATGTCGGAAGTGTTCCGACCCTACGAAAGGCTCGTGGAGATTACCATCCAGGGAAAAACGTTCCTCGTCCCGGAGCGCAATTCCCTTCTGCGTGCCTTTCAGTTTATCAGCCCGGAGACGATTCCCTACGGCCGCTTCTGCTGGAATCAGGAATGCCAATATTGCCGGGTCAATTGCCAGCTTTCTGACGACGACCAGGCCCGCCCGATCCTGAGCTGTAAATTCATCGTCTCGGAAGGCATGAACATTTCCGAGCTGGCGCCGGAACTTGTCGGCTGCCTGCGAACGAAACTCGGCGCACCCGCCGGGGGCCCTCGAGAGGAAGAAGACCCGCCCGGACCGGCCGCAGCCGCCGGCATCGATCCGGTGACCAGCGTCGAAAGAATCGACACCCCGGGCAGTACGAACGGCCAGTAGCGTCTTATTTTCCTGCCGACAGGCGGCGCCACCTGATCTTTTCGAGGACTTCATGAACGGCTTCACCGTACTCGTCGCCGACGACTCACCCGTGTATCGCAAGCTGGTCGAACAGACGCTCGCCGACGGAGACTGTGTGCTGGTGTTCGCGAAAAGCGGAAACCAGGCCATCGAGATTTTCGAGCACGGTCAACCGGACCTGGTGATCACCGATTGGAACATGCCCGATCTGACGGGCATCGAGCTGTGCCGGCGGATTCGCGCCGGCGCATCGACCCGGTACACCTACGTCATCATCCTCACAGGCAAGGCGGAAAAAGAAAACGTGGTCAGAGGCCTTTCCGCCGGCGCCGATGATTATCTGGCCAAGCCGTTTGACCGCGATGAATTCCTCGCGCGGGTGGGCGTGGGCCGGCGGCTGATCGATCTTCACCGCCAGATCGAGGCGAAAAATCGCCTGCTCGAGGAGCTCGCCCTCACCGATTCGCTGACCGGTCTGCCGAATCGACGCGCCATCGAAGCCTGGTCTTGCGGGCAACTGAGCGGCGCCGCGCGACACGGCTTTTCATTTTGGACCGTGCTCATCGATCTGGACCATTTCAAGAAGATCAACGATAGTTTCGGACACGAAGCGGGCGATGCCGTGCTCAAGAGGTTCGCGGAAATTCTGCGCGGCCACACGCGCCTTTCCGATATTTCCGGGCGCATCGGCGGCGAGGAATTTCTTTTCGTGCTCACGCATACCGACAGGGGCGGCACGATGATGGTCGTGGACCGCATCCGCCAGCAGCTGGCTGCGGAGAAATTCGTATTCGACGGCGCAACCGTCCAAGTGACGGCGAGCTTCGGCATCGCCGGCTTCTCGGGAAAGTGCGCGCCGGAATTTGAAGAGCTGCTCGCGCAGGCCGACGACGCTCTCTACCGGGCCAAGGACTGCGGTCGCAATCGCATCGAGCTGGTCGTCGCCCTCGCTCAGTAAATCCCTACGGAGCTCTTTTCAGGCGTCCGAGTGATCGCTTGCTCAATTTCCGCGCTCCATGCCATGCTGCTTTCCGCACAGGAGGCAACGCATGCCGGTTTGCGATGGATGCGGCGCGCAGGTGGACGACGCCCACATCCGCCAGCGCATCGAGCGGCTCGAGCTGGCCACACGATACCGGCCGGTTCACATTTCCGTGCTGCTCATTGACGCCGCCCCGCCCGCGCGCCCGGAAGATTATTTTTATCGCGCCCCCGCCAGCCCCTCGGATCGCTCGTCCGCTGGGCGCGAATACTTCGACGCACTCCTGAATTCCGCCGGCGTGGACGCCCGCGCGCAGCCGAATGAAGAAACCGCCCTCGCCGAATTCCAGCGTCGCGGCTTTTTCCTGATCGGCGCGGTCGAATGCGCGTTGGCGAATCCGCTCGGTGCTCAAAAGGCCATCGAGCACGTCGCGCCCACCCTGCTTCGCCGCGTCAAAATCTCCTACAAGCCGAAATCCATAGCCATGCTCTCGGCGGCTACGCAACCGCTCGTCGCGGCCTTCCAGCAAAGCGACTGGGCCCCTCGGTTGATTCTTCACGACGGAAGACCCTTCGACAATCCTGCGCGAGAAGAACTCCTGGCGAAAGCCCTGGCCCGGAACGTCCCCGCCTGAAGTGCCGCGCACGAATGTGCTAGAATCGTGATTCCGGCCACCGGACAGATGAGGGTACTCCAATGAATCCGCGCACGAAGTTCGCCGTGGGGTCGGGGATTATTGTGGCCACCCTGCTCGGGCTTGCCTACGTCGGCTACACTCAAAGCAAGACTTACTACCACACGATTTCCGAGCTACCGACTCTGAACGGATCCACGCTTCACCAGCGCATGCGCGTTTCAGGAAACGTCCGCGCCGGCACGATTTCGCATCAGGACGGTCGTACGAATTTCGTCCTCGAAGAACAGGGCAGGACGCTTTCGGTGAGCTATATCGGCACCGATCCCCTGCCCGACACGTTCAAGGATGGCGCACAGGCGCTGGTCGAGGGTCGCCTGACGCCCGACGGCAGCTTCACGGCCGAACAAGTCCAGGCAAAATGCGCCTCGAAATATGAAGCCTCACCGACCGGCGCGCCCGCCGCCGGCAGTGTTCCGAACAAAACCTGAAATCCGGGGGACCTCGTTTGGATATCTTCGGCTCGTTTGCGCTGCTTCTCGCGTTCCTGGCAGCGGTGTACGCGTTCGTGGCCGGTATCGTGGGCATCGTCACGCGTCGCGTTTTGCTGACGAAAAGCGCGCGCAATGCCGGAATGGCGACGTTCGGCCTCATCACCCTCGCCGTCGCCACGCTTGAGTATTTTTTCTTCACCGACGATTTCTCGCTCGCCTACGTCGCGGCGCACAGCAACCGCGCCCTGCCGCTCTACTACAAATTCTCGTCGCTCTGGGCCGGCCAGGAAGGTTCGCTGCTCTGGTGGAGCTGGCTGTTGTCGATCTACGTGTTCCTCGCGTTGTTTCTGAATCGCCGCAAGCATCCGGAACTGATGCCCTACGTCGGCGTCACGCTCGCCGGTGTTCAGATCTTTTTCCTTACCCTGAACAATTTCGTCGCCAGCCCTTTTCACGTGATGGCCGCCGCCGATTCCGCGGGCGTGATGCACGTCGCGCGGCTTTCAGAAGGTACCGGCCTCAATCCCCTGCTCCAGTATCCCGAGATGGTGATTCATCCGCCGATGCTCTACCTCGGCTACACCGGATTCACGATCCCATTTGCGTTTGCGATGGCCGCGCTGCTCGGCCGTTATCCCGGCGAAAAATGGATTCACATCACGCGCCGCTGGACCATGGTCGCATGGTGCTTTCAGGGCATCGGCGTGCTGCTGGGCGCACACTGGGCCTACGCCGTGCTCGGCTGGGGCGGCTACTGGGCGTGGGACCCGGTTGAGAACGCGGCGCTGCTGCCGTGGATTACCGGCACCGCGTTCCTGCATTCGGTGATGATGCAGGAAAAGCGCGGCATGATGAAGGTCTGGAACGTGTGG
>CAZLWY010000119.1:0-5867 GCA_964563425.1 uncultured Acidobacteriaceae bacterium | reverse complement strand
GACGCCGTCGATCCGCAGATTGCCGAAGTGTTGCGCGATGAAGTGCGCCGCCAGGCCACCGGCATCGAGCTGATCCCTTCCGAAAATTTCGTGTCGGAAGCGGTGCTCGAAGCGGCGGGTTCGGTGCTCACGAACAAATACGCGGAAGGCTACCCGGGCAAGCGCTACTACGGTGGATGCGAATTCGTCGACGTCGCCGAGCAGCTCGCCATCGATCGCGCGAAAGCTCTCTTCGGCGCCGAACACGCCAACGTTCAGGCGCACTCCGGTACGCAGGCCAACATCGCCGTTTACATGACGGCGCTTCAGCCCGGCGACATCGTCCTCGGCATGAACCTCGCACACGGCGGCCACCTCACTCACGGGCACCCGCTCAATTTTTCGGGCAAGACCTACAAATTCGTTCCCTACGGCGTGTCGAAGGAAACCGAGCGCATCGACTACGACGAACTCGACCGCCTCGCACAGGAACACAAGCCGAAAATGATCGTCGCGGGCGCGAGCGCCTACTCGCGCATCATCGACTTCGAGCGCATGGCCAAGACGGCCGCTACCGTCGGCGCGGTTTTCTTCGTCGACATGGCGCACATCGCCGGCCTCGTAGCTGCGGGCGTGCATCCCTCGCCTGTGCCGCATGCCGACTTCGTCAGCACCACCACACACAAGACGCTGCGCGGTCCCCGTGGCGGCTTGGTGCTCTGCCACGAAAAATATGCCAAGGACCTCGATCGCACGGTATTTCCCGGCGATCAGGGCGGTCCATTAATGCACGTAATCGCCGCAAAAGCCGTGTGCCTGAAAGAAGCGGCCGAGCCCGAGTTCCGGGCCTACCAGCAGCAGGTCGTCGCCAACGCCAAAGCCCTCGCCTCCGGTCTCACCAAGCGCGGCTTCCGCATCGTCAGCGGCGGCACAGACAATCACCTGCTCCTGGTCGATGTCCACTCGCGCGGCCTCACCGGCAGCGCCGCTCAGCCCGCCTTCGATCGCGCGGGCATCACCATCAATAAGAATTCGATTCCGTTCGATCCCCTGCCGCCGATGAAGGCAGGCGGCATCCGCATGGGCACACCCGCCGTCACCACGCGTGGCATGCGCGAGCCTGAAATGGAAAAAATCGCAGGTTGGATCTCGGAAATTCTTTCGAATCTCGGCGACGCGGCCACCGAACAGCGCGTTCGCGCTGCAGTTGCGGCGCTCGCATCACAGTTTCCGCTCTACGCGGGACGCCTCGAAGCCGCCGACGCAGCGCAACACACGCACGCCGCACGCTAACGCCCGCGCGTCATCGCTGCCGCGAGAGCCGTTTCAATTTGAGGCTGGTTCAGCGACGACATTATCGCCGTCGCCCTGAAGCCTTTGTAGTCGCGCCGTCGGCCACTTCGATCGCAATCTCCTTCGCAGCTCCATCGCGAATCGAGAATGCTCGCACTTTCGCCTCGCCGCTCGCGCCGACCGTTGCAATCACGTACGCCACATCGGGGTAGTAGGCCTCAGCAATGTCGCGCGGCGAAGGCGCGCCGCTTCCGTTGGGATGCGAGTGATAAATCCCCATGAACGCCGCGCCTGACGCGCGTATCGCCCGCATTGCCGCGAACATTTCTTTCGGCGCGATCTGATACTCCGTCGCGGGATTCTCCGCCGCGTTCAACGTGCGCAGCGTCAGCTCGACCACACCGTTCTTCCCGGCGAGCAGCCCGCAGACTTCCTCCTCGGGAAATTGCAGCGCGTGTTTCTCGATCACGCGCAGCGCGTCGCCACGAATTTTCAGCGCATCCGGCACAAGCAAAGTTTAACTCTCGCACAATAAAAAAGCGGGAGCGAATTCGCATCCGCTCCCGCCCAAATCCGACAGCAAACAAATTGTGAAGAAGTTAAGCCTTCTGCGCCTGTCTCCGCAGGAACGTCGGCACATCCAGATCGTCCGCCTGAACGTCGTGCATCACTTCGTTCACGTTCCGCGCCACCTGCTGCACCACGTTGGTCTGCTGCGGCGCCACGTTCGCCGGCGCCGGTTCTTCGCGCGTCGCCTTCCACGTCTTCGGAACGTACGACGGACGCGATCCGCCGCTTTTCTTTGCCGCTACCTCGCGGAAGCCCGCGGCGATCACCGTGATCTTCACCGACTCCTTCATGTTGTCGTCCATCACCGCGCCGAAAATGATGTTCGCATTCTCGTGCGCCGCCTTCTGAATCACGGACGAAGCCTCGTGCACTTCCTGCAAGCTCAGCGTGGTCGAACCGGTGATGTTGATCAGAATGCCCTGCGCGCCCTGGATGCAGTTGTCTTCGAGTAGCGGGCTGTTGATCGCCCGCGTCGCCGCTTCCACCGCGCGGTTCGGCCCATTTGCGATCGCCGTGCCCATCACCGCGTAACCCTGGCCGGACATGATCGTCTTCACGTCCGCAAAGTCGCGGTTGATGATGCCCGGAATCGTGATGATGTCCGAGATGCCCTGCACCGCTTGCCGCAAAATATCGTCGGCGATGCGGAACGCTTCGAAGAAGCTCGTGCCCGGCTCAACGCACTCCATCAGCTTCTCGTTCGGGATCACGATCACCGTGTCGACGCAGCCAACCAGTTCCGCCAGCGCCTGCTCCGCTTGCTCCATGCGGCGCTTGCCTTCGAACGCGAAAGGCTTCGTCACGACGGCTACCGTCAGCGCGCCCAGTTCGCTCGCGAGGTTCGCCACTACGGGCGCCGCGCCGCTGCCCGTGCCGCCGCCGAGGCCGCCGGTCACGAACACCATGTCCGCGCCGTCCAGCGCCTCGAGAATCTTCTCCGTGTCTTCGAGCGCCGCCTTGCGCCCGATCTCCGGATTCGCGCCCGCTCCCAGACCTTTGGTGAGCTTCGCGCCCAGCTGCAACTTGACCGGCGCCTGCGACAGCTTCAGCGCCTGCAAGTCCGTGTTGGCCGCGATGAACTCGACGCCTTCGACCTTGGCGCGGATCATGCGGTTGACGGCGTTCGAACCTCCGCCGCCCACGCCGATCACTTTGATCTTCGCGCCATTATGCGTTTCTTCTGCGAATGAGACTCTGAACCCCGATTCTTTCGGCGTCATGCTTCCTCCGGTCTTTTGCTTACTGCGAATATTTTTGTCCTTATCAGGCCCCTGCAAACATGCTCTTCAACTTTCCTACCCAGCCATGGGGCCTCGCCCCGCTGCTTCGCCTAGTGCGGGCGCCATACAGGACCAGTCCAACAGCTGCTGCGTACTCGGGCCGGGAAACCTCTTCACTCATGCCCGCAAGTCCGCGCGGAACGGCAACGCGTACGGGCAGGTTAAAGATTTTTTCTGCGAGTTCGCACAGGCCGCGCAGGTGCGCGCCGCCTCCGGTGAGCACCAGGCCCGCCGGAATCTGATTCTCCACGCCGCCGCGCCGCAACTCGTCGCGCACCAGCATCAGCAATTCCTGTGCGCGCGGCTCCGCGATGTCCGCAAGCATGCGCGAATACACGGTTCGCGGCGGGCGGTCTCCCACGCTTGCGATTTCAATCGGATCGTCCGAAGTCACCAGCGCGCGGAAAACGCACGCGTGCTCGCGTTTGATTTTCTCCGCTTCCGGAATTGGCGTACGAAGCCCAACAGCCAGATCGTTCGTGAAGTGGTCGCCGCCCACCGGAATCGCCGCCGTGTGCCTCACCACTCCGCCCGAAAATGCGATCAGCTCTGTCGTCCCGCCGCCAATATCCAGCAGGGCCGAACCCAGCTCGCGTTCGTCTTGCGTCAGGCACGCTTCCGCCGACGCCAGCGGCTCCAGCACCGTATCGTCCACGCGCACGCCCGCACGGTTCACCGCCGTCACGATGTTCTGTGTAGCAGAGCCCGAAGCCGTCACGATGTGTACGTTCGCTTCGAGACGCTGCCCCACCATCCCGATCGCGTCGCGAATGTTGTCGTGCGAATCGAGGAAAAATTCCTGCGGCAAAACGTGCAGCACTTCGCGATCTTCCGGCAGTTGGATGCCGCGCGCCGCTTCGATGGCCCGCCGCACGTCGTCGCGTTGAACATCGCGCGGCCGCGATCCGATCGTCATTCCACCGCGGCTGTTTACGCCGCGAACGTGCACGCCCGCCACCCCGATCAGCGCCGATTCTACCGGAACGCTCACGATCGATTCGGCTTCTTCCACCGCGCGCCGGATCGAACTGACCGCCAGATCCAGATTCACGATCTGGCCTTTCCGCCAACCCTTCGATTCCGCCGCGCCTAGCGCCGCGAACTTCACGCCGCCGTCGTCGTCCATTTCGCCGATCAGCGCGCAGGTTTTCGTGCTGCCGATATCGAGCGCAACAATATGCCGTTCCTTTTTCGTCAAATCCGCTTCCCCCGAACTGCCGCCCTTGCCGCCAAATCTACAATGCCGTGTTACTCCCGCCGGGGCCCGACCGGCGTTACCGCGCGTGCCTCTGTTTTGCTGCCGGATGTGCGTGCTTCGCCGGAACCACAGGCGCCGCCGCTCTCGGCATCGCCGGCTCGGTGTTCTGCGCAAGCAGAGTCGTTTCCGGTATCGCTACCGCCTCACCCGTAAACCGCAAATCCACTGACTTCAACCGGCCCTTCGCGGTGTTCCACTTGCCGATGTCCGAAATCAACGCCATGTACCGGTCTTTGAATTCCGTGTCGCCGAAGTGCACCACGAGCGGTGCAGGATCGCCACCAAACGGGCCAGACGCATCGCCCGCCGGGGCAGTCGCGCTCGGCACGCCCGCCTGCAACCCAATGATCGTGGCCGTCAAGTTCTTCGCTTCGGTCAGGTCGACTTCGTTCACCTGATCCAGCGCACCGGGCTTCGCCGATTCCACCTGCTCGGAAAAACTCGCGAACATCTGCATCCGCAACTCGCGGTCTTCGAGCGGCATGTCTTCGCTGATCCCCGTCACCACCGGAAAATGAAAGTTCGCCTTCAGCGGCCGATCCAGAATCACGCCATTCGCATCCACGAGCGCCAGCGAATTGCCGGTACGCAAAAACGCGATCGGCGTCCGCTCCTTGATCTCGACTTCGATGCGGTTTGGCAGCGCGCGCATCACCGTCGCGTGTTCGACCCATGCAATCTGTTCCAATTGCCGCCGCCGTTCGTCCAGCGGAATGCGCAGCACACTGTGATTGCGGTCCACGCGGAAGATTTCCTGCACGGCCGAAGCTGAAACGTAGTTCGCGCCTCGAATCTGAATTTGATCACGCTGCAAAAGTGCCATGTGCCGCGAGGAAAACAGGAAATTACCCATCGCGTAGCACGTTCCGGCCAGCGCCACGCCTGCTACCGACCATGCCGCCACGCGCGCGTACGTCTTCCACGCTTTCTTGCCGAACTTGCGCCGCTTGATCTCGAGCGGCTTCTGCCGCCGGAGATACTTCGGCTCCTCGTCGGCCAGCACTTCTTGCGGATACGCGTCGGCGTTCATGGCTTTCAATTTTTCCACACGATGACTTCGTTTTCGAGATCGACTCCGTAAGCTTTCCGCACCCGCTCGCGCACGTCGTCGATCAGTTGCAACATCTCCGCGCAGGTCGCGTTGCCTTTGTTAACAAAAAAATTGGCATGCCGGTCGCTCACGGTCGCGTCGCCCACATGATGACCCTTTAATCCGAGTTCATCAATCATCCTTCCAGCCGACCCGCCCTGCGGGTTTTTGAAAATGCAGCCCGCGCTCTTCTGATTCAGCGGCTGGCTCGACCGTCGCTTCTCGTTGCACACCTTAATTCCCGCCAAAATCTCCTTGAACGGCTTCGACGGCAGCTCCAGCTTCACGCGCAACATCAGATCGTCCGGTGCGAAAGACGTGTGCCGGTAGTCGAACCGGATGTCGTTGCCTTCGAGCTTCTCGATTCGCCCCGTCGCCGCGCGATACAGCTCCACTT
>CAZLWY010000118.1:0-2810 GCA_964563425.1 uncultured Acidobacteriaceae bacterium | reverse complement strand
TTGCGCGGAAGTGCCTCACAAGGTAGAGTTTTCGACATTCGCACCGGGAAGGTGGCGATTGGATCCACAGCTGTTCCGCACCAAGAACATAGACCAGCTCATTTCCGACGCCGACCGGCCGGAGATGCGCCTGAAGAAATCTCTCGGCTGGTTAAGCCTGACGTCGCTCGGCATCGGCGCAGTCATCGGATCCGGAATTTTCACGGTCATCGGCACGGCCATCGCCGGCCAAAAGCTCAGCGCTAGCTCCGTTCTGAATGCTCCCCTCCTTGAATATCTGATTTATCACTCCGCATCGTTCGGCCGGCCGGGCGCGGGACCCGCGATCGCGCTCTCGTTCGCGCTGGTCGGAGTGGTCTGCTGCTTCGCGGCGCTCTGCTATGCCGAACTTGCCGCGATGATTCCGATCGCCGGTAGCGCCTACACCTACACGTACGCGACGATGGGCGAGCTCATCGCCTGGATCATTGGCTGGGACTTGATCCTTGAGTACGCTGTCTCGAACATGGCCGTAAGCGTCGGATTCTCGGCGCACGTTGTCGATCTATTCGACTGGTTTGGCTGGCACCCCGATCCGCGCTGGATCACGCCGGCGTATCTGCCCGGCGGTCTCAGCGATCTTCAGGGCAACACGCTCTACGGTCCGGGCTGGCATTTCGGATTCAACTGGCCGGCGTTCGTGATCGTGATGCTGCTCACTGTTGTACTGGTGCGCGGCATCAAGGAGTCGGCGCAGACCAATAACATCATGGTGCTGCTGAAGATCCTCGCGATCCTGATCTTCATCACCTTCGCGGCGCACCTGATTCATCCCGCCAACTGGCATCCCTTCGCGCCCAACGGCTGGCCGGGCATTCTGACCGGTGGCTCGATCATTTTTTTCACGTACATCGGATTTGACTCCGTCTCGACCGCCGCAGAGGAGTGCAAGAATCCACAGCGCGATCTGCCCATCGGCATCATCGCCACTCTGGTGATCTGCACGGTGCTCTATATCGGCGTCGTCGTGGTCCTAACCGGCATCGTACCGTGGCAGACGCTGGTGGACGACGCGGCGCCCGTGGTCAACACGATGAAGCGGCTGCATTTCGGCAACATTCGCCTCGCGGTGCTGATCGGCGCGCTACTGGGAATGATTTCGTCGCTGCTCGTTTTTCAGCTGGGTCAGGCGCGCGTCTGGTTTGCCATGTCGCGCGACGGTCTGCTCCCCCGGGTTTTCAGTCGCGTCCATCCGCGATTCCGGACGCCGGATTTTTCCACCTGGGTCGCGGGAATCGTCGTCGGCGTTCCCGCCGGCCTGCTCGACATCGGGACGCTCGCCGATCTTTCCAACATCGGCACGCTATTCGCGTTCGCGCTGGTCGCCGGCGGTGTGCTGATCCTGCGATTCCGCGAGCCCAACCGGCCGCGATCGTTCCGCGCGCCCGGCGGACTCCTCGCGCCGATCATGACGATTCTCACCTGTCTGCTGCTGATGGCCGGGCTGCCGATCATGAACTGGCTGCGCTTTTTTGCCTGGCTCCTGATTGGCTTGGTTATCTATTATTTCTACAGCCGGAAACATAGCCAACTATCGACCGCGAACATGGCGGCCGCGAAAGGAGCCTCTCGCTGATGCGCGGCTTCGCCCCCCAGGCGCCGAATCGATCCATCCGAGGAGCGTTGCGCGCCGCGCCCGTGCTCCTGCTCGCAATTCTGTTTCTCGCGCTGCCATCGTCATTCGGCTGGGGCGACAACGCCGAGCGCATGATCGTTGACAAAGCTGTCGACACATTGCCGGATGAAATGCTGCCGTTCTTCCAGGCCAATCGCGGATACCTGATGCAGCACGTCACCGACCCCCTCGAATCGGAAGCGCGCAGTCCCGCCGAACAGCCCAAGGGATTCATCCAGCTCGATCACTACGGCCCGTATCCGTACACGTCGCTTCCGCGGACGTACACCGCGGCTGTGGAGAAATTCGGCCGGCGCCAGCTAGCCGCGCGCGGCGTGCTGCCCTGGCAGATCGGCCTCTACAGCCAGAAGCTCACCGACGCGCTGCGTGCGCGCGACTGGGACGACGCGAAGCTTTCCGCCGCGATTCTGGCTCACTACGTCGCCGCGGCGCACGATCCGTTCAAATCTACGATCAATAAAGACGGCACTCTCTCCGATCAGCAGGGCATCAACGAACGTTTCGGCGTCGGGCTGGTCGACCGCTACCAGCGCTTCTTCTTCCTGAAGCCGAACGAAGCCGCTTTCATCCGCGACCCGACGGATCACGCCTTCGAGATGTCGCTCGACGCCCACTCCTGGCTTGAAAATATATTGCTGGCGGACCGCCGCGCTCGCGAAGGCCTTACCGGCTATAGCAGTGAATACTACGACCGCTTCTACGCGCAGGCCGGGGCCGTGCTGATCCGCCAGCTGACGGACGCGGCGACCGACACGGGATCCTACTGGATGACAGCGTGGATCAACGCCGGGCGTCCGCAGTTGCCGGGCAGCTGATCGAACGTGAGCGCGCCAATCACGATGCGGACGCCGACCGTTCTCGACGCTCTCCCCAAAGCGGAGTTGCACCTGCATCTGGAAGGCTCGATTCGCCCCGAAACCGCCGTCGAGCTCGCCGAGCGCCACGGAGTGACGCTCACCGCCCCGGACGTGGCCGCGCGCTACAACTACAACAATTTCGCGGGATTCATCGAAGCGTTCAAATGGGTCACGTCGTTCTTGCGCGACCCGGAGGATTACGCGCTGATCACGCGAAAGCTGGCCGAAGAGCTCGTGCGGCAAAACGTGGTCTACGCGGAAATTACGATCTCGGCCGG
>CAZLWY010000117.1:0-8439 GCA_964563425.1 uncultured Acidobacteriaceae bacterium | reverse complement strand
TCTTGCCACGCGTGATACCGCTCGCGGCCTCGTCGTCAACATGTCCGACGTGCTTTTCGATACGGGCAAGTTCACGCTCCGTCCGCTGGCGCGTGAAAAACTGGCGAAAATCTCCGGGATCGTTCTCGCCTATCCGTCACTCTTATTGGCCATCGAAGGCGATACCGATAGCGTAGGCAGCGATACTTACAATCAGGATCTTTCCGAAAAACGTGCGGAAGCCGTGAGGGACTATCTCGCCCACGAAAACATTCCGATGGCGTCCATGACGGCTCAGGGGTTTGGCAAAACGCAACCCGTTGCGTCCAATGATACCGCAGAAGGGCGACAACAGAATCGACGCGTGGAGTTGGTGGTCTCGGGCGACGTGATCGGAACCACGATTGGTGTTGTCTCCCAAAACCAGCCATAGAGAAAACCGTCGGACGGCATTTCGCACGGTGCAGTGGCAGGTCCCGGTGCTCGGTTTTGGCCGGGGCCTGTTTTCTTCGCGGATAGCGCCTGAGAAATCGCCAGCCAGGAAATCCGCTTGTTCGGCAGACCGTAAACTCTTGATAAGCCCTGAGTGCGTCTTCGACGCGTCGCGAGCGCCATAAACTTGTCCAAACTGATCTATCGATTCCAGGCAATTTACCCGACAAGTTTAGGTCCGCCCTGTTAAACACTTCTCGAGCAAACTTCTCCCATCGCTTAAAAGAGTCTTTATCTTTCGCTTCCTGGGTGGTCGTTCTTCTCGGACTGGGCGACTCCGGCTCGCTCGTAATCAAGCGGTCGGCTTCCGTCCGACCCATACATGAGTCCTCATGGCCCAGCGTGAACACAGACCGGATTCAATTCCGCCGCCGTCTCTACAAGCATTGTTGCGCGTCGTGTACTCGTCGGAGACGAAGTACGCCGAGCGAGGACCAAGGACTTTGAAATGTGGGCTGAGGATTAAGGCCGTGCAAAATTGAACAGACACATTTCCCATCGTACTGCAGCCTGACAAGTCTGGAGGGTGCCATGGGTATCAAAACTCCGAGGGTATTACTGATTACCGCGAATCCGATGAGCCTGTCGTTCTTATCTGCGCGCCTAAGAAGATGGCCGTGCGAGATCCACTCTTGCTCGTCTTGCAGGGAGGCGGATGCGTTTGTTAGCAACCAGCCATTTGATCTCGTGCTGAGTGAATTCAATGCTGGGGACGCCAGCTCACTTTCGTTGGTAGCTTCGCTGACAGGATCGAGGACTACCCTGGTCTATTCCTATCCGGTGGAAACCGGTTGCTGGTGGTTGCCAGCTCTGAAGCATGGCCGATCGTGTTGGGGCTCGCTGGCCATGCGCCCCAGCGAATTCATCGGCTTCCTCGACGAGATTCTCAAAGAGATCGACATGAGATCGCGCCTTGCCGCCGGGTCCGATGATGGCAGCCAGCCGGGGATCAAAGTAATGGCGGGATAGATCGCCGACGGAAGGACACTCGCGGGAGTGAGCTGCGTTGAGTCTCTTGCAACATCTCACTCAGGAAAGACCGCGCACTCGGGAATAATCCATGTGGATGCGTAACGAAGCGGCCGGACAAATGGCCCTCGGAGGTTCCCTCACAGGAGGGTCGAAGCACCATTCGGGGCCTTCGGGTCGCGAGGTCCAATTGCGGATATTCCGAAATAGCCGGTTTCGTGATTAATTTTGTTCAGCCTGTGCAATTCTGAACAGACTTCTCTTCGCCTGCGTGTATATCTTTCTCTGGAACTTCTCGGTGGTGATCGTTCCTATGAACGACTGGGCTAGAGTTCTCCAACACACCAGACGCCGCATCAATCCGTACGACTTCGCGACATGGTTTGGTCCGACTCAGCTCGAGCGAACGGAGACCACGCGTTTATTGGTTCGAGTTCCCACGCGCCTATGCAAGAAAAGGCTCACAGAAACCTACGGCGTACTTCTCCAGGCGGTTCTTCAAGAATTGGGGATGGCCGACACCCAGTTGGAATTCCACAGCCCGGAACTGGAGCCTCCTGCACCGTCCTCGGCCCCGGGTCTGGCGAACGCGCGCGGCGCAGTAAAGAAAGTCGTCCCGCAGCAAGTCGACGGGGTGACGATCAAGTTGATCCAAGAACGCGTGGGAGAGCATTTTGGCGTGTTTCCTCCCGACCTGAAGCTGCGGAGCAGCTCTCAGGCAGCAGTTCTTCCGCGCCAGGTCGCGATGTATTTGGTCAAACAGCTCACTTCGGCCTCTTTTGCCAAGATCGGCCGAGAATTCGGCGGCAGACATCCGAGCACGGTTTTGATCTCGATTCAAAGGATCGAAAGCCGCCGCCGCATCGATAGGGATCTGAACGTAACGATTGGCAAACTGTTTGATTCATTGCGGTAGCACGATTGCCAGCAAAGCGATCAGGCGCTGGGGTTGAATCCAAACCTTACCGATATTCTTCGACCGGGGCCTGGGGTGTGCGCACAAGGGTAATTACAGCCGTGCCATTCAAGACTACGATCAGGCACTTCGGCTGAACCCAACCTTTCCCGATGCGCTCGATGGCCGGGGCTCGGCATATGCCCACAAGGGTTCGAGGTGGTGCTTGACTTCCCCCGTTGGCGCGTCAGTCGGGAATTGGACTGCGCTGTTTACAGGATTACCATTTCCGAACAATTGCGCTCGTGTTCCCTACGGGACAGCCAGCCATCCGGGTAATACGCTCTACTGAGAGTCGAAGAGGTTGCCATGATGACGGGTACACCGTGCCCCAAAGTACTCCTGATTGAAAATGACCCGGCCGTCGCCGAGAGGATTCGTGCCGCGCTTCTCACGACGGGCAGCGTCTCCTTCGACCTGGAATGGGTTCGCCGACTTTCCGAGGGCCTTGAGCGCCTGAGCAAAGGAGGAGTCGCCGCTGTTTTGCTTGCGCTGTCCCTGCCCGACAGTCACGGAATCGAGACATTCGACAAGCTGTTCAGCGCCGCGCCCGACGTCCCGGTTCTGATCCTCGACAACGGTGACGAAGCCCTTGCAAAAAAGGCGGTACGGCAGGGTGCGCACGATTATCTCCTGGCGGTTCACTTAGAAAGCTATTCGCTGCCGCGCGCACTTCGTAACGCGATCGAGCGCAAGACGGTCGAGGATGCGTTGTACGCCGAAAGAGAACGCGCCGTGGTCACCCTCAACTCGATTGGTGACGCCGTTCTGTGCACTGACATTTCGGGGAACGTTACCTATCTCAATCTCGTTGCCGAGACCATGACCGGTTGGTGTCGCGATGAAGCCAAGGGCAAACCCCTCGCAGAAGTCTTTCGAATTATCGACGGCTCGACGCGCATGGCCGCGAGAGATCCCATGGAAATGGCCGTCGAGCAAAATAGGACGGTGGGACTGACTGTGAATTGTGTGCTCATTCGCCGCGACGGATTTGAATCCGCCATCGAGGATTCCGCTGCGCCGATCCACGACAGGTCTGGCCACATCACCGGTGCGGTAATTGTTTTCCACGACGTGAGCGCGGCGCGAGCCATGACAAGCCAAATGACACACTCCGCACAGCACGATGTTGTCACGAACCTGCCCAACCGCGTGCTGCTCAACGACCGGATCACTCAGTCGATTGCCTTGGCTCGCCGCCAGAACAGACCAATTGCGGTGATCTTCCTGGATTTAGATCGGTTCAAATACATCAATGATTCGTTGGGACACGCCGTCGGCGACAAGCTGCTTCAGTCCGTTTCAAAACGATTGCTGGCTGACGTGCGCTCCTCCGACACGGTCAGCCGCCTGGGCGGCGATGAATTCGTGATCCTGCTTTCCGAGATTACGCATCCGGAGGACGCGGCGACGAGCGCAACGAAACTTCTTGTTTCGCTTAACGCGCCCCACTTCATCGAAGGACAAGACGTGGATATCGCTGGCAGCATTGGTATCAGCATCTACCCAGACGATGGGCGGGATGCCGAAACGCTAATCAAGAATGCAGATACCGCCATGTATCACGCGAAGGAAAACGGGCGCAACAATTTCCAGTTCTTCAGGGCGGATATGAATCGGAAGTCCGATGAGCGGCAATCTCTCGAAAGTAGCCTGCGCCGAGCCCTCCGACGAAAAGAATTCGTATTGCACTATCAACCGAAGGTAAGTCTCGACACCGGTGAGATCACGGGAGTCGAGGCGTTGATCCGTTGGCACCAGCCCGACAGGGGACTGCTCCCTCCCTCCCAGTTCGTGCCCGTCGCCGAAGATTGTGGCCTGATTGTCCCAATCGGGAAGTGGGTGCTCCACGAAGCATGCGCGCAGGCACGCGAGTGGCAAGACGCAGGCCTGCCGTTCCGGCATATTTCGGTCAACGTTTCCGCCGCCGAATTCCGCGCCAAGACTTTTGTCGCAGGGGTCCGCACCGTTCTCAGGGACACCGGCTTGGAAGCGCGCTGTCTCGACCTCGAACTCACCGAAAGTGTCCTCATGGAGAATGCCGAATCCACGGGCGCTGTGCTTCGGGAACTCAAAGCGATGGGGATTCACCTTGCGGTCGATGACTTCGGCACCGGCTATTCCAGTCTCAGCTATCTTCAGCATTTTCCAATCGACGTGCTGAAGATTGACAAATCCTTCGTCGATCAGATCTCGGGTGATCCGAACAACTCGGCCATCGTTGGTGCCATAATTGACATGGGAAAGAATCTTAAGCAGCGCGTAATTGCCGAGGGCATTGAAACGCCGGAGCAGCTCGCTTTTCTTCGGTCCCTGCACTGTGCGGAAGGACAAGGCTACCTCTTCAGCCAGCCCGTGGCCCCCGAAGAACTCGCCCATTTGCTACGGATGGGTGTACCAGGAACTGTCGTCCACTGAGGATTCCTGCGATCGACTGTATCGGGCCGCGTCGCTCGTGCCATACGCGTGTCCCAACTGATTTATTGATTCCAGGCAATTTACCCGACAAGTTTATGTCGGCCCTGTCAAACCCTTTTCGAGCAGGCTTCTCCCACGACTGAAAAGAGTTTGTAGCTTTCGCTTTCTGGGTTGTCTTTCTTCTCGGCCTGGATGACTAGAGCGGTCGGCTTCCGTCCGGCCCATACATCTCTTCGATCAAAACTTCGACGATGCTTATTCCTTCGAACTCCCTCTTTCTCGGGTGCGAACCGATTTCCGGCTCTGTCCCCCCCCGAATTTCACAGCGAAGGCCGCTCGAGGCGCTCGGGGGCCGACGTTGTTATGCGATTAAGTTTTGATCGAGTCGGTATATATCCGATGCGTGTTAGTCAGGGACAATCCAAGGAGCACTATTCGGGCAGGACGACGACGCTTATTGGCGCTTTTACGGTGACTGGACCTAGCGTAGTGTGTCGCGCAAGTTATCAACTCCCATGCTCTCAGGTTCTAACTCTCCACACTTCCACATCCACTGGTCGACCAAAGACGCACCAGACTGGCAGAGGTTTGGCACGCATGCGGAAGCGCGCTTCCGCGCCTTGGAACTCGTTATGCCCGGCGAAACGTTCACCGTCGAAGAGTGCTCAGGGGATTGCCATGCCTGCCAGTCGTTGCGCGATGCCAAGCTTGGTTCGGCGTAACTGGTTATTTTGCCTCGAATCCACAGACTCTCACGCATCACAGTGCAACGTTTGCCAGGTACGGGTAAGTTTCACGCTTTCCGGAAGTCATCGTCGGAAGAGACGACTATCATCTCATTGCGCCTTGATCGGACAACGTGATCAATTGCGGGTACGTCGTTGCTATTGAGGAGGGGATGGAGCGGGTGGAGGGCTGTTCGGCGCAGTTGGCGGCGGCGTGGCTGACGAGGGCGGTGGCGCTAGCGTGAAACGGCCGTTGACGACGGGATTGCGTTCTTCACCCTCGCAGTCCTCATACACCATGCGGTGAATGTGCGCCACGCGCTGGTAGGTGCGGCTCACGTGCCAGGGCGCCGTCAGATTGTTCGGATCGATGACGGTCATCTGGTCCTCTAGATGACCCTGGTCGAGCATCCGGATCCTTTCCCTATAGTGCGCCTGCGAACTCAAAATGGTGATTGTCTGTTCGCCTTCGACGTCCCCAAAAGCCAGGACGGCGACACCGTCTGACTCCGAAGAAGCAAAAGGAGATTTGACCGCGATGGTGTCGATGACGAGAGTCTGTCCTTCCCAGTGGCCGATCGAGTCACCCCAGGGCGTGGCCCACAGTTCGTCCTTCGGAGTGTGCTGCCTTCCATCGGTGTAAACGTGGCGGATCTCGCGGCTCGAGAAAATCAGGGTCGTTTCTTTCGGCGTCGGTAGAATCTCAAACATCAGCGGTGAATCGAGCATGATCAGCGGAAATCCGAACGTGCAGGCCTTTCGGTCCACCCCGCCCGGATCTTCTCCGCGGCTGATCGCCTCGAGTCGCTTGCGCTCCGACGCGACGATTTTGTCCACTCGGGCCTGCACCTCGGGTTTGTTCGGCGGTCCCCACTGCATCTTCGTAAGGACCTCATCGAGCGACTGATTGAATCCTCCCGACGCATCGGGCGTGGCACCGACATTTTCCCACTGGCCGCTCCAGTCCGGCATCCCGGCCGGCGCGCCCGTGGCGGCTACCACTCGGACCGCCCCGCACCCAAGCAGGATCGCCGCGGCTAGTGCCGGCCTGTGCAGATTCATTTGTTTTCACCGCTCGGCGTTGGTGAGCCGGCCAAGGGTCCACCCGGCCCGGTCCCCGAGACGTACTGACCTCCCGCGGTGCCATCGCGCATCGGATGAATCGCCAAGGTCACCGGATCACCCGGCTTCAAGGTTCCGGGCCGCCACCCAACGCGCGCCAGGTGCTCCGGGCTCGTCATCTCGATGCTCCACTCAACTTCGCTGCCACCTTCCGTCTTGACGAGCAACTGGATGAATACATGGGGATTGGTCCAGCGGAAATCCTTGATGGTGCCATTCACTGTGACCAACTTCGACTGGTCGAACATCGCAAACGAATGGTGCGCCAGCGCCGAAGTTGCCGTCAGCATTGCAGCGATGGCAATGAGGGCGTATTTCATCGGGGATCCGGATTTCCTATGGGCGTTGAATCAGCTCAAGGCGATTCCCGACCGGATCGATCGCGACGCCTATCATGATGCCGGTGTTTCCGAACGCACGAGGATCGCCGGCCATCGAACCGCCGGCCGCCTTGATGGCCGCAACCGTCGCCGACATGTTCTTTACGTCCAGGATCACGTGTGCAATCGGGTCTTTCAGGTCGTCGGAATCGCGATGAGTGATCACGATCGGCTCGGTTTTGTTGGCCTTGGCGGCGTCGACCGTGGCACCGAAGTTCACGAATATCTCCGCTCCTCCGGGCACATTGATCCGATTGACCTCAAACATGCCGAACGCGGCCTCGTAGAACTTCGCCAGCGCGGCGGTGTCTTGCGCGCCGACGCGCACCGAGTTCAGCGTCACCTGCGCGTGCGCGGCGCTCGCAAGCAGCAAGGCCCCCAGGACCATCACAGCTGTGCAAATTCTCTTCATCGAAGTCTCCCGTGGCGCGCCTCATTTATCAAAGAGCGCGCCGGCTTCCACCATTCGCTTGTCCATTGCCAAAACTCTGATCAGCGCTGGAATCCTATCCGCCAAAGCCTCAAAGTTCAACCAGGTTCAAGGGATGGATTCCGGTTCGGCATTGGCCAGGGGATTTGCCGGGTTTTCCTCGCGGCGGACGGTGCCCCCCCACCGTCGAGAACGCGAGGAGAGGCTTGCTCCCCCCTAATGCGTACGGGCGAGGAATGGTGTGCGGTGGCGCTATTCACATTTCATAATGCTAGACATCATCAATATGAATGCAAATTTTATAGGCTGGCTGCGATAACATCTTTCGGGTTTGCGGGCCCTGGGTCGAGTAGTATTTCGGGTGTTGGCGCGAGTTGGCGCGATCCCGGGATTGGCAATCGAGTCACAATTACAGGGTTCACTCGCGGGACGTTCGAATGTAATAATATATTCTGGTTTGGTGGTGCCATCGGAAGGAGTCCCGGAGCTGAGAAGCGAGCCGGGCATTTGAGAAGGCGACTTAGAAATCAATTCTGAGGGAATGAAAAATTGGGAAAGAAGCTTCTAATTATTCAACCTTCGCACTACGCCTCACGCACGAACCGCACCGTTTTCAAGTCAAAGACTCGCGCGCTGGTGCCACTGGCACTGCCATATCTGGCCGCGCTGACGCCGAAGGACTGGGACGTCACGCTGGTCGACGAGCAGGTGCAGGATTTGAGCTTCGATACGAATCCGGACGTGGTGGCGATCACGACCTGGACGGTGCATTCCTTGCGCGCCTACGACATCGCGGCCGAATTCCGCAATCGCGGCATCCCCGTGATTATGGGCGGGCCGCACATCTGGTTTCATCCTGAAGAAGCGGCGAAGCACTGCGACGCGATCGGAATCGGCGAGGCCGAGCCGATCTGGCCGCAGATGCTGGCGGATGCAAGCGCCGGGAAGCTGGAAAAGATCTACCGCGCG
>CAZLWY010000116.1:0-6549 GCA_964563425.1 uncultured Acidobacteriaceae bacterium | reverse complement strand
GGAAGTCCGCAAGGACGCGAGCCTGAATCGCCTGCCGGTTCTGATCCTGACCGCAAAGGGCGAAGAAGCCGATCGTGTGGTGGGTCTCGAGCTGGGCGCGGACGATTACGTCACCAAACCGTTCAGCCCGCGCGAACTCGTGGCCCGCGTGAAAGCGCTGCTGCGCCGCACCGAGCCCGGCACTCCGACGGAAAAACCGATCGAAATCGGAGTGCTGCGCATCGATCCGGCGGCCTACAAAGTCACGCGCGGCGGAAAAGCTGTGCCCATGAGCACGCTCGAATTCCGCCTGCTCTATTTTCTCGCGGCGCGTCCCGATCGAGTCTTCACGCGCGATCAGTTGCTCGATGGCGTTTGGGGCACCGAGCGTTTCGTCACGCCGCGCAGCGTTGATGTTTACGTCCGCCGCCTGCGCGAAAAGATCGAAACCGATCCGCAGCATCCGGCCTACATGAAGACGATTCGCGGCGCCGGCTATCTTTTCGAAACCCGTGCGAGCTAGGCTTTTCTGGAAACTCGGGCTGACCTATTTCGCCCTGCTCCTGGCAGTTCTGCTCGCCGTCGATTTTTACTCCGCTCATGTTCTTCGCCGCGACTACCTCCGTTCCGCCGACGACAAGCTCAACTCCCTGTTGAATGTCGCGCAGGCCCGCCCGCCGCGCGTGGACGATGCCGCCGACCTGCGCGCCTGGACCGAATGGATGGGCCGCAGCGGCGCGCGCGTGACCGTCATCGACAGTAGCGGCCAGGTTCTCGAAGATTCGCAGCACGATGCCGAAACAATGGAGAACCACTCGAGCCGCCCGGAAGTCCAGCAGGCGTTTGCCTCAGGAGCAGGCCAATCCGTGCGGCATAGCGTTGCGCTCGACCGCGAGCTCGTCTACCGCGCCGTGAAATACGTTTCGCCCGGCGCCTTGCCGATCGTCATCCGCATGGCGCTACCGCTCGCGCAGGTGGAAGAGTCGGTTTCCGAGCTGCGTTACAGGATCTATCTTTCTTCGCTCGTCGTCCTGCTGCTTGGCGGCATGTTCTCGCTGGCCTACTTCCGCATGTTTGCGGCGCGCATCGAGCGACTGAAGGATTTTTCGCGCCGCGTGGCCGAGGGAGATTTTCGCCCGCTGCCCGACGATGGCCCGCGCGACGAGATCGCCGATCTTTCCGCGGCGCTCAACGAGACGGCCGCGTGGATGGACCGCACCATCCGTTCGCTCAGCGGCGAACGCAACCGCTCGAGCGCGATTCTGCGAAGCATGGTCGAGGGAGTGGCGGTGATCGACGCGCAGGGAAAAATCGTCTTCTGCAATCGCGCGTTTTCCGAAGTCTGGAACCTGGACTCGGCCGCCATCGAGGGCCGACCGGTGATCGAAGCGGTGCGCCATTCCGACCTGCTGAGCCTGATTCGCCGCGCGCTCGAAGGCGAAGAAGGCCTGCGCAGCGAAATCGTCATGGGCATCGTGCAGCAGCGCAGTTTTTCGGTGACCGCGACGCCGATCATCGCCCTCGAGGGCGCCTTGGCCGGCTACCGCCCGTCCGGCGCCGTGCTCGTGCTGCACGACGTGAGCGAGCTGCGCCGCCTCGAGCGCGTCCGCCACGACTTCGTCGCCAACGTTTCCCACGAATTCAAGACGCCGCTTACGGCCATTCAGGGATTCGCTGAAACTCTGCTCTCCGGTGCTCTGGAAGATCCCCGCAACAATCGCCGCTTCCTCGAAATTATTCGCGATCATGCCACGCGTCTGGCGGCCCTGACCGACGACTTGCTCAAACTCGCCCGCATCGAGGCCGGCAAACTCGAAGTGCAGTTCGGCCCGGTGCAGCTGGTCGACGTGATCGATCGCTGTGTGGAAACCGCGCAGATCAACGCCACCCGCAAACGCATCCCGCTCGAGGTCGACCTGCCGCCGCATCTCCCGCTGGTGCACGGCGACGCCAGCCTGCTGCGCGACGTGGTGCAGAACCTTCTCGACAATGCCATCCGCTACACGCCCGAAGGCGGCCGCGTCCGCATCACCGCCGACGCCAGTCCCCGCGATGCCATCGTCAGCGTGGACGACACCGGCATCGGAATTCCGCTCGCCGACCAGGAAAGAATCTTCGAGCGCTTCTATCGCGTCGACCCGGCGCGCTCGCGCGAAGCCGGGGGCACCGGCCTGGGCCTTTCTATCGCCAAGCACATTGTCGAAGCCCACGGCGGCCGCCTGTGGGTGGAAAGCGAAGTCGGCCACGGCTCGAAATTCTCCTTCTCCCTGTCGCTCGCCGCCTAGCCGGCTGTTGTCTTCAACGATTCACCTCCGCGTTATCGCATTCTAACGCTCATCCGCGATCCTCGATTTGTCGAGAAAGATCGAAACGGCGCCCAGCCGCCAGGGAGAAGAGATGGCAGCCACGCAAATGAGCACCGAGGGCGTTTTTCAGGCCGTACTGTTGAACTACCTCGTCTCGCAGGCGCGCACCGTCGAAGGCACCGTGAACCGCGCGCTCGAAGCCTTGCTCAGTCGCGACGAGCGGCTGGCGAGTGAAGTCTTCCTCACCGAGCCGCGCATCAACGAACTGGAAATCGTGATCGACGAGCACGCCATTCGCCTGCTGCGCCAGGGAAATCTTTCCGACGTGGACGTGCGCCTCATCGTCGCCACGTTGAAAATTAATAACGACCTGGAGCGCATGGGCGATCTCGCCGTCAACGTGGCCGAGCGTGCCATTTCGCTTTCCTCCATGGGTGATGTTGAGACTCCGGGAGAACTGGAGCCCATGACCGCCGCGGTCCGCGCCATGATCTCGAAATGTCTCGGAGCGCTGATCTACCAGAATGTCGATCTGGCGACGCAGGTCCTTGAAAGCGACGACGCCGTGGATCAATATCGCGACCGCGTGTTCGAAGCGCTGCTCTCCGGTATCGCCGAAAATTCCTCGCTCGCCGCCCCCAGCCTGCAGTTCGTGCTGGCGTCCCGGCACCTGGAACGAATCGCCGATCACGCAACCAACATCGCCGAAGACGTGCTGTTCTGGGTGCGCGGGCTCGAGGTCCGGCACGGCCGGGCGCGGCAACTGGAAGCTCGAGCCGAGAATGCAGCCGTCACCGGTCTGTAGTCACACTCTTTTCACACCCGAATCATCCGGGATTCAATCACTTAGCCTAGTATTCGCCCACGCGGCACATTGGCCTGGAAGCCGGTCCGCTCGGCAGGGCAGCGGCCCATGTCAGCCCGCTCGGCGACAGAGTGCGTGCCTGGGACGTTTCATCCGGGAAGAAATTTTCTTCAAGTTCTGGCGTGCCCGCAGTTTACGCCGGAAGCAACACACGCCTATCGCCCGCCAAGGAGGCGCAGTTTCCACCCCCGAGACTGCGCCTCTCTACCTTCCCGAGTCGCCCTGCGGGCGTTCACGCCGATTTCTTGTGGATGTAACACGATTGTAACCGACCGGAAAAGATAATGTCTCAAGACACAGGAGAGTTCCCAACACGATGAGAAAAGCGCTGGTTGTACTGTCCCTTCTCGTGGCCTTGACGGCCATTACGGCTGCCGGCGGCACGCTGTTGCTGAATGCCGCCGGGGCGACGTTTCCCTATCCCATCTATTCCAAGTGGTTTTCCGTCTACCAGACGGCTCATTCGGGCGTGCAGATCAACTACCAGTCCATTGGCTCCGGCGGCGGCATCCGCCAGCTTCAGAGCGGCACGGTCGACTTCGGCGCCTCCGATGTACCCTTGACGGACGAACAAGCCGCGGGTTTCAAGTTCAAAGTCCTCCATTTCCCCACGGTTCTGGGCGCGGTCGTCCCGACCTACAACGTCAGCGGCGTCTCGACCGATCTGAACTTTTCACAGAAGGCCCTGGCAGGCATCTATCTCGGCACCATCACGAGGTGGAACGACCCCGAAATCGCGAAGGCGAATCCGGGCGTCAAACTGCCGGGCGACGACATCGTGGTCGTGCACCGCTCCGAAGGCAGCGGCACCACCTTCATCTTCACCGACTTTCTTTCCAAGGTCAGCGATGAGTGGAAGAGCAAAGTCGGCGCGGGCGCCTCCGTGAATTGGCCCGTTGGACTCGGCGGCAAGGGCAACGAAGGCGTCACCGGCCTGATCAAGCAGACGCCCGGCGCGATCGGTTACGTCGAATTGATCTACGCCCTGCAAACCGGCACCCCCTTCGGCAAGGTGCAGAACGCCGCGGGCAAATTCGTGAAGGCCGACCTTGCCGGCGTAACGGCTGCCGCAGCGTCGAGAGCCAAGGACATGCCGGCTGATTTCCGGGTTTCCATTGCCAACGCGCCCGGAGCCATGGCCTACCCGATTTCCAGCTTCACCTGGTTGTTGATCCCCGCACAGATTCCGGACGCAGGCAAGCGGGAAGCGATCAAGGGCTTTCTGGCGTGGATGCTGACCGACGGGCAGGGCTACAACGAAGGACTGTCCTACGCCAAGCTTCCGGCCGCGGTAGTCGAGAAGGAAAAGAAGGCCATCGCGCTGATCCAGTAGCGAAGACCGGTCACAAAGACTTGTAGCGGAGAATGTCCTCAACGGCCACCACAATGGAGCAGGCGGTCCCGCCGAAAGCGGGGCCGCGTGCGTTTGTAAAGCGTCTTCGCAACGGAGACGAGATCGCCCATCTCATCACGCTGGTTTTCGCCGCGAGCATTTTGCTGATCACCTCGGCGCTCGTCTACGAGCTCTGGGTTAATTCCCGTCTCGCCAGGGTGCAATTCGGGTTCGGCTTTTTCGCCAAAACGATCTGGGACCCGATTTCGGGCGATTTCGGCGCCGCGCCCTTTATCTACGGGACGCTCGTCACCGCGATTGTTTCGCTCGCGATCGCGCTCCCGCTGGGATTGGCAGCGGCGATTTTCCTGGCCGAGCTCGCGCCCCGGAAATTGAGCGATTCGATTGCGTTTCTGATTGATCTGTTGGCCGCCGTGCCGAGCGTCATCTACGGTCTGCTCGGAATTTTCATCGTCGTGCCGCTCATGCGAACCACCGTCGGTCCTGCCCTGATCCACACGGTTGGTAACGTACCGGTCATCGGCAAATTCTTCAAAGGACCGAACTACGGTGTCGGATTCCTCACCGCCGGCGTCGTGCTCGCCATCATGATCGTGCCCTTCATTATCTCCGTCTCGCGCGAAGTGCTTCTGACGGTGCCGCGCGAACAGCGCGAAGCCGCGCTGGGCCTCGGCTCGACGCGCTGGGAAGCCACATGGAAAGTCGTGGTTCCCTGGGCCCGCACCGGAATCATGGGTTCCGTGTTCCTGGCGCTCGCGCGCGCTCTCGGCGAGACGATGGCCGTCACCATGGTGATCGGCAACGATCCGAAGATCGCGGCGTCGCTGTTTGCGCCCGGATACACCATCGCGGCGGTCATCGCCAATGAATTCAGCGAAGCGACGGGTGATCTTTATCTAGCCGCCCTGATCGAACTGGGCCTGGTCCTGTTTCTGATGACGTTCATCCTCAACGGTCTGGCGCGAATCCTGATCGTCGCTACGGACCGCGGCGGAGGTCACCCGGCATGATCCGCGCACGGCTGATCTGGCGGAAATCGCTCAACGCGGTGATGCTTACGCTCACCGGCGTCGCGGCCTTCGCCGTGGTTTCCGTACTATTTCTCATTCTCGGTTATTTGGTCATCAACGGCGGCCGTTCCCTGAACTGGGATTTCTTCACCCAGCTGCCGAAACCGGTCGGCGAAACCGGCGGCGGCATGGCCAATGCCATCGTGGGCAGCCTGAAGCTGCTCTTCCTCGCCGCGATCTTGGGATTGCCGATCGGGTTGATCGGCGGAGTCTATCTGGCGGAGTTCGGCGGAAAGACGTTTTCCTTCATCACGCGCTATACCGCCGACTTGCTCAACGGCGTGCCCTCGATCGTCATCGGCATCTTCGCCTATGCGCTCTTCGTGCTGCCGGTGAAGCATTTTTCGACGTTTGCCGGAGGCGTCGCGCTCGCCATCATGGTGATTCCGATCACCCTGCGCAGCACGGAGGAATTCCTCCGCGCCGTGCCCAATAACCTGAGGGAAGGCGCCATGGCGCTCGGTGCCAGCAAATGGCGCACGATTGCCAGCGTGATTCTCCCGGCTGCCCGCGGAGGCATCCTCACGGGCATGTTGCTGGCCCTGGCGCGCGTCGCTGGCGAAACGGCTCCGCTTTTGTTCACCGCGTTCGGCAACCGTTTCTGGAGTCCGGGCTGGAACCAGCCGATTTCTTCTCTTCCGCGCATGATTTACGACTACGCGATCTCTCCCTATGATGACTGGCACCGCCAGGCCTGGGCTGCCGGGCTGGTCTTGCTCGGCCTCGTGCTAATTGCCAATATAGGTACGCGCCTCGTGCTCAGCCGCGGCGGAGGGGGACGGAGTGCCTGAAATGGGTGCCACACATGGACCGAACGCGACGGCGGCAAGGCTCGCGCCACAAGTCAGGATCGCTGAAAAACCTCACGCTGCTTCGGAGAAGGAGGCGCTGGTGCGCTTTGAGATCTCCAATCTGAACTTCTTCTACGGCGCGAAGCAGGCGGTATTCGGCCTGAACCTGAAGATTCCCAAGAAC
>CAZLWY010000115.1:0-39294 GCA_964563425.1 uncultured Acidobacteriaceae bacterium | reverse complement strand
AGGTGCTGGCGTTCGCCGAAAACGATCTGCGACGTTCGAATGGCCTTGCCCTTGGTCGAATGTCGGACTAAATCGGAACGTCTCATCTCTAGTTCACCCCGCAAATTGGATGGCGGCCCACCGCGAAACGATGCTCTCCCGCGGCAACGAACCTGGGACGGAATTCTCGCGCGAACCGATTACGCTCAATTGCGAGCAGTATAGCCGAGAGATGCAACTCCCCCGTCAGATACTGTAGTTCCAACCAACCAGAGACGCAAGCTGGCGCTGCCGCATTGGGACGACCCGGCGTGATTATCATTCGCAAGCGCCAGTGAGTAAAGCGAAGCCGAACGGCGATGTTCCAGAGCGCACAACACGTAGTCCTAGAACTACGCCGATTTGGCGGGAATTCTGGATGCCGGCGCGAAAAGGTCCGGTTGGAAATCAGTACGCATGATGCGGTATTTCGCGCGAAGCGTGTCGTGCCTGATGCCCCTCTCGCACTCAAATATCGTGCAGCGGTATCCGCATCCTGCGTCTCGAGCGAATGCGGTGATGCGCAGACGCGGTCGGGTATCCGGCATGTCTCGTCCGACATCCGTCGCGCCCACTAGATTGTGCGCGGACGCTAACACGGCGCCGATTCTATTTGGTCGCCGGAGGCGGGGCGGAGTTCCCTGCCGGGATGTCATTGACTGCGATGCGCTTCTTGAACTTCCAGTGACCGCTTTCGCGCACCAGCGTGTCGTCGTAGTGCCCGCCGTACATGATTTTGGGGCTGTTATCCGCGCTGGTGATCACGAAATTCCAGCGTGACCATGCGGTGGCCGTGTCGCCGTGAACCTCGATCAGGAAATTCGTGAGCAGGTGATAAGTCGAACCGGGGCGGTTCGTTGGGGTAGCGCCCAGATTTTTCTGCATCAGCGCGAGGACCCCGGCCGGGCCTTTGCCCGTGCCGAATCCGCCGACCCATTCGCCTTCTGTGGCGAAGAGATTCGAATAGGAAACAAGATCGTGCGCATCGAGATAGCGGCCGTAGTCGATCAGGACGGTGCGGATTTCCTCGATGTCTTCCAGGCGCTGGATGCGGGCGGCGGTGGAATCCTGGGCGCGGGCGGGGGCTGGGAACAACAACGCAGCTGCGAGCGACGTCAGAATCACGGTTCGGAGGGCTTTCATAGGAGGACTCCCTTGTTGACTGCTCCTTCGGGCCGCGCGGACGATAGCATCGGCGTTGGACGAATTCAATGAAGGCCCGATTGACCACAGAGTACCCCTGGAAGAGCTGATGTCAGCGCAGGAATGGGTTGAACTCGCGCTCTTGGCCTATTGTTGTCAGCTCGCCGTGCCCTGGGATTACGACCAGCTCGTCTGGCAGTGTCAGAAGCTTTTCGTGGATTGACGCGATGATCTGTGGATAGGAACCGCCGGGGAAATCGGTGCGGCCGATAGAGCCGCGGAACAGCGTGTCGCCTGCGATGAGGCGGGCGGCGGTTGGCTCGGGGGCCGCTTGCGAATGGGGCGCCGCTGGAAGCGAGTACGGTCGTGTTGTCGGGCTCGGATTCGCGCCCACGACCAGACTGATGCTGCCCGGCGTGTGGCCCGGGGTGTGCAGCACTTGGGCGTGGTAACCGCCCCAACGGAGATTGTCGCCCTCTTTCACGAAATCTTGGATCTGCATCATCTCCGGCATGGGGATGCCAATCATCTCGGCCTGCTGATCGAGCGCTTCATAGAGTGCGAGATCGGCTTCGTGGATCAGCACCGGCGCGCCTGTGGCGCGATGAAGCGCGGGAAGACCGCCGACATGGTCGATGTGAGTATGGGTGCTGACGATGGCGCGGACTTTCAGATTGTGGCGGCGCAGGACTTCGAGGATACGATCAACTTCGTCGCCCGGATCAACGACGATGGTATCGCCAGTTGTCGGATCGCCCAGAATCGAGCAGTTGCACTGAAGCATTCCCACGGGAATGATTGCGTGGATCAGCTTTGCCGGCGGCTTAGCGCGGTCTGCGGACATCTGTATCGAGTATAGCAGCGTGAGCTAGGGCGCGGGTTCAGCCGTCGCTTGCGGCTGCGCCGATCGATCGAGAGGACGCTGATCCGGGGGAAGGCCCGCGGCGACGAGCGCGTGAACGCGGGCCTGTAATTCGGCACGGCGATCGAGCGTGTAGGCAGCGGAATCGACGGCGGGACCGAAGCGAACTGTGACGTCGCCGGCGCATAGTTTCCAGCGGCCTTTGCGGAGTACGTGCTGCGTACCGGCGATTGAAATCGGGACGATCGGCGCGCCGGCCTCAATCGCGATCGAAAAGCCACCGCGTTTGAAGGCGCGCAGGCGCCCGTCGGCGCTACGCGTTCCTTCCGCGAAGATCGCAAATGAGATTCCTTCCTTCAGGTAGCGCACGGCGATATCGATGCTGCCCGCGGCCGACTCACGGTCGGAACGATCCACCGGGACAAACTGTGCGCGGCGCATTCCGGCGGATAGAATCGGGATGCTCATAAGCTCTTTCTTGATCAAGATGGCGACGCGCCGGGGAATCGAGGGAATGCAGGCGAGCGGGTCTGCATTGGAAACGTGGTTGGCGACGAAGACGCAGGCGCCCGGCGGAACGTTTTCAACGCCCTCGACGTGCACGCGAATCCCGACGATGCGATTGCCGGCGCGGACGGCCTTCATCGCCATCTCATACATCCAATCGGGTTTGCCGGTGAGCAGCGTCCAGAGAATCAGCCACGGCAGCACGAGAACGATGCAGAGCGCGAAGAACGAGCCGAGGAGCAGCGTGCGAATCATGTGAGTGGCGCGTCAGTCGGTTGAGCCATGGAGCACACCTTCGCGTATGCGGCGCTGGCGGTCGGTCGGGTGCGGCAACTCGTTGATCGAATAGCCCGCATCAGTTTTCAGCTCGAGCCCGGCGATGGCCAGGATTTCGCTGTAAGGTGGCTCTTCAACGCCGGAAATGTAGCGGCGGAAAAAGTCCTCGAAACTCTTGCCCGCGACCTCACTGACCGAGGCGCGGATGTCGACATTCTCGTCGTAGAACTTGCCCTGTTTCGCGAATTTGTCGTTCATCAGTCGGAAGACGTCGTCGAGCGATTTGTGGTTGTCGGTGGCGTCGCGGATTTCAAGATCGAGGAGCTCCCCGAGGATTTGCCCCTTGTCGTAATACGAAATGCTGCGGTCGGGCACATTATAGCCGTCGTATTTCTCAAACCAGGCGTCGAGGCTGGATTCCTCCGCACTCTGCCAGGCGTGCGCCGGGCGTGTCTCGATCCGTTCGATCTGCTCGGCAAGATCGTCGTAGAACTGCTTCTTCGACCAGAGGCCGGTGCGTTCGAGCGTGTAAGACGTGTAGGCGTCCGTGAACCCCTCGGCGAACCAGAGGGAGCGCGTGTACTGCTCCTTGGTGTAATCGACCGGCTCAAGCGACTGCGGCCGGATGCGCTTCACGTTCCAGACGTGGAAGAACTCGTGGGCCGCCAGAGCCACGTCGGCCTCGACGGACGGCCCGGCGATGGCGGTTGAAAACATGTGCTCCATACCCCCACCGCCCATGGCGGAGTCGGCCCCTGTATGGACGAAGAAGGTGAACTGCTTGAACGGTGCCCCGCCCATCATCTGGATTTGATACGCGGTGATGCGTTCGAGCGCGGTTTGCAGCCGGCCGCGGTTCGTGCTGCCCGCGTCCATGACTACGCGGAAATGGCCGCCGGCGCTGTCGAATTCGAACGCATCGATCTTGCCGGCTTCCACCGGCGCGTCGACCAGCGCGTCGTAACTGGGAGCCGCGAACGAATTCGGATCGTGCAGCGCGGGAAGCTCCACGGCGATACTCCATCCCGCCGGCATGTCGTCAAAAGCGATTTCAGTGGCTTCGGCCCGACGAACGGGTACATACGTCAGAATCTCGGCGAGATTGATGAACCCGTGATGCGCGTTAAGCTGCGAATTGAAGGGTCCGGGCTCGTCCCAATAGACTGCGTAACTCAGTGTAAGCGAGCGGGACGTCCCACCGTTGCCCCCGGGAGCGAAGCGCCAGGTTTGTTTGTCGAGCTTTTCGGGGAGCCCAAGGCCGACCGCGCGCAGATCTCTTACCCTGTAGGCGAAGTCCCGAACCTGATACAGCGTGTTCCAGGCGGGCATTTGGACGGTCACTTCACGATCGCCCTCCGTGATCGGAATCGTCATGGTGACGTGGAACAGGTGCTGCTCGGGGTTGGCGAGCGAAACGCGGTATTTGATTGTGGCGTCTGCTGGGCCGGCGCAAGCCAGCGCGAACGCAAACGCCAGAAAGAACGCCGAGAAATTCCGCGACCGACCAAACGTCATGCGCGGGTACCGGCTCGCGACTCGAGCTTTTCGAGCAGCTTGCCGGTGAGACCGTCGAAGCCGCCGTTGGACATGATCAGGACGAGGTCGCCGGATTTTGCGTTCTCGGCGAGCTCGGTGGCGATGGCGTCGGCCGAGGCGAGCGCTGCTGCCTTGCGCCCGCGGGCTTCGATCGACTGGCAGATCATTTCCGGCGACAAGCGGTCGTCTTCGGCGAGCTGGTGTGCGCGGTTGACGGGCCCGAATAGCACCGCGTCTGCCAGCGCGAGCGAATCGGCCAGATCGTTCTGAAAAACCTTGCGGCGCATGGTATTGGAGCGCGGCTCGACGGCGGCCCAGAGTTTGCGGCGGGGCCACCGGGTGCGGGCGGCTTCGAGCGTCAGTCGAATCGCGGTGGGATGGTGGGCGAAATCCTCGACCACCAGGACATCGTCCACTTCACCCTTGATCTCCATGCGCTTGCGGACGCTTTGAAACGTAGCCATGGCGCGTTCGATAGCGTCGCATTCGACGCCGCGTCCCCAGGCCAGTGCGATGGCGGCGAGGGCGTCGAGGACATTGTGACGGCCGGCGACGGGAATGCGGATGCGGGCGACGGCATGACCACGATAGGCCGCGCGGAATTCGGTGGCTTCGTCATGCCAGTGGATATCTCCCGCGAACCAATCGCAATCCGGCGTGAGTCCGAAGGTTTCGACCGGGCAAAAGGCGTTGGCGGCGACTTCTTTCAGAGCGGCGCTTTCTCCCCACATCAGAATTCGCCCACGGCGCGGGACGAGATTCACGAGCCGCCGAAATTGCAACGCGATGGCCTCCAGATTTGGATAGATATCGGCGTGATCGAATTCGAGCGAGGTAAGAATCAGCTCGACGGGATGGTAGTGCAGGAATTTCGGGCCCTTGTCGAAGAACGCGGTGTCGTATTCGTCGCCTTCGATGATGAACTCTTCCCCGCCGCCGAGCCCGTAGCTGCGATCGCCAAAATTCGGCGCGACCCCGCCGATTAGAAAACCGGGGCGGCGTCCGGCGGTCTTGAAAATCCAAGCGAGCATCGCAGTGGTCGTGGTTTTGCCGTGCGTTCCGGCGACGACAATCGACGTGCGTCCGGGGAGGAAAAGCTCCTCGAGCAGCTGCGGCATGGAGCAGTACGGGATTGCCTCGTCGAGAATGCGCTCGACCTCGGGATTGCCGCGGGAAATGGCGTTGCCGATGACGGCGAGATCGGGAGCGGGCGTCAGGTTCTCCTCACGATAGCCTTCGTTCCAAGGAATTCCGAGCGACGTCAGCAGTGTCGACGCCGGCGGATACACGCCGACGTCAGATCCTGTGACGTGAAAGCCGCGTTCCTTCAACATGCCAGCCACAGGGGCCATCGCCGCTCCGGCGATTCCGAGCAAATGGATGTGGCGCGGCGCGAGTTTGGATCCGCTGGAGCTCATGGCATGCACGCCGGCTCCATGATCCGCAGCACGCCCGGGCCGACGGCATCGAGCTCGGCGTGAACCCCGAGTGGAACGGTCAGCATGGCGCGGTCGGTGTGGCCGATCGGTGAACCCCATACGAACGGAATTCGCAGCGGCCCGAGAATGCGTAAGGCCACGTCGACGACGTTTTCGGTGAAGAGCGGCGCATCGCAGTCGGGAAAATCACCGAAGATGATGCCGGTGACTTCGTCGAATTTTCCGGCCTGGCGCAGGTGCGTGAGCGCGCGATCGACCTGATAAGGCTTCATGCCGCGGTCTTCGAGAACGAGAATCGATCCGCGCGTATCGAGCTCCCAAGGAGTGCCGAGCGTGGATTCGATGAGCGTAAGGCAGCCTCCCAGAAGAACTCCGCTCACGTTGCCCGGCGCAAGCGATTCGCCATCGAGATCGAGCTGCCAGCCGTTGCGCGTCTCGCTGAGGGCGAGAATGAGGCTGGCGCGGTCGTAGCCGTGGGGTGCGCCTTCTCCGCGATCGAAATTCGACGCGACCATGGGACCATAAAACGTGACCCAGCGAAATTTCTGCCAAAGGAAAATCTCAAGCGCCGTGATGTCGCTCGCTCCCAGCAAAATCTTCGGCTTTTCGGCGAAGGCCGCCGGCAGATTCTCGATGAGATAGGCCGATCCGTAGCCGCCGCGCGAACAAAAAACCGCGCGCGATGCGCTTTCCGCCAGCGCATGCTTCAGGGCTTTGAGCCGGTACTCCGCCGTGCCGGCGAAAAAGCCGTTGTTTGCGAGCACGCTTATCAGGTCTGTTTCGGGCGCGTAGCCCAGGCGGACAAGTTCTTCACATCCCTTCTGCAAATGTTCCACTTGCACGGGACTCGCAAGCGAAACGACACGAACTCCATCGCCCGGTCGAAGGGCGTGAGGCTTGAGGGGCGCAGTCATCGGATGAATTCGAGGATAAGGGGTTTGCCCAGACGAGTCTAGCGGCGGAGCGGGCGGCGGGAAGTAAGAGTTACCGGACGCGAAAGAAAATGGGAGGCTCACCGTTTAGTTGATCGTGAACTTTTCCTGGGGAGAGGTTCCGCCACCCGGGGGAGGATTGACCACTTCCACGGTGGCGTTGCCCGCGGTGGCAATGTTGGCCGCCTGGACATATGCGACCAGCTGCGAATTGCTGATGTAGGCGGTGGCACAGAAGGCGCCGTTGAACTCAACATAGGAAGTGAGAGCGAAGCCGCTGCCGTTGATGCGCATTTCAAAATCGACTCCGCCGTGCACCGTGCTGGAAGGAGAGAGAGACGAAATACTCGGCGTCGGATTGTTGGGGCCGGAAATCGTAAACGTCTGGGATTTGGTGGCCACGGTCGGGTCGGCGGTGGCGACCGAAACGCTCGCTGTCCCGGCAGTCGTGAGCAGATCGGATGTGACCTGAGCGGTCGCTTGCGTGGATTGGTTAGCCGCGACGGTGGTGATCAACTGAGTGCCGTTCCAGGTAACTACGTCGCCCATTCCGAAGCCGGTGCCGTTGGCCGTCAGGGTAAACGCGGCCGATCCGGGGTTGGCGCTGGTGGGGTCGAGTGACGTGAGCGTCAGAGCCGGTTGTCCGGGCTCGACCGTGAAGGTCGCACCCGCAACGGAGGTGCCTCCCCCGGGACCGGGATTCGTGGCGGTGATGGTCACCTGGTTCGGAGTCAGAACGTCGGTTGCGAAAACCTGCACGGAGAGCTGGCCCGTATTCTGGTTAAAGGAAGTCGATCGCGGAGAGCCGTTCCAGTTGATGAAGGTGACGCCCATCGAGCTCGAGACAAAGCCGGTGCCCGTAACCGCCATGGTGAATCCGTCGCTGCCCGCGGTAATGACCGAGGGGAACAGATCGGTGACCGTTGGCGTAGGGTTAAAAGGCACCGTATTGCCGCCGCAGCCTCCGAAGATCAAAACGGCCGCGACCGATAGCAGCGCAACCCAGCGCGAACGCTTCAAACCAGCCTCCTCATAAATTTCAAACGGGGATCCCGAAGCCGCTCGCCGACAGCAGCCGGGAACGCGGAGCGAGGAAAGACAGCAGACAGCCTGCAAATCCCCTGCCAGACAGACTCGATTGATAGCATCCCGGCCTGCGGCACGTCAACTCGGATTCGGGTGGCATCGGATTGGTTGGATCGCGTCCGCAGTAGCCGGTGGGACATCCTTCTTACAGTTTAAACGCGGTGAGTTTCGCAAATTCGCGGGCACGAGCTGTGATTTCCTTGCGCGTGACCTTCACCAGGCGCTCGACGCCGAATTTTTCGACCGTGAAGCTCGCGAGCACGGAGCCATAGACCATCGCCGAGCGCAGCGTCTGCTCGTTCACTGGGCCCTTTCCGGCAAGATAGCCCATGAACCCACCGGCAAACGTGTCTCCCGCGCCGGTGGGATCGATCACCTGTTCCAGCGGATACGCGGGCACCGAAAACAGGAAATTCTTGTGGACCATGATGGCCCCGTGCTCACCGCGCTTGATAATCAGCGTGCTCGGTCCCATCTTGAAGATATCCTTGGCGGCGCGCAGCAGGTTCTGCTCGCTGGTCAGCTGGCGCGTTTCGTCGTCGTTGATTGTGAGAATGTCGACGTGCTTCAGCGTCTCGCGCAGCTCGGCGTTGGTGCCGGAAATCCAGTAGTTCATCGTGTCGAGGCCGACCAGTTTTGGCTTGCCGTGAACCTGTTTCAGCACGGAGCGCTGGAGCGCGGGATCGATATTGCCCAGAAAAATGTAGCGCGAATCGAGATAGCTTTTCGGCAGCTTCGGATTGAACGTGGCGAAGACATTCAAATCGGTTATGAGGGTGGTGCGCTCGTTCATGTTCTGACTGTATTTGCCGGCCCAGAAAAACGATTTTCCGGCGACGCGCTCGACGCCCGTGAAGTCGATCTTGCGGCCTTTGAACACGGCGGCGTCCTTGTCGGTGAAGTCTTCGCCGACGACGGCGACCATGCGCACGGGCGAGAAATGACTGGCGGCCAACGCGAAATAGCTGGCGGCGCCGCCGAGCGTTCGCTCGACTTTGCCGTGCGGGGTTTCGATGCCGTCGAATGCAACCGACCCAACGACCAGAAGTGACATGGACTCTCCGTGTTTTGACAGACGACTTCGAGTTCGTCTGCGCTTTGGTTATGAAATGTTGCGCTACGTTCGAGCGAGCACGCCGCGGGCGCCCCTAGGAAAAGTACTTTCCGGCGATCGGCGCCAGGCGCTTTTTCGTCGCGGCGGAAATGACCTTGCGGTCAGTGACAATGGCATGAGCCAGTGCCGAGCCACACTGGCATGGGCGCTCGTCCGCAAGCGTGCGCACGGCTTCGCGGATGGCGCGCTGCACGTTGTCCGTGTTTTTCGCCATGTTCGCAAGGATTTCGTCGAGCGTGACGGCGTCGTGGTGCGGATGCCAGCAGTCGTAATCGGTGCTCAAAGCGACGGTAGCGTAGCAGAGTTCGGCTTCGCGCGCGAGTTTGGCTTCGGTGACGCCGGTCATTCCGATCACGTCGCAGCGCAGCTGGCGGTAGGTGTGCGATTCGGCGATCGTCGAAAACGCCGGCCCTTCCATGCAGACGTAGGTGCCCCCGCGGTGGACTTTTACGCCAGTGGTTTCGCAGGCGGTGGCGAGATGCTCGGAAAGTGCTGTACAGGTGGGCTTGGCGAAACCCACGTGCGCAACGATTCCGTCGGTGAAAAACGTCGAGGCGCGGCCACGCGTGCGATCGAAAAATTGGTCCGGGATCATGAAGTCGAGCGGCGCGATGTCTTCACGGAGCGAGCCGACGGCGCTGACGGACAGGATGCGCTCGGCGCCCAGCATTTTGAGTGCGCAGATATTGGCGCGGTAGTTGATGTCACTGGGCGAAAAGCGATGGCCGCGGCCGTGCCGCGACAGGAACGCGACCCGACGGCCTTCGAGGGTGCCCAGCACGATCGCATCGGAAGGGTCGCAAAACGGCGTCTTCACGCGGACTTCGCGTGTGTCGGTGAGGCCGGCCATGTGATAGAGGCCGCTCCCGCCGATGATGGCGATCTTCACTGCTTCGTTTTTTCCTGCAGATTTCGCTTTCCTGAGCTTCGCCATTCGCGCTCCTGAGATTTGTCGCGCCTAGTCGATGGTGACCGGCTCGGCTTCCCATTGTCCGTTGCGCTCGCGGAGATATGCGGACGGCACGCGGCCGTCATGGGCAAAAAGGGCGAGCCAGCCTTCGCGAGCGACCTCGGGAATCCAGTGTTTCTTATTTTCGAGCGTGGTCATGGGGTAAAGATCGTAACCCATAATCCACGGAAGCGGGAGATGCGCGGTCGTCGGCACCAGATCGCCGAAAAGAAACGCAGTCTTGCCGCCGCCGGTGAGTTTGACGCCGAACATGTTGGCCGTGTGGCCGGGAAGGCGAACCAACTCGACGCCCGGTGCAACCTGGCTGACGTCATCATCGAGCAATGTCCACTGTCCTGCGGCTTCAACCGGCGCGAAGTTCTCCGAAAGGTAGCTCGCGCGGTCGCGCTCCGTGGGATTCAAGGCGTGCTGGTATTCGCCGCGATGCACGATGTAGCGCGCGTTGGGAAACGTCGGGACGACTTTGTCCTTTTCCACGCGGGTATTTCCGCCGCAATGATCGAAATGCAGATGCGTATTCACCACAATGTCGATATCGGCCGGTCCCAGACCGTGCCGGCGCAGGCCCTGATCAAGAAAGGGGCCATCGATGCCGTAAAGGTCGCGGAACTTCGCGTTCATCTTGCCGCCCGCGCCGGTTTCAACCAGGAGTCGGGTGCCGCCCGCGTGAATCAGCAGGCTATTCATCGACAGCGTGATGCGGTTTCGCGCGTCAGCTGGCACCTTCTTTTCCCACATCGGTTTCGGGATCACGCCGAACATGGCGCCACCATCGAGCAGCACGTGGCCCACGTTCATGATATGGAAGTCGAGTTCGCCAAGCTTCACACCCGGCTCCTCGAGAGAATCTCCTGCGCCGCCGAATACGGATCTTTTTTCCGCGCGGCTACCTCCCTGGCGATCTTTTCGAATGCCGCCCTGCCTGCACCGCCGCCGAGGACGCGGTCAACGAGCTGGGTTTCAATCAGACGCAACAACCAGTCCTTCCAGTAGGCCAGTTCCCTGGCCTGCCGGTTTTGGGACTGGGCCACGTGTGCGCGGAAAAGAGCGATGTGGCGCGCCAGTTGCGCGACGCCCTGATCCTCCGTTGCGACCGTGCGGACGACCGGTGGTTTCCACCCGTCGCGCTCCGGGGCCATCTGCAAAATCGCGGTGAACTGCGCCTCGAATGCCGCCGCCCCTTCACGATCCGATTTGTTGATCACGAAAATATCTGCGATTTCCATCAGCCCGGCCTTCAGGCTTTGCACGTCGTCACCCATACCGGGCACCAGAACCACAACCGTACAATCGGCCAGCCGCACGATTTCGATTTCGCCCTGCCCCACGCCGACGGTTTCGACCAGGATCATATCCTTGCCGGCCGCGTCGAGCAGCAGGGTGGCGTCTCCGGTCGATTGCGCGAGCCCGCCCAGATACCCTCGCGTGGCCATCGAACGGATAAATATCCCGTCGTCTCCCGCGTGCCCCTGCATGCGGACGCGATCACCCAAGATGGCGCCACCCGTGAAGGGACTGGAGGGATCGACGGCAATGATACCGACGCTGCGTTTCTCGCTGCGATAATGGGCTGCGAGCCGATCGACCAGCGTGCTTTTGCCTGTCCCGGGAGCCCCGGTGACGCCGACGCGCCACGCGCGGCCGGTGAAGGGAAACAGCAATCGCAACAGCGACTCGGCGTCGCTCGTGCGGTTCTCGATCGCCGAGACGGCGCGCGAGATCGCACGCGCGTCACCGGCGCGTATCTCGGCGGTCCACGCATTGAGCGATGTGGTCATGTGCGATCAGAGTGCGGGCGACCTACTTCGCGCGCTCAAAATGAAATTGGAATCTTACCCTGAGTGGCTATTCGCGGACCCGATTTTCGCCCGGCAGTGGATCGGCGGCGGGTGGTGAGCGCCTTGCGTTCGCGCCGTTCGGATGCGAGCCGGATCGCTCTTCGTAGGCCTTGATGATCCGCTGCACGAGGTTGTGGCGAACGACGTCGCGCTCGTCGAAATATACAAACGAGATGCCTTCAATCTTGCCAACCACCTCGATCGCCTCGACCAAGCCGGACTTGCGCGGGTCTGGCAAGTCGATCTGCGTGACGTCGCCCGTGATCACGGCCTTGGAATTGAATCCCAGTCGAGTCAGGAACATTTTCATTTGCTCGCTGGTGGTATTTTGCGCCTCGTCGAGGATCACAAACGAGTCGTTGAGCGTCCGTCCGCGCATGAAGGCGAGCGGTGCGACCTCAATAATTCCCTTCTCGAGATAGCTTTCGAGCTTGTCGGCCTCCAGCAGATCGTGCAGCGCATCGTAGAGCGGCCGCATGTAAGGATCGACTTTTTCCTGGAGCGTGCCGGGAAGGAATCCCAAGCGTTCGCCTGCCTCGACTGCCGGACGCGCCAGGATGATGCGGTTGACTTGCTTCGAAAGCAGCGCCGAAACAGCCAGTGCCACGGCCAGATAGGTCTTACCGGTTCCGCCGGGGCCGATAGCGAAAACCATGTCATAGGTTTCCAGCGCCTCGATGTAGCGTTTCTGGTTCGCGCTTTTCGGCAGGACGCTTTTCTTTCCCAGGGCGCGTTTGTGCGACGGGGAAAACGCACCGTGCAGGTTCGAAGCGGGCTCGCCGGAGGCGGTGTGCAGCAACGCCTTTACTTCCTGGCTCGTGGGGATGCGCCCCGCCAGGACTCGGTCGTTGTACGCCCCCAGCAGACGCGCGGCGCGTTCTACTTGCGCTGGTTCGCCTTCGATGGTCATATCGTGATCGTGCAAATGCGTGGTGATGTGCAACGAGGATTCGAGATATTTCAGGTTTTCATCAAGCGTGCCGAAGAGCTCGTTGATGCCTCCGGCGATTCGGACGGTTTGTTTCATCAAGTTTGGCGGCCACAAACAGCGTAGCGCGGGCTGGCGAGTGCGGTCAAGCATGTGTGCCGCGACGAACGGCGAGTATGCAAATATAGAGAGGGGCGCTATGACGCGAGGGTGTCGACTCGATACGACGTTCGGTGGAGAGGCTGCCTTGCATGCGATTAAATTACGGGTTTTGTGTCTGACGGTGGCGATTCTGGCGTTTGCCTCTGTATCGAGTGCGCAGCAATCGAAAGGCGCGGCGCCGGCTCCCGTCCCTCCGCAGATGGCCGCAGCCCAAACCGTGTTCATCGCCAATGCGGGCGGAGCGAGCCTGGATACGGTCATCGATCAAACGGTGTTCGACGGCGGACCGGATCGGCCTTACAACGACTTCTACGCAGCGATGAAAAGCTGGGGGCGCTATCAGATCGTGCCTTCGCCGGCCTCCGCCGACTTGGTTTTCGAAATTAGCTGGGTGCTTTCAGACACAGGGCTCAAGCTTCCCGTTCTCGGGCAGCTTCGACTACTGATCATCGATCCGAAGACGCACGTCACGCTCTGGAACATCACGGAGTATGTTCGAGGAGCGCTGTTACTGGGAAATCGCGACAAGAATTTCGTCTCGGCGATGAACACCGTGGTGAGCCGCGTGAAACCGCTGGCATCTCCAACTTCCACCGCCCCCAATTAGTCCGTGCCTCGCGCCATGCACGAGGTCACCGGTCCCGCCGCGGGCTGGGTTTGTTCCTGGTGCCGTGACGACTACGGGACCGTACCCCGGGGTACTAAAGCGTGCGCTGTATACCCAAGAGAACAAGGGAGATTTATCATCCCCGTGGCTCCCAGCGCCAGGGCGGCAGAAATGGACGTCCCGCTCCAACGAGGTCTCCTGATTTTGACGGTCGCACTGGCAGCTGCGGTCCAAGCGGACGCGCAGACCTTCTCACGCAACCCGGCATCGACTCCTCGGCCGCCGGCGACGATCGCATCGCCCAATTTTCACACCTCCCCCATCCAGGCTGCGCCGATGCCCTTGACCCGGGATTTTACCCTGCGGGATTTTGTGCGGCAAAATCAGGATGAAAAAACCAGCCGGGACAGCCTCACGAAATTCGAGTCTTCGCTGTTCCAAACTACCAAGACGCCGTTCATGACGCGGTCCCGCATGCCGCTCGCACACGCCTTTGGGTCCCGCCTGCAATTCAATTTCGACGTGACCTCGACCCTCAACAGAAACGTGATCGCTGGGCCGCTGGTGCCGCCCCGCATGACCGAACAGGAATTTGTTCAGGGACACTCCGACGACCGTTACGGGATCAGCCTGAGCGTTCCATTAGGTAGAGGCGCGGAATCGGGCGCATCCGAGGGATTGCTAACCGGCCTGGCACGCGCAATTCACCGAAAATAACCTGCCGCACATTTCTCTTTCGAGCATCTGAACCTTACACGGACAGGGCGCCCGATCGCCCGAGCTCGAGGAGGACATCGTGCAATATCAGGTTGTGGGACTTTTTGGAAATTACGGCGACGCGGAAGCGGCCGTGCGCGACTTGGAACTGGCGGGGATCGCAGGAGGGCAAGTCGAAGTGATCTCCGATATCGATCAGGACGTACGTACGGCGAATACGGCGGGTGAACCGTCCACGAAGACTCCCGAGCCGCACCAGACCAAGCTCGCGCGTCTGTTTGGTTCGGGCGGGTCGGCTCGGAACGCGGAAGTGAGCGCGGACGCCGGCGAGCAGCCCGACTTCATCGGCGAGCAGGTGTTCTACGCCAATCACATCAAGAAAGGCGGCACGGTGCTGGTTGTTCGAACACGGACCGAACCGCCGGCAACCCGCGCCGCCGAAATTCTGCACAACAACGGGGCGCGAACGCCCGGGCATAAAGACGGCCCGGCAGTGCAACGCATCGGTTAGCGCCTGAACAGTGGGACGCGGTCGTTCTTAGTGAGTTACCGGCCCCGGAAACTCCACTTTCGGCACGGCGCGAGACTGTTCGGTCGCCGCAAAGTACGCGTCATTGCGCTGGAATCCGGACATGCTCGCGATGATGTTATTCGGGAACAACGCGATGTAGGTGTTGTAAGCCTGAATCGCATCGTCGTAGCGCTTGCGCTCGACGGCGATGCGGTTTTCCGTACCCGCCAGCTCGTCCTGCAGCCTCAGGAAATTCTCATTCGACTTGAGCTGCGGATAATTTTCGACGATGACAAGCAACCGGCTCAGCGCGGTGTCGAGCTGGCCGTTGGCCGCGATCTTGTCCTTCGGAGTCTGCGCGCCGCCGAGGGCTGCACGAGCTTGGGCGATGTCGTCGTATACGGTCTGCTCCTGCGCGGCAAAGCCTTTGACGGTCTGGACCAGGTTCGGAATCAGATCGGAGCGGCGCTGGAGCACCACGTCAACCTGCGCCCAATCGGACTTTACTGTTTCGTTGAGCGTCACCATCTGATTGCGGCGTCCGATGTACATACCGCCGAAAATCAGAGCAAGAATCACCAGCACCGCAACAATTCCAGCAAAAACCTTCATGAGCGGCCTCCGGAGCAAAATCTATCACAGCTTGATCGTTGCAATCGCGCGTCCCTGTTTGTAATACGTCGACGCGTGTCAGGTTGTTTCGAAGCGCCGATCCACCTCATTGGTCGCGACTTCGACGAATTCCATATAGGCCTGGAGCGTGGCTTCGATATCGATTTCCCGTTCCTTCAGCCTACCGGCGCGAAATTCGAGAATGTTGTTGAATCCGGAAGCGTCCGCGCCGGTGACCACAGCCATGCCGCCCACGGCTTCGGGCTTGGTGTGCGGCTCGGCCTGGCCCATGGCGATCAAGGCGTGGCGGAACAGCACGCAGAAAGTGGCAACCGACGCCAGCATAATGTCGAGCCGAACTTTCCTTTTCGGCGGCGCGGCGACAATTGCCTGCCGCAACCGCATCCAGTTCGTGCGCAGCTCGCGCTCCACTTGCAGGCGGTGCAGCCGCAGCGGCACCTCCATTTTTTCCAGGAAATCATCGCCGAAAAGGATTCGATGGCGATGCTTCATGTCCAGCAGCTCGATGGCAAAGACGTCTGCCGAGCGCATCAGCTCGTCGTAAGTGAAAATCACCGGCGCGGGGTTATTTTCCTTCATCCACCATTCCGCCACTCCATGCAAATGCTCGAGGTCGGCGACCGTCGTGCGCTCGACCAGGCACAGAATGTTCAAGTCGGAATGCTTGCCTTGAAATTCGTCCGTCGCGGCAGACCCGTACAGCACCACAGCCTTCAGATTCTCGCCCGCCGCCGATTTCAGCCGCCCGACCAATTCGGTGAGTTTCGTTTCCATACTTCAGAGCCTCTCCGCGCTACCAGCTTCCGCCTGCACCACCGCCACCGGTCGCTCCGCCGCCGAAACCGCCGAAGCCTCCGCCCCCTCCTCCAAATCCGCCCCCGCCAAACCCTCCGCCGCCCCAGTTGCCACCACGGCCACCCATGTTGCTGAGAATCAGTGGCCAGATCCACCAGCCGCTACCTCCTCCGAAACCTCCGCGGCCCCCTCTGCCAGCGGCACCACGAATTACCGCGTAGATTATGAAAATTATTATGAAAATCACGAATGGAGGAATCGGAGCATGGCCCGATACTTCGTCGCGACGAGGGGGGGTTGCGCCTGAGAGCGTCACTCCCTTGGCAGCTGCAATCGCATCCGCTACCCTTCGTGTCATCAGCATTAGAGCGGCATCGTAATTATTGCTCCTGAGCAGCGGCACGGCCTCGCGTCCGAAGTCGCCAGTCTTGGCATCGGGAAGGATGTCCTCGAGCCCGTAGCCCGTGGTCGTCCAGTACTTGTGGTCATCGACCGCCAATAGGATCAGCACCCCGCGGTCTGTCCCCTTACCGCCCACGCCCATGCGAGTAAACAAATCCACCGCGTAGTCAACCGCGGAACGGCCACCCAACGTCTTGATAGTCACAACAGAAATCTGCGCCTGGGCTTTTTGATCCACTTCTCCACAGAGCGCAGTCAGTTGCTGGCGGCCGCCCTCGCTCAACACTCCCGCCAAGTCGGTTACGTAGCCCTGTTTTGCCTGCGGAACAACTTGATCGACCGTCTGCGCCGATAGTGGAAGATTCGTTCCGGCCAGCAGAGCGACGCAGAAAGCCAGCGGAATGAGGACTGACCGAAAGCGGAGGTCTCGGAACCGCGTATGTGAGGGCATGAACGATGCGACCGGCGGAATCATGGTAGTGCCTCGGTTGCTACAGTGTCAACGAATGCGAGCACCGGAAAGTTTCAGCCGTGCGACAAATAGCCCGCGCTGAGTATGTTACACTCACGTGTCCGCGGGTCCGCGTTTGTCAGACGAATTTGCCGAAGCGCCGGAATTTGCAGTTCTTGGAACGCCCGAGTTATTTCCAGAACGTCCAAGACCGAGGGTACAAGCATGGCTGCCAGGGTCGTCGCCCGATAGTTTCTGAAACAAAATGGGCGTTCCGAACGTTTCAATAAGACGGGGTTGTGCAACATCCGGAACCGCTGAAATCAGGGAGAGGATAAACACGATGAGTGGAAGGATTTTGCATGCAGTCATGGTGATGGCGACGGTTGCCTCACTGGTGGTTTCGCCGGTCTTCGCGCAGGATCAACCCGCGACGCCACCGCCGCAATCCGGTCAGCCGGGCGTGCTTCCTCCCCCGCCGCAGTACCAACCGCCGGCCGAAACCCAAGGACCTCCGGTGGCGCCGACTCGCGGTATCGGCTTTTCAACGGCCCCCGATTATTCGAAGCCGAATCCGATGTTTCCGAACCCCATCACTGCTTTCCGATCGATCAAAGTCGAAAAGCCGATTCTGCTGAACACGCCACGAATCGAGCAGCTGATTCAGAACGGCAAGCTGAACTTGAGCCTGGAAGACTCGATATCGCTAGGCCTTGAAAACAACCTCGCGATCGCCGTCGAGCGCTACACGCCCTGGCTCGATGAAGCGAACCTGCTCTATTCAAAATCGGGCGCGAACGGAAGGCTTCAATTTGATCCGGTGGTCACCAGCACGCTTTCGCTGACAGATTCGGACACGCCGATCAACAACCCCCTTTTCGCGGGGATCACGTCGATCGGCACAGGCTCCGGTGCGCAAGAGGTCCCGGTGGCTCCCGGCCTGATCGATCATACGTTCACAGCGAACTTCGGCTATACGCAGGGTTTTTGGCCTGGCACGCAGGCCCAGGTGTCGTTTAACAACTCTCGAATTTCCACGAACTTCGGCGGCTTCGACCTGTTCAATCCCTACGTGCAATCCACTCTGACCGCCGAAATCACTCAACCGCTGCTGAACGGATTCGGGCGAACCGTAAACGACCGGTACATCATCGAAGCCAAAAACACGGTAAAGGTCGGCGAGTCGCAATTCGCCCAACAAGTGATTACCACCGTGACCCAGGTCGCCACCGATTACTGGGAGCTCGTTTACGCGCGGGAAAATGTGAAGGTCGAGCAGGTTGCCGTCGCTGCCGACCAGCAGCTTTACGAGAACAACAAGAAGCAGCTCGAGATCGGCACCATGGCGCCGCTCGATGTGATCACCGCGCAGTCGCAGTTGGCTACAGACCAGCAGGCGCTGGTGCAGGCGCAGACCACGCAGCTGCTCGACGAAACGACTTTGCTCGTCGCCATCACCAAGGACCCACTTGCCGGGTCGCTGCGTGGCATCGAAATCATCCCGACCACGCCGATCTTCAATCCCAACGTTGAAAACATCTCGCTCGAAGACGCCGTCAAGGAAGCATGGGCGAAGCGTCCCGAACTAGAACAGGCCCAGCTGAACCTAAAAAACGCGGGTGTCGAAGTGAAGGCGACGAAAAACTTGCTGCTGCCCCAGTTGAATCTGTTCGGTGAATATCAGGCGCAGGGCCTGGCCGGCGTTTTCACGCCGACGACGGACACGGGCGCCTTCACCCCCGATTTCCCGATCTTTGCGCCTGGAGATGTTGTCGGAACGCCCGGGACGATTCCAGCCGGAAGCACCGTGATCGGCATCGAGGGCGAGCCCGTGACGGGAACAGGAACGCCGATCCGAAGCGGCCTGTCCGACGACCTTAGCCGTATGATCGACGGAAAATACCCGACCTTTGAGGGCGGCATCACGCTGAATCTTCCCATCCGCAACCGCGCGGCACAGGCGCTGAACGCCACCGCGCAACTGAACGAGCGCGAGCAGGAGGTTGGCCTGCTACAAACGCAAAGCACCATCGTGCTGAACGTTCGCCAAACGATGATTGTTCTCGAGCAGGACCGCGCCGCGATCGACGCGGCTCAGGAAGCGCGCATTTACGCGCAGCAAAGCTACGACGACGAAGTGAAGCGCCTGCAGCTCGGCACGTCTACCGCGTTCACCGTGATTCAAAAGCAGCAATTGCTCACGGCAGCCGAAGGCGTCGAGCTCCGCGACCGCATCAACCTGATCGAGGCCGAGCTGAACTTCAATCAGGCCATGGGCCGCACGCTCGAGGTGCACAACATCACCGTGGCCGACGCGATCAAGGGTACAATTTCGAAGGTGCCGAATATTCCCGGCGCGCCCGAGCCGCGGGATTCTCAGGCCGGGCACAGATAACATCGCGAGGTGAAGCGTGACGGACGAGAAAGCGCGGAAAGTCTCCGCCGCTGCCCCTCCGGTGCACGCTTCCCCGCCGCCGTTCGCCTCTCCGCGCAAACCCTCGCCCGCTGAAATCGGGTGGGAAGAGTCTACGCTGAAGCCCGCGCTCGCAAACTCACCCGACCGCCTCGCCGACTTCACCACGGTTTCAAGCTACCCGGTACGCCGAATGTATACCGACGCCGACCTGGTGGGCTGGAGCCCCGAGCGCGAGCTCGGCTTGCCCGGACAACTTCCCTACACGCGCGGCATCCATCCCCTGATGTATCGCGAGCGCCTCTGGACCATGCGCCAGTTCGCTGGCTTTGGCTCGGCGGACGACACCAACCGCCGCTTCCGTTACCTTCTCTCGCAGGGGCAGACCGGCCTCTCCGTGGCGTTCGACTTGCCCACGCTGATGGGCTATGACTCCGATGATCCGCTTTCGGAAGGCGAAGTCGGCAAGTGCGGCGTAGCCATCAGCTCGCTGGCAGACATGGAGGCGCTGTTCGATCAGATTCCGCTGGCCGACGTCACCACCTCGATGACCATCAACTCGCCCGCCGCGCCCATCTGGGCCATGTATCTCGCCGTCGCTGAAAAACAGGGCGCCGACTGGCGCAAAATTTCCGGCACGCTGCAAAACGACATCCTCAAGGAATACATCGCGCAGAAGGAATACATCTACCCGCCCGGCCCTTCGCTCCGCCTGGTCACGGACACGATCGAGTTCGGCGCTAAATACACGCCGAAATTCAATCCCATCTCGATCAGCGGCTATCACATTCGCGAGGCCGGCTCGACCGCCATCCAGGAGCTGGCGTTCACGCTGCGCGACGGGATTGAATACGTCGAAAACTGTCTGCGCCGGGGCTTGGCCATCGACGATTTCGCTCCTCGGCTATCGTTTTTCTTCAACGCGCACAATGATTTCTTCGAAGAGATCGCCAAATATCGCGCAGCCCGCCGCCTCTGGCAGAGCGTGATGCGCGAACGGTTCGGCGCCAAGAATCCGCGCTCCTGGGCTCTGCGTTTTCACGCGCAGACGGCCGGATGCTCGCTCACCGCGCAGCAGCCTTACAACAATGTTGCCCGCACCGCGATCCAGGCGCTCGCTGCGGTCATGGGCGGCACACAGTCGCTGCACACGAATTCGCTCGACGAGGCCTGGGCGCTTCCGACCGAATCGGCAGCCACCATCGCCTTGCGAACCCAGCAAATTATCGCCTACGAAAGCGGCGTGACGAACACCGCCGATCCGCTCGGCGGCTCCTACTTCGTCGAAACGCTGACGGGCGAAACGGAGCGCGGCGCCCGCGACTACATCGCGAAAATCGACGCCCTGGGAGGCATGGTCGCGGCCATCGAACACGGATTCCCGCAGCGCGAAATCGCCGACGCAGCCTATCGTTTCCAGGTCGCCGTCGATCGCGGGGAAAAAATCATCGTGGGCGTGAACGACTACGTAGTGGACGAGAAGCCCATCGAAACGCTGCATATCAACGACAGTGTCGCCCGCACCCAGACCGATCGCCTGCGAAAGCTGCGCTCGGAGCGCTCGAATGACGAAGTCGCTCGCCGCCTCGATTCCCTCCGCCGAGCCGCCGCCGGAGAGGAAAACCTCATGCCCCACCTCTTCGAAACCGTGAAAGCCTACGCCACCCTCGGCGAAATCTGCGACGCCCTCCGCCAACCCTTCGGCGTCTACCAGGAAGTCGCCATTACCTGATTCCAAAGATTTTGAAGTATCCTTTCGGTTCGCATGCCTGACAAGAAAATCCGCGTCCTCATCGCCAAACCCGGCCTCGACGGTCACGATCGCGGCGCCAAAGTCATCGCCCGCGCACTGCGCGACGCCGGCATGGAAGTGATCTACACCGGACTGCGCCAGACCCCGCAAATGATCGCCTCCGCCGCGCTCCAGGAAGACGTCGACGTCATCGGCCTGTCGATCCTCTCCGGCGCGCACAATACGCTCTGCGCCCGCCTGATGGATCTGCTGCGCGCGCAGAAAATGGACGACGTCACCGTCCTGATCGGCGGGATCATTCCGGAGCAGGACATCGCCGAGCTGAAGAAGATCGGCATCGCTGAAGTCTTTCTTCCCGGCACCACGACCCAGGCCATCGTCGACTTCATTCGCCAGCGAGTGGCCCAGGCATCCGCTGCCAGCCAGCCTCACCGGAGCGCCGAGTGAAGGAATCCATCATGGAAACCCACATCGACCGCAAGTCCACGGCCTTCCAGCAGAACAGCCGCGCGATGATCGAGCGCCTCTCGCAGATCAAGAACGAAGAGGAAAAGATTCGCGAAGCCGGAGGGGCGAAAGCCGTCGAAGCGCAGCACAAAAAGGGACGCCTGACCGCCCGCGAGCGCATCGCCAAGCTCATCGATCCGAAGACGGGGTTTTTCGAGCTTGGAATCTTCGCCGCGTGGGAAATGTACGCCGAATATGGCGGCGCGCCGGCGGCCGGCACGATCACGGGACTCGGCCGCGTCGAGGGCCGCCGGGTGATGATCATCGCCAACGACGCCACGGTGAAAGCGGGCGCCTTTTTCCCGATGACCGCGAAAAAAGTGATCCGCGCGCAAAATATCGCCATCGAAAATCGCATTCCGACGATCTATCTCGTCGATTCCGGCGGCGTTTTTCTTCCGCTGCAGGAAGACGTCTTCCCCGATACCGACGACTTCGGCCGCGTCTTCCGCAACAACGCGGTGATGAGCGCGATAGGCATCCCGCAGATTGCCGCCATCATGGGCCTCTGCGTCGCGGGCGGGGCTTATCTGCCCGTGATGTGCGACCACATTCTGATCACCGAAGGCAGCGGGCTTTTTCTTGCGGGGCCGGCCCTGGTGCAAACCGCCATCGGCCAGAAAACCTCGCTCGAAGACCTCGGCGGCGCCAAAATGCACGCGCAGACCAGCGGCACCGTCGATTTCCGCGAACCGGACGACGACTCTTGCCTCCGCCGCATCCGCGCCCTCGTCGACAAAATGGGCCATCCGGCCGGCGCGCCCTTCGACCATAAGCCTGCGAAGCCGCCGGCACTTCCCGCCGAGGATATTTACGGCATCGTTGCGGGTGAATCCGCGAAGCAATACGATATGCGCGAAGTGATCGCTCGCATCGTGGACAAAAGCGAATTCGAGGAATATCGCGCCGAGCGCGGCCAGACTCTGCTGTGCGGCTATGCCCGTATCGGGGGTTGGTCCGTGGGAATCGTCGCGAACCAGAAAAAAAGCGTCAATGTCACCCTTCCCGGCACCGGCGAAAGGCGCATCGAATTCGGCGGCGTCATCTACACCGAGTCCGCGGATAAAGCCGCGCGCTTCATCCTCGACTGCAACCAGAATCTTGTCCCGCTGATTTTCCTGCACGACGTGAACGGGTTCATGGTCGGCAAAGAGGCTGAATGGAGCGGCATCATCCGTGCCGGCGCGAAAATGGTGAACGCCGTAGCCAATAGCGTTGTGCCGAAAATCGTGGTGATCTGCGGCGGTACTTTCGGCGCCGGCCACTACGCCATGTGCGGAAAGGCCTACGATCCCAGATTTGTTTTTGCGTGGCCCTTCGCGCGTTACGCCGTCATGAGCGGCGAATCCGCCGCCGGCACTCTGGTCGAGCTGAAAGTGAAGCAACTGGAGCGCGAGGGCAAGAAGCCCACCGAAAAAGAGCACAAGGAGCTTTACGACAAGATTCTCGCCACCTACGAACACCAAACGGATGCCCGTTACGCCGCCTCCCGTCTCTGGGTCGACGCGATCATCGATCCTGCGCACACCCGCGAAGCGCTCATCGAAGCTCTGGAAAGCGCCGCATTGAACCCGCATGTCGCCGAATTCAAGACCGGCGTCCTACAAACCTAGATGGTCGAGATCGAGCAGCCGCGCAGGATGAGTGGCTCACAAAACCTGGCATTGACGCTGCTTTTCATGGCACCGTCCACGATGTGCCTGTTCGCTTCGTACGCTCTTGTGCACGAATGGCTGTATTCGGCATCCGCACTCTGGCTCGTCTACGAAACCTCGCTTTACCTCGGTATTGTGGGCGCCGTCCTGGCCGGGTCGCTGACGGTCGCCCAGGTGGCGCACCGTCATATTTCGGTGGCTTTCGTGTGGTTGATGGGAGTCGTGACCGCGGCGACGGTTTGGATCGTTTGGTACGCGGCGCATATTTATAGAAGTCCCTGGGGAATCTGAAAATGGGCCAGCCGGAAGTCCGTATCATTGAATGCCCTCGCGACGCGTGGCAGGGTCTTACTGAAATTATTCCGACGGACACGAAAATCGAATATCTGAAGCGGTTGCTCTCCCTCGGCTTCCGGCACATCGACGCGGTCAGCTTCGTTTCGCCAAAGCACGTGCCGCAAATGGCCGATAGCGAAGCCGTGATGCAGGAGCTCAGCAAGGTAAAGCTCGCCGATGGCGAATCGCCCGAGATCATTGGCATCGTCGTCAACGAACAAGGTCTGGAACGCGCCCTCGCCGCACCGGGCGTGACGACCGTGGGCTATCCCTACTCCATCTCCGCATACTTTCGCCGCGCCAACGCCAATATGTCCCGCGACGAGTCGCGCAATCTCGTCGGCCTGCTGCAGCGGAAAACGAAAGCCGCGGGCCGAAAGCTCGTCGTATACATCTCGATGGCCTTCGGTAATCCCTACGACGAGCCCTGGGGCCCGGAGATCGTCGAAGATGCTCTTGTCTGGCTGAAGGACGCTGGCGTCCGTACCGTCTCTCTGGCCGACACGGTTGGGACCGCCTCCCCCGAACAAGTCGCTCGGCTTTATCGCGCGGTTAAAGACTGCGTCGGCGGGGTCGAAATCGGCGTGCACCTGCACAGCCGGCCGGACGGTGCATCCGCGAAAGTCCTCGCCGCGTACGAAGCCGGCTGCCGCCGCTTCGATGGCGCGCTCACGGGCCTCGGCGGCTGTCCCTTCGCCGGCGACCGCCTCGTCGGCAATATTCCCACCGAAGCCGTCCTCGCCACGCTTTCCGCCCGCGGCGTCTCGACCGGCATCGACGCCAAATCGCTCGCCATAGCGTGTGCCCTCACGGAGGAACTCCGCGAAAAATACGTCTGCGAGCCTGAGGCTCCCAAAGCGAATTAGCGGGCCTCGGTGTGGATCATCCCGTCTCCTACGGGTGCGGCGTCGCGATCCCGCAGTCGTCCTGTGTGTGTAACGTATTCCGCTTTTCTCAATGCCCTGTGTGCCTGTGCGATGCATTCGCATTCCCCTGCAATCGGACGCTCCATTCAGTTGCACCTTCCGTCCGATCGATGTAAAGTACTTTGCACTATAAAGCGCGAGAGGAGAAATACATGCCCGACTCAATCGACTCCCGTTCCGCCGTCTCGGCACGCTGGTGCTCCTACTTTCTGGCCAACGGCCTCGACCCACGCGAACTCCCTGGACCCGACTCCTACCGGCTCACCGATGCCGAGCGCCGCGCGATCGCCGAATCCATCGCGCAGTTCCAGCTCGGCGAGGGCGCAGAGGGCCGCCGCCTTCAAGAGCGGGGTCGAAAATACGCGGAGAGCGTGGGCGACGCGCATTTCTCCCAGGCCCTGGCGCTTTTCGTGAAAGAGGAGCAGCGCCATAGCGCCGATCTCGGCCGCTTCATGGACGCACAGGGCATTCCGCGTCTTTCGAAGCACTGGATCGACTCCATTTTCCGCCGCCTGCGCGCGCTGGCTGGCCTCGAGCTGTCTCTGCGGGTTCTGGTGACCGCCGAGATCATCGCTGTGCCCTACTATCGTGCGCTCGGCGACGCGACGGCTTCGGAATTTCTCGGCGCGCTGAGCGGCCGGATTCTACAGGACGAGGCCGGCCACCTCAGGTTCCAGGCCTCGATGCTTTCAAGGATACGTGCGGGGCGCCTTCCGGCACTTTCGCGCCTGATCTGGCGTCTGCATCGCCTCTTCCTCGTCGGCACCTGCTTCGTCGTCTGGCGCGACCACGGTGAAGTCTTCCGCGCCGCCGGATATCGCTTTGGCGAATTTGTCCTCGAAGCCTTCTACGAATTCGCAAAGCTGCAATACCGCTCCGGCGCCGCGATTCGGCGCCCGGCCAGCAATTGCGAGGCGTCTTATTCGAAATAGCCTGTTGTTCAGATGCCTTTGATTTTTTCCCCAATAGGTGTTTATCTTTGTCCGTGCCTGAATGACCGGGGGTTGATCTTTGGGCTATCCGACACTCACCTATCAACACGACAACGCCGTCGCCACGATCGCACTCACCGTCCCCGAAAAACGCAACGCCATCTCCGCGCAAATGATCACCGACCTGCTCGGCGCGCTGCAACATGCCGAGCAAGACGCCGCGAACGTGGTCATTATCACCGGCTCTGGCAAAGCCTTCTGCGCCGGCATGGATCTGGACGAACTTCAAACCGTGGCTCGTCAGACACTTCCGAAAAATCTGGAAGACGCGCGCCGCATGACCAAGTTGCTCTATCGTCTCCACAGCTTTCCCAAGCCCGTGATCGCCGCCGTGAACGGTGCCGCCATTGCCGGAGGCTGCGGGATCGCCACGCTCGCCGATTTCACCCTGGCCGTCCCGGAAGCTAAATTCGGCTACACGGAAGTAAAACTTGGCTTCATGCCCGCGCTCGTATCTGTCTTTCTGCGCCGGCGCGTCGGCGACCGGCATTTGCGCGATCTCCTGTTCACCGGCCGCATCATCGATGCCGCCGAAGCCCTGCGCATGGGATTGATCACCGAGATCGCCCCGCCGGAATCGCTGATGGACCGTGCCCGTGAAATTGCCGCCACACTGCTCGCCGCCAGCCCCAGCGCGGTGGCCATGACCAAACGGCTGCTGTTGAATTTCGACCGCGTCGCCATCCGCGCCGAGCTGGAGGGCGCCATTGAAGCCAGCGCCGATATCCGCGCCACCCCGGATTTTCGCGAAGGTGTTGCCGCGTTCCTTGAAAAACGCCCCCCGAAGTGGGGCAAATCCTAGGTGCCGATGAAAGACTTTGCCGACTCCAACGTCCGAGTTCGCTATGCCGAAACAGACCAGATGGGCGTGGTCTATCATGGAAACTATTTCACATGGTTCGAGGTTGGCCGCGTGGAGATGTGCCGGCATCTCGGATTCGAATATAGAAAGATGGAAACCGAGGACGACACGCTGATCGTCGTCGCCGAGGCATCCTGCCGCTACAAACGCCCGGCACGGTTCGACGACGAACTCGTGGTTCGTACCCGCGTGACGCGCTACGACCGGCGCACCCTGCGATTCGGCTATGAGATTTTCCGTCAGCCCGAAGACGAATTATTGGCGACCGGCGAAACCACGCACGTGATTTGCGACCATCAAGGCCGTCCGAAATCGATGCCCGAAAAATATCGCAAGTACTTTTCACCGTCGCACGCGCATGTGGCGGCCGATGGCGACGGACACGTCTTGAAAGGCGCCAAATGAGCGCTCCCGATCCCGCAAAACTCGCTCGATTCCGCGAGAAGCTCGCCCAGGAATGGACCGACGCCGATACCGTCGCCGCCTGGCGCAAGTGGCAACCCCAGCTTTCGGCATTCACGCGCGGGGCAACCGATGCGGTGCTCGAAGCGGCGCAATTGGGTGCGGGGAGCCGCGTGCTCGATCTCGCCAGCGGCGTAGGCGATCCCGCGATCCCGATTGCGGAAGCGATTGGCCCGGCGGGCCAGGTGATCGGCACGGACGTCGGCCCGGGAATGATCGCCTTCGCCGCCGAGCTCGCGAAGGCGCGAAACCTTCCGAACATCGAGTTCCGTGTCGCGGACGTGGAAGCGCTTCCCTTCCCGGACAATTCGTTCGACGTGGTGTCCTCTCGTTTCGGTATCATGTTTTTCGTCGATCAGCGGAAGGCGTTTCGCGAATGCCTCCGTGTGCTGAAGCCGGGCGGGCGCGTCTCGTTCGTCGTCTGGGGCACGCGCGAGCAGCCGTTTCTGGGCGCGACGATCGGCGTTCTGATGAAGTACATCGAAGCTCCCAAGCCGGACCCTGACGCGCCGCATGCGTTCATGTTCGGCGAGCGCGGATTGCTGGCCAGCAAGCTGAAAGCCGCGGGGTTTGCCGACGCGCGCGAGGAAGTGCGCACCGTCGTCGGGCGTTGGGAAGGAACAACCGAGGAGTATTGGCAGCAATTCACCGAAGTGGCCGCTCCGTTTCGCCCGCTGATCGCCAAACTGACGCCGGAAATGCGCGGCAGGGTGGAAAGCGAAATCCACCAGGGCCTGCGCAATTTTGCCGACGGTTCGGGCTTCTCGATGCCCCTCGAAATCGTGATCGGCACGGGCGTAAAGCCGTGAACAAAGTCGCCATCGACGGCGAGCATCTTGCTCTCGCATCCCTCTACGGAATCGTATTCGACCGAGCCGAAGCGGAAATTGCAGCTTCCGCGCGCGAGCGGATGAACGCCTCGCGCGCTGTGGTCGAAAGACTCATCGAAGCCGAAACGGCGGTGTACGGCGTAAATACCGGCTTCGGCAAAATGGCGTCGACACGCATCTCGCGCGACGAAATTCGCCAGCTGCAGCTGAATCTGGTACGCAGCCACGCCTGCGGAGTCGGCGCCCCGCTCGGTGAAACAACCGTGCGCGCGATGATCGCGTTGCGCGCCAATGCGATCGCCAAGGGCTTCTCCGGCGTGCGACCGGCGATCGCCGAAACGCTCGTGGCGATGTTGAATCGCGGCCTGCATCCCGTGATTCCCTCGCAGGGTTCGGTCGGGGCCTCGGGCGATTTGGCGCCGCTCGCGCACCTAGCGGAAGTCGCGATCGGCGAAGGCCGCGCGATCTTCCAAGGCGCCTCGATGACCGGAGCAGAAGCGATGCGCGCCGCAGGAATCGCGCCGCTGGTGCTGGAGGCCAAAGAAGGCCTCGCGCTGCTGAACGGCACGCAGGGAATGCTGGCTCTATTGACCCTTGCTCTTCGCGAAGCCGAGATCGCGGTCGACACTGCCGATGTCGCCGCTGCGCTTTCCCTCGATGCCCTGCGCGGCAGCCCCACCGCGTTCGACTCACGCATCGGCCGCGTGCGGCCTCACGCGGGTCACGCGGTCACCGCGCGCAACATCGAACGCCTCAATCGCGGCAGTGAAATTCGGGAGTCACATCGTTCACCCGAAAAGGATCCACGCGTGCAGGATCCCTACAGCCTGCGCTGCGCTCCGCAAGTTCACGGTGCGGTGCGCGACTCGCTTGCGCAGGTCCGCGCAACGCTCACGATCGAACTCAACAGCGCCACGGATAATCCGCTCGTTTTCGCCGCCAACGGTGCCGGCGAAGTGATCAGCGGTGGCAATTTCCACGGCCAGCCGCTGGCGATGGCCGCCGATCAAATGGCCGTGGCCATGGCGACGCTTGGCGGGATTTCGGAGCGGCGCATCGAGCAGATGACGAATCCGCAGACGAGCATGTTGCCGGCTTTTCTGGTCCGCCACGCGGGCCTCAATTCCGGCTTCATGATTTTGCAGGTGACGGCGGCGGCGCTTGCGAGTGAACTAAAGCCGCTGGCTGCTCCGCATTCGGTGGATTCGATCCCCACGTCGGCAAATCAGGAGGACTATGTTTCGATGGGCATGAGCGGGGCGCGCCGGCTGGAACCGATGCTCGCAAATCTAGAGAACATTCTTGCGATCGAATTGCTGGCGGCGTGCCAGGGGCTCGACCTGCTGGCGCCGCTGCGGACTGGACCTGAAACGCGCAAGGCGTATGACATTGTTCGCGGGCTTTCTCCGGCGGTGGATTCGGATCGCTCGCTTGCACCGGATATTGAGGCCATTGCGTGCGAGGTGGCGAAAGGATCTTTTGCAGCACTGCTTCGATAGAAGGTCAAAAGCAGAACACAGAGGACCTGGAGACAATCGTTTTTTTGTTTGTTAGCGACTTCTGCAGGAATTTGCCGAAGCGGTGCCCGGCTAGGAAACTGAAGGGCTTTACTCCCAGCGAATAGTGGCCGCAGGGCAGTGACAGGCGCTCGAAGGTTACGTTTTCGTCCCGCAGTTTGCTTACGAGCGCTTCCGTGTACTCCGGCCAAAAGGTGGGATCGTACTTCGCGGTGATCAAAAGGAGCTTTTTCTCCGCTCCGGGCAGACGCCCGACGTAGGGAAACGGGCTGATCGGCGACCAGTAGTGGCGTAGCTGCTCGTGCGTGATTCCTGCGGCTGAAATCGGATCCCAGACTGTTTTCGTGGTGAGCCCCGTGGCCACCACGTCCCCAAAATATGTGGACGCGTGCAGGAACGCGCAGGCCCGCACAGCCGGCTCGTGGCACATGGTGATGAAGCCGATGGCAGAGCCGATGCTGGTGCCGAGAATTCCTAGCGGGCCGTAGCCTTCTTGCGCGAGCCAGGCCAACGTGCGGCGGACGTCGAGGACTGCCTGCCGCCCGGCTTGCATCGTGAGGCCGAGATTCGGGCCGACCAGATGATCGGCGCGCGGATGATCCGGAATCGCGCGACGGTCGTGGTACGGCAGGCTCATTTTTACCGCCGTCAGACCGAGCTTGTTCAGCCACAGGCAGACGTTTTGCTGTTCGTGCCATTTTGCGTTCCATTGCGCGAGCACGACGACCCCCGGGCCGCGCGTGCCGTTATGGGAGCGGCGGCGCGCGGGGAAAAACTGTGCGTGGACACGATTATTTTCAGGCCACGGCGAGGTGATCGCGCTGGAAAATGTCAGAACATTTTCGGCAAGCGCGTAGTCGGTGGCCGGTTCGATGGCATACCACGCATCACTTTGGGCGACGGCATCGGCGATGTAGCGGTTGAAAAAATCTTCCGGATGCGGGTCAAGCGCATTGCCGCCGATGTGTTCGACGCCCCAGGCGAATGGCAGCGTGCGGCGCTTCGGTTCCTGGTCGAAGCGCATCTGTTCGTAGCGGCGGATTCTGTTCTCGTACCAGGATGGCATCGGGTGAGAAAACAAATATACCCTACGTCGTGCGTGGCGGGAACCGGCGGAAGGCGGCGGAAGGCGGCGGATACCCCTACGAGGCCGATCCAGGCAAACCCGCCAGACGAAGAATATTCGAACCGGAGAGGCGTGTTAAGACCCAGGTCCTGTCGAGGCGGGCACCGAAGCGCCGGTAGAAGCGGATGGCCGGGGTGTTCCAATCGAGGACGATCCATTCCATCTGGCTGCAGCGCTTGCGGACAGCGACTTGGGCGAGAGCTTTCATCAGCGCCGTGCCGGCGCCGCCACCGCGCTCGTGGGACTCGACGAAGATGTCCTCGATGAAAAGGACTGGTGCGCTGGCGAAGGTGGAATAGGCGAAGTAATACACGGCAAATCCGATGGTGCGGCCGGCGCTGGTGCAGACAAGCGTCTCGAAGTAGCGATGGCGACCGAAACCATCACGACGCAGGCGGCGAGCGTCGGTGCGGCAATCCCGGGTTAGCCGCTCGTATTTTGCGAGGCCGCGGATCAGAGCTACGATTGCCGGCACGTCGCGCGGCGTCCCGCGGCGGATGCGGAGCCTCGCCGCGGATTCGAGGTTCGGCATGCGGGCAGTATAGACGGAAAAAGCAAAAGCCTGAACCTCGGGTCCGCCGAGCAGGCCTCCGGGCCACGGAGGAATACAACCCCAGATTCTCGCGGTATTCGGACCCTCCCCGCCGATGCCCGTTAGACCTGGGCCATCCCGCCATCGACGAAGAGCTCAATGCCGGTAACGAAGCTACTGTCATCAGACGCCAGGAACACGACTGCTTTGGCGATCTCGTCCGACGTGCCCATGCGACCCATCGGCACGGAGGCCACCAGACCCGCTGTAATCTGCTGGAGCTGGTCCGGATTCTGGGCCAAACCCCTTACTCCGGGCGTGTCAATTGGGCCCGGGCTGACCGCATTCACGCGAATTTTGCGATCTTTCAGGTCGTTGGTCCACGACCGGGCGAACGATCGTACGGCCGCCTTGGTCGCGCTGTATACGCTGAACGCCGGCATTCCCTTGATGGAGACGATCGAGGCGTTGAGGATGATCGAACCACCCTCGACCATCAGCGGGAGAGCCTTTTGTACGGTAAACAGGAGACCCTTCACGTTGGAGTTGAATGTCTGATCAAACTGTTCCTCGGTGATCGCGCCCAGGGGCGCAAAGACGCCACCACCCGCGTTCGCGAAGACGATGTCGAGGCGGCCCTTCTGCTGCTTGACCGTGGAGTACAATTTGTCGAGATCGGCGAGATTTGAGACGTCGCCCTGGACGCCAGTGACGTTGTTTCCGATCAGCTTCACGGCCGCGTCAAGTTCCGCCTGGCGTCGTCCGGTAATGAACACATACGCGCCTTCCGACACGAATCGCCGAGCGGTGGCAAGACCAATGCCACTATTGCCACCCGTGACGACGGCTACTTTGCCTTCGAGCTTGGGCATGCGAGTTACTCCCTTTCTGGTTGCGCGACGAACACAAGGAACTTACTGGGTCTCTTCTATCGTCTCAGGATCGGATGCGCACGAATTGCCAAGGATGCCACAGCTTTTCGATCGGGGATATGCACGCGCGACCCGTCGAATCGCGTTCGAGACCGGTGGGCGGCGTCACTTCACCAATGGGCGCCGAGCGCAGTCCTCCGCGGCGGACTCCGCCCGGGCGGAAGTCGCAAAACCCGAGCCGAACAGCCCCACCCCAACGAGCCGGGGTGAGCTACCTGAAAACCTCTGCGCGTTAGCGGTTGGGGCACGACCGCGCGGGGGCTGGGACGCTTGGCCGCGTTGATGTGGCAGAATTCACAGGTGACTTCCCCTGCGCTGATCGGCGTGTTCGCAGCTCTGTTCGGTCTGGTGATCGGCAGCTTTCTGAACGTGTGCATTGTGCGGATTCCGGAGCGGAGGTCGGTTGTGCTGCCGGCTTCGGCTTGCCCGAAATGCGGAGCTGCGATCAAACCGTGGGACAACATTCCGGTGGTGAGCTGGCTGCTGCTCAAAGGCAAATGCCGGGCGTGCAAGACGCCGATTTCGTGGATTTATCCGGTGGTGGAGTTGCTGACCGGAGCGCTGTTCTGGAGCTGCTATTTCACCTTCGGGCTGACGACCGAGGCGCTGAAGTGGGCGATCTTTTCCTCGCTCATGATTGTGCTGATCTTCACGGACATGCGCGAGCGGATTTTGCCGGACGTTGTGAACTATTCGGGATTTGCCGCCGGGCTGGTGTTGAGTCTGGTGACGAAGCCTTCCGACGGCAGCGCGCTTTGGATCGCGAACAGGCTCTTCGCCTACCCTCCCCCCGCGCCGGTGCTCTCGCTGGCCGACGCGCTGTTGGGAGCGGCCGTGGGAAGCGGGCTGCTGTGGGCGGTGGCGGAGGCATACTTCCGGCTGCGCGGGCGCGAAGGGATGGGCCTGGGCGACGTGAAAATGATGCTGATGGCGGGATCTTTTCTGGGGCTCGAGCGAACGTTGTTGACGATTCTGGCCGGATCGGTGCTGGGAAGCGTTCTCGGGCTGGCATTCATGATGGCCAAGCGCAAGGGATCGGATTACGAGCTGCCGTTCGGGACGTTTTTGGGTATGGCGGCGGTGCTGGTGATGTTTTTCGGCACTCCGCTGATCACCTGGTACCTCTCGCTGATGATGGTGCGATAAGAGCCATGAAATGAAGCGCCGGCAAAACACAAATCGCGACACGGAGGCGGAAGGATGAATCTCCCGCCGGTCGTCCAACATGCCACGCCACCCATCGGGCTTGTCGAAGCGCTCGTAATGGTCACTTTGCTGATCGGTACGCTGCTGGCGATGATCATCATGATCCGGAAATTCACGCGGATGGAATCGGCGGCCAGGGACCGCTGGGAGGAACGCGCGGACGAGCGGGATAACGCGTCCGTTTTCATTTCCGCGTCCATGCAGGGCGTCATCGAAAAGCTGCGAGCGCAGGAAAAGGAGCTGGCGCGGCTGCACGTGCTGGCGCAGGAGCGCGCGCAGGATTCCGAGCGCATGACCGAGGAAGTGACGCGGAACATGCCGACCGGGCTGCTGCTGGTGAGCGCCACGGGAGCAATCAGCTCGACAAATCCGGCGGCGGAAGAGGCGCTGGGTCTGCGTCCGATGCGCTACCGTTCCTATAAGGAAGTGCTCGGACAAGAGTCGGGTCTTGCGCAGATGCTTACGGCGTGCCTGCGCGACGGAAAAACGATTCAGCGCGGCGAGGTGGAACACCTCACCGCGAACGGCGAAGTCCGGCGATTGGGCGTGACGATTTCTCCGATATATCAGCGGGCGCGGATGACGGTGCGGCGGAATGTTTCCGATCCCCCGCGGAAACCGGAGATAAAGGTGAGCGGGGCGCTGTGCCTGATGAGCGACCTGACGGAGCTGACGGCACTGCAGAAGCAGATCCGCTGGAAGGAAAATCTGGCCGCGCTGGGCGAAATGTCCGCAGGCATCGCCCACGAATTCAAGAATTCGCTGGCGACGATTTCCGGATACGCGCAGATGATCCGCAGCGAATCGAAGCCGGGCGAGACGCGCGAATCGGCCGAAAAGATCCTGGATCAGACGCGGGCGCTGACGCACGTGGTGACGGAATTCCTGAAATTCGCGAAGCCGCTGGAAATTTGCTACGAGACGGTGTCGATGGATACGCTGGTCGAGAAGATCGTGGAGGAACTCCGGGAATCGATGCCGCAGTGCGGCTTCGCGAGCGAGGGAGCATTCCTGGAGTTGCCAGGAGATGAGGCGCTGCTGCGACAGGCCCTGCTGAATCTGTCGCGCAACGGGGCCGAGTCAGCGGCCGTGACCGCCGGGAAGCCGGCGCATGTGTCGATCTCCGGAACGCAGGAGGAGCTCGGCGGGCGAAAATGGCAGCGGATCTGCGTCGCGGACAATGGCCCTGGAATTCCTGAGCGCGACTTGCAGAAAATATTCCTGCCGTTCTATACAACGAAAGCCGAGGGCACCGGGCTGGGTCTGGCCGTGGTGCAGAAAGTGGCACTACAGCACGGCGGAAGCATTGAAGCGCGCAACCGGCCCGGGGGCGGGGCTGAATTCCTGCTGTGGTTACCTTTGCGGCAGGAGAACGCACCGACTCTATTCCCCTCACAGGCAGCGCGCATCTAAACTGGTATACAGGAATGGGATTCAGGCGATTCCGGGAGGCGTAGCCATGCGCACGATACTGTCATGGGCCGCGGCAGCGGCGATTTTGGCGATTCCAGCCGGCAGCTGGGCCCAAGAGGCCAATACGAAGGCAGATCCGGCTCAGCAGGCTCCGGCGGGCAACAGCGACCATTCAGCGACCACGTCCGCGACGGTAGAGTCCTCCGCCCCGCCGGCAGAATCTCTGGCCGATGCGGCGAGAAAGGCGCGTGAGGCTAAGAAGGATCAGCCCAAGCCGGCGCGGGTGTTCGACAATGACAATCTGCCCGGCGGAACGGTCTCGACCGTAGGCAAGACGGAGGACGCGACGAAAGACGGCGGCGACGCGAATGCCGACGACAAGTCGAAATCCGGGACCGACAGCGAGAAGGCCTGGAAAGATAAATTTGCCACGCTGCGGTCGAAGCTGGCGCGCGACAAAGAGGATCTGGAAGTAATGCAGCGTGAGCTCGGCGTGCTGAATCTGCAGAATTACAGCGACCCGAACAAAGGCCTGCAGCAGGAATTGACCCGCAGCGACATCAACAATAAAACCGCGGCGATCGACGCGAAGCAGAAAGCGATCGAGGCCGACCAGCAGGCCATCGACGACGCGGAAGACGATCTGCGCAAGTCGGGCGGCGATTCCGGCTGGGCGCGCTAAAGAATTTCCACGATGGAGCCCGTCCTACTGGTCGAGGATAAAGCCGAGCTGCGCGCCATGTTGCGCAAGGCCCTCGAGCGGGCCGGTTACACGGTCGAAGAAGCTCCCGACGGGAATGCCGCGGTCGACAAGCTGCGCTCGCGGCGCTATCTGATGGTTCTCACCGATTTAAAACTTCCCGGAAATTCGGGAATCGAAGTGCTACGCGAAGCGCGGCGCGTGGAGCCGACGCTGCCGGTAATCATCATGACGGCCTACGGGTCGGTTGAGGAAGCCGTGACAGCGATGAAGGAAGGCGCGTTCGATTTCATTCAGAAGCCCGTCGACCTGGATCACTTGGGGCTGCTCCTCGAGCGCGGGGCGCGGCAGCAGGAATTGCTGCGCGAGAATTTGCTTCTGCGCGAAGAATATGCGGTGCGGTACGGATTTCCCCGGATCGTGGGCGAGCATTCCTCGATGAAGGACGCCAGCGAGATGACGCAGCGGGTGGCGGCGACGGATTCCACCGTGCTTCTGCTGGGCGAAAGCGGCAGCGGTAAAGAATTGTTTGCGCGGGCGATTCATCATTTGAGCCCGCGGGCCGAGCAGGCGTTTGTGGCGCTCAACTGCGCGGCGATCCCCGAGGGACTCGTGGAGAACGAGTTGTTCGGGCACGAGCGCGGCGCATACACCGGCGCGGGCGCGCGAAAGATGGGCAAGCTCGAGTTGGCGCACCGCGGGACGCTTTTTTTGGACGAGATCGGCGAGCTCCCGCTGGCCGCGCAGAGCAAACTGCTGCGCGTGCTGGAAGATAGGAAATTCGAGCGCGTGGGAGGGACACAGGAGATCGAGACGAATGTCCGTATTGTGACGGCGACGAACAAGGATTTGCGGGCGGCCGTGGCGGATAAGAGTTTTCGCGAGGATCTGTATTTCCGGATTGCAGGCGTGCCGATCACGATCCCGCCTTTGCGCGATCGCGGCGATGATGTGTTGCTGCTGGCCGAAAATTTCCTGGAGCGGTTTCGGCGTGAATTCCGCAAGCCGGGGCTAACGCTTGGCGCCGGCGCAAAGGCGCGGCTGCGGACGTATCCGTGGCCTGGGAACGTGCGCGAACTCCAAAATGCCATCGAGCGAGCGGCCATCCTGGCCAGGGGATCGGAGCTGGATGCCGCGGCGCTGCAGCTTCCGGCCGCCAAGCCCACGGCGGCGGAATTGCCCGACGGGATGCTGGAAGAACGGTTTCTTTGGGACGGGTCGCTCGATGAGGTGTCGCAACGGGCCGTGGCGCATGTGGAGCGATTCAAGATTCAGAACGCCCTGCGCGAATCGAAGTGGAACAAGACGCGGGCGGCCGAAAAGCTCGGTGTTTCCTACAAGACGCTGCTGACGAAGATTCGCGGATTGGGCCTCGAGAATTAGCCGGCGGTTCCCTTCCTTGCTGACGCACGGCGCTGCATGGACACCCTTTCGCCTGCCCATCCTACGACAGCAGCTGAACGAAGATTTCGTTTGAGACCGTCAGGCGACCGGGTGCGATTCGCAGACGCGGGCCGTCCACTTCCATGAAGCCGTCTGAGCGGAGCTGATCAATACGCTGTCGGAGCGTCGCGAGACGATCGTGCATCCAGGGCTCGCGGTCGTATTCGCGCTCGATGCGCTCGAAGTCGATGCCTTCGAGCTGGCGCAGACCTAGAAAAAACTCCTCCGAGAGCGCATCCGGCGGGAAAACATTTGCCAGCTGCTCGCGGGCAGAGCCGCCGCGCTCGATCAGCGTGACGTAGCGGTCCGGCTCGTGAACGTTGGCCCAGCGCTGGGAGCCGTTGAAGGAGTGAGCGCCGGCGCCAAGGCCGAGGTAGGGCTCGCGGCGCCAATACTTGAGATTGTGCTGCGAGTGGCGGCCGGGCAGACCCCAGTTGGAGATTTCGTAGTGGTCGTAGCCGGCGGCGGCCAGGCGCGCTGAGGCGTGATCGTAGAAATCGGCCATGGCGTCGTCGTTGGGGATCGCTTCGGCGCTGTAGCGGCCGCCACCGGCGAGCGCTTCCCTGCCCAGGCGGCTGTCTTCGTCGATTTCGAGCATATAGACCGAGACGTGCTCGGGCAACAAGCGCACCAGCTGCGCGACCGAGGATTCCCAGGATTCGCGCGTCTGGTGCGGGAGGCCGGCGATCAGGTCCATGCTGATGTTGCGGAAGCCGGCCGCGCGCAAACTCTCAACCGCGCGGTAAACGTCCTCGCGGCGATGCACGCGGCCGGCGGTTGCGAGTTCGCGGTCGTCGAAGGATTGGGCGCCAAGGCTGATGCGGTTGAAGCCCGCGGCCAGCCACGCGGCGGCTTTTTGCGGCGAGATGGTCTCGGGATCCGCTTCCAGGGTGACTTCGGTGAGTGGCGCGCCGGTAGTTTGGCGCAGCGTGGCCATCATGCGCGCCAGCAAGGCGGGATCGAGCAGGCTGGGAGTGCCGCCGCCGAAATAAACAGTGTCGGCTGCGGAGCCTTCGGCGAGTTCGGAGGATTCGATTTCGCGGCAAATGGCGCCGGCGTAGGGCTCGTAACGGTCGCGGGTGACCACGCCGGTGTGGAAATTGCAGTAGGTGCAGCGCGATTGGCAGAACGGGACCTGGATGTAAACGCCGAGGTTCATGGATCACATAAAGTTAGCATACTCGGCTGGGCCGATGCGTCGGCGCGGGGCCCGGCGCATCTGATACCATGATCGCGAGTGGAAGGGTTTATGACCGAATCTTGTTTAACCGAATGGCATCGAGCCTCGGGGGCGCGGCTGGCCGAATTCGAAGGATGTCTGTTACCGGCGTCTTTTTCGACCCTCGAGCGGGAATACGATGCGGCCAAGCAGAGCGTGGCGCTGTTCGACACGAGCTGGCGCGCTAGTTTCCGGATCGCCGGGCGCGATCGGGTGAAATATCTGCACGCGATTACCTCCAATAACATTCAGGCACTGGAGAATGGGTGCGGGATTTTGGCGCTGCTGCTGAATCCACAGGGGCGCATTTTGTCCGAGCTCGAGATTTACGTGGAAGCGGAGAGCGTGCTGGTGCGGACGCACGTGTCGGCGCGCGAGCGCACGATCGCAACGCTGAAGAAATTCATTATCGCTTCCGACGTCAAGGTTCAGGATCTGACCGACGCTATCGGCAGTGCGGCGGTGGAAGGGCCGCGGGCGGCGCGAGTGGTCGAGCAGGTTTGCGGCGTGAAGCTTGAGCAGATGCCCGCGATGGCTGTTGAGCACGTAGCCGTCGACGGCATCGCTTGCCAGATTGTGCGGCGCTCACATTTCGGTGAGCTGGGGGCGGAATTCATCGGGGCGCGCGAGGCTCTCGCGCCGCTCTGGGAAAAACTGCTGGTGGCCGTGCGCGCGCAATCCGGCGAGCCGATCGGCATGGACGCGCTGACCGCGCTGCGTCTCGAAGTGGGCGTGCCCTGGTATCCGACGGACTTCCATGAGGCCATGATTCCGCACGAGGCGGCCCTGGAGAACACGCACATCAGCTTCAACAAGGGGTGCTACACCGGGCAGGAGATCGTCGAACGCGTGCGGTCGCGGGGGCATGTCAACCGCAAACGCGTGTCGTTGAGGTTTTCGACCACCGAAGCACCCGCTCCGGGAACCAAGCTGCGCGCGCCGGATGGGTCCGAGATCGGATTCGTCAGCAGTGCCGCGGCGATACCACATTTCCGGCCGGCTGTCGGCATGGGCTACGTGCGGCGCGAGCAGTTTGCCGGCGGACGCGTGGTCGAGTTTGATGGCGGGACGGCGACGGTTGTTGAGTTGTCGACCGTATCTGCCGTGTAAGGGGCCCGAGCGGCCAAAGGCATTCCCGCGATCACCTGTTTATCTCGCCTGAACGCGTGATCCACGGTTCGTAACCGCGAGACAACCGAGTTGCAGCGAAACGGGTGGCGTTGTTCTCCGCGCAAATCAAAGGCCAAGAGCCGGCGGGAGGCAGGCGCTACTAGCTTTTGTTGAAATTCAGAGAGCGCAGGAAGCTGCCGCGGTCGTTGTCGATCTTTTTCTGAAGCTGAAAGACGGCGTAGAGCAAGGCTTCGGGGCGCGGCGGGCAGCCGGGCACGTAGACGTCAATGGGGATCACCTGATTGACGCCCTGCACGATGGCGTAGTTGTTGAAAACGCCGCCGGATGTGGCGCAGGCGCCCATGGAAATCGCCCATTTCGGCTCGGGCATTTGCGCGTAGAGCTGCTTGATGATCGGGGCCATTTTCACCGA
>CAZLWY010000114.1:0-2282 GCA_964563425.1 uncultured Acidobacteriaceae bacterium | reverse complement strand
TGGAGGCGCCCAGCGCAAACTCCTGGAGGTTGGTCTTGCCGATCAGGACCGCACCGGCCTGTTTCAGTCGGGCGATGACGGGCGCATCCTCGGCAGGCACGCGATCTTCGAAAAGTGCACTACCGCCGGTCGTACGGATCGCCGACGAATCAATGTTGTCTTTGGCGGCGAAGGGGATGCCGTGCAGCAGTCCCCGGTAGCGGCCTGCCTTGATTTCACCGTCGGCCCTTTCGGCGGAAGCGAGCGCCTCCGATTTGGGCACAGTGATGAATGCGTTGAGTTGGCGATTGTAAACGTCGATGCGCTGGATACACGCCCGCGTGAGATCAACGGAACTCAACTGCCGCGCGCGAAGCTTCGCTCCGGCTTCAGCCAGGCTCAGTGATGCCACGTCGTCGGCACTCTCGGGCAGAGCCGCCGCGCTGGTAGCGCCAACGCCTCCGGAAAATGCCTGCAGGGCCACCGCGCCGCCTGCGATCCAGGTAAATTCACGCCGTGAAATTTTCATGTTTCATCGCCCGAAGGTCACGACAGACGAGCGGTTCGACTCTTTCGCACAAGCCCACACCGGCGATTTTCGTTCGCCCTTGTGATTCAAGTCTGTTGAATTTCCACAATGTTTTCTGAACATCCTCGACGCGGAGGTCATCTCGCGAAAAGCAGAGCGCGGCGACCGCGGCGGCGCATTGGCACCCGAACCGTCGTCATCAAAAATACCGATAAGGACTATTGAATCTTCGATGCAGCAGAAGGTTTGCGACTTGTTACACTCTCGGCGACTGACCGGCCGCCTTTCTCGTTTCGCGCCTCATCTGCCGATCGCCACACGTGGCACACTCGCTTGTGGGTCAACCGGACACTCGAAAGATTTTTCCCTTGCGGTCCGGAGAGCTTCTGGATACATAGATATCGGAATCGTGGATGTCCTTATGGTCCGAACACGCAGGGAAACCGAATTGCGAACCACACGGCGGAAGGAGGAACGTGCCATGGTCGAGCGCTCTGGAACGCGGTCGCCTGCAAGTGTCTCGCGCATCAACGTTCCTAAAGAGTCGTGCCAGGATCACTTCAGCGTGGTCGAGCCTCAAATTAACGCCCAGGGCGTGCATAGTTGGCCCTTCGATATGGCTTGTCCGGTCGACGTTGCGTTCCTGAGCGGAAACGACCGGCACCGTATCCGTATGAACCGGCACGAATATTTCGAGGTGTCGTATCTTTGTTCCGGTTCGGCGGATTATCACATTCAGGACCGGCTTCTACGAATGAGCGAAGGAGATCTTGCTGTGGTGGGCAGTACGGTGTATCACCGCATCGAATGGCGTTCTTCCTCACCCGTCACGATCGTCGGACTGTTCTTCGAGCCCGATATGATTCGCTGTGATGGAGCCAGTGACGGTGCCGAATATCTGACTCCGTTTTTTCTTCAGGATTCCCAGTTCCCTCACGTGGTGCCCGCGAGAACCGGCATACCCCGCCAGGTGCTGGACATGATGCTTCGCATCCATTCGGAGCTGCCGGCATCTTCTCCGCGTGCCCGCCTGACGGTAAAAACCTATTTGAAGATGGCTCTCATGCTGCTCGTCAACCAGTACGCGTCCTACGCCGGCACGGTCGAGACCTTCCGCCGGCAACAGGATGCCCTCGACCGGCTTCTGCCGCTGTTTCGTCACCTGGGCGAAAACTGCGGCGACCCGATCCAGGTCAGTGAGGCCGCCCACATCTGCGGAATGAGCGCGTCGCACTTTATGAGCTTTTTCAAGCACGTGACCGGACTTCCCTTTATGAAGTACCTCAACAACTATCGAATCGAACGGGCGCAAACACTGCTGGTCAATACCGATGAATCTATGGCGAGCATCAGCCAGCAAATCGGTTTCTGCGACCAGAGCTATTTCGGAATGGTCTTTCGTAGAACCCTCGGCATGACGCCCGCCGCCTATCGTCGCCGCGCTCGCGAAACCAATTCCGGCCATGCCCTGGCGTCACCGTCCATCGCACACGACTTGCACGCGAAGCTTTCCCTGCTGGCGACGCCACCGAGATATCCTGCCGACCTGCATGCGCCCGCGATTCCGATGAGGAAAGCCGGCCTGGCTTGATCCGGCAAGGATTGCGCGCGGGCCAGCTACGAGCCCGCCATCCGGTGTTCAGACTTCATTCGTTCCCTCTGTCGCAGGCGGCAGCACCTGGCCAAATCCCGTACTCTCGAGGCTCAGGGCCAACCCCAGCAGCGCGGCATCCGCCCAGACCGGCGCGATGAGTTGCAATCCGGCCGGAAGGCC
>CAZLWY010000113.1:0-14989 GCA_964563425.1 uncultured Acidobacteriaceae bacterium | reverse complement strand
CCGCCCGATCACTTTGCCGAGATCTTCAGGATGCACCCTAAGTTCCAGAACCGTTACCTGTTCACCGTCCACAGCGTGTACGATGACGTCGTCTGGATGATCAACAAGAGCCTTCGCGATGGATTCCACAAGCTCCCTCATTGCGTTTCCTCCACAGCTTGACGTGCTCAGCGGGGAAACTCGCTCGAGCGTGTACAAGAGTAATCAACAGGTTCACCTGTGGTAGGACGCGTCAGGCGGGCTTGGGGTTGCTGCGTATCAAGCTGCGTACGGTGTCGCTGGGCTGGGCGCCCTTACCGAGCCAGTACTGCACCCGGTCGTGCTCGAGCTGGACTGCTGCGGGCTTTTTGAGCGGATCGTATGTCCCGACGATCTCCACGAAACGGCCGTTGCGCGGCCGCGTCTTCTCCGTCACCACCACACGATAATATGGATGCTTCTTCTTGCCGATTCGGGCAAGGCGTATCGTTAACACTTCAAATTCCTCCCCTGTTCAATCCGAACAGTATAGCGGAGCTGGCAGAATTCACCAATCGCTATCTGGGCTTCCGTCAGGCCAAAGTGGACCGAGACGGCGGGCCGGGCTGACGCTATTATTTTCGCCAAGAGGTTCCCTATGTCCGAGATATCGATTCGCCCCGCTGAACGCCACGATGTGCCGCGGCTGACCCAGATCTACAACTACTATGTGCTCAACACCGCTGTGACATTCGACATTGAGCCTTACACCGTCGAGAAGCGATATAGGTGGTTCGAGCAGTTCAGCACGACGGGCAGGCACCGGCTGCTGGTGGCCGAGGATGAGGGTGTCGTACTCGGTTACGCCGGAACCACGGGGTTTCGCGTGAAGGCCGCCTACGACACCACGGTCGAGACGACGATTTATTGCGACCAGAAAGCCATCGGCAAGCGAATCGGTTCACGGCTCTATGAAGCGCTGTTCGATGCTCTCAAGAAGGAAGACGTACATCGCCTGGTCGCCGGCTACACGCTGCCGAACGACGCGAGCGCCGCGCTGCACTCACGCTGCGGATTCAAGCCCGTCGGAATCTATTCGGAGGTCGGTCGCAAATTCGGCCGCTACTGGGACGTAGCCTGGACCGAGCGCCCGCTGAAGCTCGCCTGATCGCCGCCAGACGCGTCTAGTAGAGCAGCCAGAGCGGGAGAGCCGCTTGCGCGCACTGCTCGATTATTTGCTGATCGCGCGGGCCGAAGGCGTGGGCTTGTTCGCTTTCGACGTCGATCGTACCGATCACGCGGTCTTCTCCCGGCGCGAGCACCGGAACAATGATTTCCGACAGCGTGCTACCGAAGGCGGTAAGGTAGCGCGGATCGTTGCGCACGTCGCCGACGACAACGGCTTTCTTCTCGCGGATCGCAGCGCCGGTGAGTCCCTTGCTTACCGGAAACGCCGGATATTCCGGCGCGCCCGGACCGCTCCAGGCGATGATCGAAACGTTTTCCGCGTCCACGTCGTACACGCCGACCCAGCGGTAGCTGCCGAGTTTGCGGATGAGTTCCGCGAGCCGCTGGGCGCGCTCAACACGATCGCCGCCGCTTGCGGCCGCGGCGCGAATCTGATTCAGCGTGTTATCCATCACGATCGGCATGGGATTCTCTATTTGAGGCCGGCGAATTTGCCGAGGCCGCGCATTTTCATTTTGGCCATGCTGCCGTACTGCTTCATCATGCGGCGCATATCGGAATATTGTTTCAGCACCTGATTTACCTCCTGGACCGTGGTGCCGCTGCCGCGGGCGATGCGCTTGCGGCGCTTGCCGTCGATGAGGTTGTCGTTGGCGCGTTCGGCGGCGGTCATGGAATTGATGATCGCTTCGGTGGATTTCAGCATTTTTTCATCGATTTGCGCGTCCTTGGGGATTTTCGCGAACGGGCCGATTTTCGGGAGCATGCCCATGAGTTGCTCCATCGAGCCCATTTTTCGGATCTGCTGGAGCTGATCGCGGAAATCCTCGAGCGTGAACTCGTTTTCGCGGAGCTTGCGCTCCATTTCGCGCGCTTGTTTCTCGTCGATGTTTTTCTGCGCTTTTTCAATCAGCCCCAGCACGTCGCCCATGCCGAGAATGCGGCCGACGATGCGGTCGGGGACAAACGGTTCGAGCGCGTCGTATTTTTCGCCCACGCCCACGAATTTCACGGGCGCGCCGGTGACTTTGCGGATCGAAAGGGCCGCGCCGCCGCGCGCGTCGCCATCCATCTTCGTGAGGATGATGCCGGTGACGCCGAGCCGCTTGTGGAATTCGCCGGCAGAGCGCACGGCGTCCTGTCCGATCATCGCGTCCGCGACGAACAGAATCTCCGTGGGGTTCAGCTCGCGCTTCAGAGTTTGCAATTCGTTCATCAGCTCGTCGTCGATGTGCAGGCGGCCGGCGGTGTCGACCAGGATCACGTCGCACGCGGAAAGTTTTGCTTCGCGCATCGCGCCGCGAACAATTTCGACGGGCTTGTCCGTCCCGGCACCGGGCCAGATCGGCGTGCCCGTGGCTTTGGCGACTTGCGCGAGCTGTTCGCGGGCGGCGGGGCGGTAGACGTCGGTCGAGACGACGATCGGCCGGTGGCCATGTTCGCCGAGCCACTTGCCGAGCTTGCCGGTGGAAGTGGTCTTGCCGGAGCCTTGCAGGCCGCAGACGAGCCAGACCGACGGCGGGCGCGAGCCGAATTGCGGGCGCGCTTCCTTGCCGAGAAGGTCGGCAAGCTCATCGCGCACGATTTTGACGACTTGCTGATCGGGCGAAAGCTGGAGCAGAACGTCCGTGCCGAGAGCTTTTTCGCGGACGTGCGCGATGAATTCGTCGGCGACGCCGAGGTTGACATCGCCTTCGAGCAGCGCTTCGCGGATTTCGGCGAGTGCGGCGTCGAGATGTTCGGCGGTCAGTTTGCCCTGGCCGCGCAGGTTCTTGAAGGTGCGCTGTAGTTTTTCGGTTAGCGTTTCAAACATGTCCGTGACCTGTAAGTTGTGGCTCGTGCCCGGTGGAGCGCCGCGCGAGCAGCAGATTGATCTTAGTTGGCGCCTGGGAACAGGTCAAATCGTGGCGATCGTGACCGGCCTCGGCGCAAATCAGCATTTGGGGGGCGAGCAGGACCGTGGTGCAGCCTGAGCCTGCCTGCTAGGCGGCGCCGGCGTCGGTTTTTGGTTTGATCATGTACGAAGTGATTTCGGACATGGACGGGGCGCCGTCGATGAAGCGGAAGGTGCCGCGGTCCTTCATTTCGCGGGCGGCGGAGAAGAGCCCGCCGAGCGAGGCGCGGTAGAGTGCGCCGCCGAGGCTGATGCGACGCGCGCCGGCGGCAGCCAGTTCAGCGACCGGGAAGCTCGATCCCTTCATCCCGGAGAGCACGTTCACCGGGCGAGGAGCCAGCGCAGTGCAGACCATGCGGACCGCCCCGAGGCTCGGCAGGCCCGGGGCGTAGAGAACCTCCGCGCCGGCCGCGGCATAGGCCTGCAGGCGAAGAAGCGTATCGTCGAGATCATGGACGCCGTGCAGGAAATTTTCGGCGCGCGCGGTGAGCGTGAAGGGAAACGGGAGCGCGCGGACGGCTTCCGCGGCTGCGGCGACGCGCTCGACGGCGAGGCCGTGGTCGTAGATGGGATGGGATTCGTCGCCGGAGGCGTCCTCCACCGAACCGCCGACGATGCCGGTGGCGGCTGCGAGGCGGATCGTTTCCGCGACGGTCTTAGGATCGTCGCCGAAGCATTTCTCGAGATCCGCAGCGACGGGGAGTTCGGTGGCGTCGACAATAGCTCGGTAATGGGCGAGGGCCTGGCCGCGCGTGACGGCGCCGTCGCGGAGGCCGAGCGAGAAGGCGAAGCCGGCGCTGGTGGTGGCGAGGGCCTCAAACCCGAGGCCGAAGAGGATGCGGGCGCTGCCAGCGTCCCAGGGGTTTGGGATGATGAATGCGCCGGGCGCGGCGGATTCGATGGGGGCGCCGGCTTTCGCGGGAAGCTTGTGCAGGGCGCGGAATTTTAGGGCTCGATCGGCTTGTGCCTGGCTCATGATTTTATTTTGCCACGGAGACACGAAGGCGCGGAGAAAAACCGGGGCTCACCATAGAGGGCGCGGAGAAAACATAGAGTTCAGGGAGAAAGAAGAGGGCGGAGCTTGCGGAACGTTCGCGCCGCTGCGAGAATGCATACCCATGGGCACGAGCAAGACATCGCAGGACGCTGCGCTTTTTGCGGATTTGAAGAGGGATCCGCGCAAGACGGGAATTTTGCCTTCGCAGGAAATTCGCGAGCTGATTCAGAACCGCAAGATTCTGCCGAACATTCCGATTGATGACGCCCAGATCCAGCCGGCGTCAATGGATTTGCGGCTGGGAAACATCGCTTACCGCGTGCAGGCGAGGTTTCTGCCGGGGCGGGCGTCGTCGATCAAGTCGAAGATCAACGATCTGAAGCTGGCAGAAATCGATTTGAGCCGGCCGGCGCTGCTGGAACGCGGAGCGGTGTTCGTGATTCCGATGGTGGAGGCGCTGGCGCTGCCGTTTGACATCAGCGGCGCGGCCAATCCGAAGAGCACGACGGGCCGGCTGGACATTTTCACGCGGCTGGTGACGGACGGCGGCGAGGAATTCGAGCAGGTTCCCAAGGGATACAAGGGCGAACTGTACGTGGAGATTGTTTCGCGGACGTTTCCGATTATTTTGAGCGCCGGCGCGAAGCTGACGCAGCTGCGCTTCGTGCGCGGCAATCCTCCGGCGGCGACGGACAATGCGCTCGAGCGATACGAGGTGACCGAAGGGCTCGTTTACTGCGAAAACGGCGACGTGCCGGCGAAGGCGGCGCTGGGCGGTGGCATTCGCATGTCGATCGATTTGCAGGGGAGCGGGCCATCGAGCGTCGTGGCGTACAAGGCCAAGCGGAATTGCCCGGCGGTGGACTTAAGCAAAGCCGGCGCGCACGATGCCACGCAATTCTGGGACGCGATTGCTGCGCCGGATTCGCGGCGACTGGTGCTGGACCCGGGCGACTTTTATATTCTGGCGTCGCGCGAGCGGATCAGCGTCCCTTCGAACTGGGCGGCGGAGATGACGCAGTTCGACCCATCGATCGGGGAATTCAGCGTGCACTATGCGGGATTTTTCGATCCGGGATTCGGCTACGGGCTGGCCGGAGAAATCAAGGGCACGAAAGCGGTGCTCGAGGTGCGCGCCCACGAGGTGCCGATTTTGCTGGAGGACAGCCAGGTGGTAGGCCGCCTGATGTACCACAAGATGGCCAGCGTGCCGGACAAGCTTTACGGGCAGGCGATCGGATCGTCGTATCAGCAGCAGGGATTGGCGCTGAGCAAGCAGTTTAGGGTGGCGCCGGCCGCCACGAGCAAACCGGCGCGGGCGTAAAACGGAACAGGATGCAAAAGTACGGAGCGCCTCAGGTCTTTTGAGCCTTCGGCGTGGAAAGGCGCGCGGGCTACAGTACGGCGTTTGACCCAGACCCTCACGCAGAGCTTTAGCCGTCTCTGGATCGATCGCCAACAGCAACGCAGATTCGAGAATCCCGGCCGCAGATAAATTCATCCCATATTTGTCGGTAGAGGAGACATCCATGTACGCAATCACCGGAGCAACGGGACATAGCGGGCGCGTGGCGGCGGAGGGTTTGTTGGCGAAAGGGAAGAAGGTTCGTGCGCTTGGACGGAGCGAGGAGCGTTTAAAGCCGCTGGCCGCACTCGGGGCGGAGCCGTTTGTTTGCGATTTGACGGACGCTGCGGCGCTGGCCCAGGCATTTTCGGGCACCGAGGGCGTTTATGCCATGGTTCCACCCGATATGGCCGCGCAGAATTATCGGGGCCTGCAGGATCGGGCCACGGACGCGCTGGCGAAGGCGCTGACGGAAGCCAAAGTGAAACACGTGGTCTCGCTGAGCAGCTTCGGTGCGGACAAAGAGGACAAGACGGGACCCGTGGTGGGGCTGCATCTCCGCGAAGAAAAATTAAACTCGATTGCGGGGCTGAACGTGCTGCATGTGCGCGCCGGATATTTCATGGAAAACACGCTGGCGCAAATCGGAATCATCAAGTCCATGGGTGTGGCGGCGGGTCCGCTGCGTGCCGAGCTGGAGCTTCCCATGATCGCCACGCGCGACATCGGAGCCTTTGCGGCGGAGCGGTTGGCGCTGCTTGATTTCAGCGGCTCGCAGACGCAGGAGCTGCTGGGAGAGCGCAACGTCAGCATGGCCGAAGCCGCTGGGATCATCGGGCGTGCGATTGGCAGGCCGCAGCTTTCCTACGTGCGCGTGCCGAACGACCAAGTCATCGAGGCGTTTAAGCGGATGGGAGCGTCGGAGAGCACGGCGAAATCGATGATTGAGATGACCGAGGCGCTGAACGCGGGGCACATGGCTTCGCTGGAAAAACGAACCACGCAGAATTCCACGCTCACTTCGTTTGAGATTTTCGTGAAGCAGGAGTTCGCGCCGCAGTTCCTGGGGAAACGCGCGTCGGCGTAGGGTAGGCCCCGGACGCCCGGCCTGTCCGGATCGCCGAGTGGGTCTTGCGGCGGCGGCAACCGCTGCTGGATATTTCGTTGCCCGCGCGCGCGGGGGCTCGTATGATTTCCCCATGCTGCTGCGACAATTTTCCGATGCGTGCCGCGAGGAACTGCAGAAGGCTCATCGCGCGCTTGTGGTCGCATATGAATTGATGCGCGCGGCGGATGAGCGGGCTCTGCAGACGTTGTTCATGTTCTTTCAGGATCGCTGAGGCGCGTCCGCGCCTTCGCTTCGTAATTACTTCACCGAGCAGCCCCGGATTCCTGGGTAACGTCAAGGTCGGTTGCCGCCCCGCCGAAATCCGCGGCGCCACATGTGCATCTTTAATCCAGGAAAATCGGGAGGCAGAGGGGCGGCTCGACGTGGAAGTCGAGGCGGGCAATTTCTTCGAGGGCGCGGTCGAGGACGGCGCTGTCGCACGCTTCCAGGGTCATAACGAAGGGCAGCGCCGAGTGCGGGAAATGGGGCTTTTGCAGCAGCGCGTCGAGGCTGATTTCGTATTTCGAAAGAATCGTGCCGATGGCGGCGACGATGCCTGGGCGATCGCGCACCACAAAGCGCAGGTAGTGCGGCACGGTGAAGTCGCCGCTCACTGAATCGGGAACTTCCGCAGCGCCGGGCAGCGCTTCGGCGGGCGCGCCGGAGCTGCGAAGGATCGCGTAGAGGTCGGAAATTACGGCGACGGCTGTGGGATCGCCGCCCGCACCGTAACCGGAGAAAATCATTTTGCCGCCGAATTGGCCGGTGGCCGTGACGATATTCTGGCTGCCCTGCGCGTGGGCCATCAGCGACGCGGAGGGAATCAGCGCAGGCTGCACGGCGGCGGCGAGGCGCACGCCCTTCTTCGTTTCTTTTTCTGCCACGGAAATCTGGCGAATGGTGCAATCCAGTCCCGCGGCATACATGAAATCGACGGCCGCTACGGAGCTGATCGAGCGGCAGGCAATTTGTTTGGTGCTGACGCGCAGGCGCAACCCGGCTTGCGTGAGGATCAGGAGCTTGGCACGCGCGTCCATGCCGTCGACGTCCGCGCTGGGATTGGCTTCGGCGTAGCCGAGCGATTGTGCTTCTTTCAGCGCGGCGTCGAAGCTCGAGCCGTCCTTTTCCATTTTCGTGAGGATGAAGTTACAGGTGCCGTTGAGGATTCCGGCGATTTTGAAAAGCCGGTCGCCCGCGAGGCCTTCCTGAATGCCGATGATCGCGGGAATGCCGCCGGCGACGGACGCGCCGAATTCGAGACGCTTGCTCATTTTGCGCGCGAGGTCGAGCAGCTCGGGGCCGTGTTCGGAGATCAGCAGCTTATTGGCCGTGACCACGGATTTCCCCGCGCGCAGCGCCTTGCGCACCCATTCCCCGGCCGGCTCGAGCCCGCCGATGAGCTCGACGATGACGTCCGCGTCGGAGGAAAGCACGTCGTCGATGTTTTCCGTCCAGCGAATGCCTCCGGGAAGCGAGCTTGTTTTTTTCTTTTTGATGCTGCGATTGAAAATGTGCGTAAGGACGAGCGGGCCGCCGCTCTCCTGAGCGATGATTTTCGCGACCGAGCGTCCGACGGTGCCGAAGCCGACGAGCGCGATCTTTAAGCGCCGGTCCGCGGACGCGGATTTTCGGGCTGCGCGGGACTTCGCGGTCTTCGACTTTGACGCTGGGCGCGATTGGACCAACGAAAATGCCTCCGGATGAACGTTTATCGTATCAGAGGGCGCGAGGCCTCTTATCGAAAAACTGGCGGGAAGCTGCGGGGATGGGAAACCCCTAGTGTTGCAGTTTTTTCTGGTAGGCACCGGATTCGATGTAGGGCTTCAGGCGCTCGACCAGGAAATGGTGCCACACGGCGTCAACGATTTTGTCTTCGCCCTCTTCGATCTGGCCAACGACGTTGCAGGTGAGCCGCAGCTTCGTGCCCGCGGGATCGGGCGCGAAATCGAACGATGTGACGATCGTGACGGCCTGGCCGGAGAAACCGAGCGGCCCGGTAAAGCGAAGCGCCTTGCCGCGGTCGGCGTAAATCACCGTGGCGTGCAGGACACCGTTGCCGGCATCGTCGAAAATCTCCCAAAAACCGCCGCCGGGTTTGGGTTCGACGAAAAGCCGCTTGGGATGCTGAGAGAAGGAGTGGTCCCACCAGCCGCTGATATCGCCGGTCATGGCGTCGTAGACAGCTTCCGGGCTGGCGGGCAGGATCAGCTCCTGCTGCACTTGGAATCCGCCGGTTTTCAGTTCCTTGGTTTCGCCGGCGGCGCTCGACGAGAGAGCGATGGCGATGAGAATTGCTACGAGCGCAACTCTGTTCTTCATGGGTGCCTCCGGATGTGGATTCAGGTGAATTTAGACGCGGCAGCGGCGATTTCGTAGCGATCGGCCCGCCCCCAGCGTGGGGAAAAGCCACCCATAAGAACCAGCGGCAGAAGTATAAAGCACACGGCAACAGATGGGCCGAAAGGCCTCCGCCCTACCCGGCGGCGTAGCCTAGATAACGGCAAAGCCGCGCCGCATTCCGGCTACTCGGCGTCGAATCCCACCGAGCGGATGGGCGTAATTGCGCCGCTTGCGTCACTCGCCTGGAAATCCAGGCGGTACGATCCGGGCGCCAGCTGATCAAGGGGAAGCTTCAAGCCCAGCGGCACGACCGTGTTGCCCTTCTCGATGAACGGCGCGGGGTCCAGCCCGTGGCCGCCGAGAACGACCTGGCCACTCTTCAAATCAACAATGTTGAACGAAACTCGCAGGGCCGGCGGATTCGGTTCGATGAGATGCGGATCGTATACCTGCGCGTAGAAAGCGACCATGTCCGTTTTCTTGAAATGGTTGCTGGGTGACGGAATGATCTCGACGTTGTTGGCGATGAGCGGCGTGCGGTCGGAAAGCAGATCGGCCGCGACCGCGCCGCCGAGGCCTTCGACCTGGCTGAGCTGATTGCTGAGCGCGATGGCGCTGACGCTGAACGATCTCCCATCGTAGGGATCGATCGAAAGAGGCGCTTCGAACTTGCCGAAGCCCTGCCCGCCGGCCGAAAGCACGACCTCCAGGCGATATTTCCCCGGGGCGATCTGAAATTGATTCGAATAACGCATCGGTTTCTGGGTGAGCTGCTTCAATTCGTCCTTTTCGAGATCGAGCGGAACATCGTCGCTGAATCGCGCCCCGACCGAGCCGTCGGGCCGGTACGCGATGCCGAGAATTTTCATGTCCGCATGGTATTTGCCCTTGTCCTTCGCGAAATCAATCGAAGCGGAGGGAAATTCCATGGCCACATTGACGCGCGCTTCGTTGGGCGAGGTGTAAAAGAAGGGCGCTTCGAGCGTGCCGGCGATCGTTCCTTTGTCCGCGCCGGTCGCGTGCGCTTCCAGCTGGGAGCCCTCAGGCTTGCCCGCGAGCAGGTCCTTCGATTTCGCGGTGCAATAGCCGCTGCGCGCGCGAACCTGCACGCCGCCGCGATCCATTTTCACTTTGAGCGCATGGCAGGTTCCCTGCGGGCCATCGGGCGGAGTGTAGCCGAGGAAATAATATTCGTCCTGTTCGTGCGCGATTTTCGAAAGGCCGCCGAGCAGATCGTTGTCGTTGACGATCGGAAACCCGCCCGTACCTTCGGCGAGCGCGTAGAGCACGGATTGATTCGTCGAGCCGGTTTCGGGCATCTGGGGCATGATCGTGCTGGGGTCGACGCCGGGCTGGAGCGGATTCATACCGGGATTTCCCGTTAACGGATTCACCATTCCGCCGCCCCCTGACGTAGCACCTCTGCCGCCCCCCGTACCGCCGCTGGTGCCGCCGCCGCCCGATGTACCGCCGTGACCTCCGCTGCCGCCCGTGCCGCCTCCACCCACTGCTCCTCCACCGCCACCATGGCCTCCGCCACCGCTGCCTCCACCGTGTTGAGGGTCGGGCGGTTCGAAAGCCGCGGGAGTCGGATAGGATGCCAGCATGAGATGCGGCTCTGAAGTGCGCGCGGCCACCGGAGCGGGGGTGCTTCGTCCGTCGTCCCGCCGCAATTGCGTGGCGGGGCCTGCGGGGGCCGCGGCGATCAGCCCGCGCACATCGAGTGGGTAGATGGCGACGTTGGCCTGATTGCAGGCGGAAATTGTGGCGGTCAGCTCCGCTTCGGCTTCCGACGTCAGCGGAAACCCTGCGGTGAAGAGCACCACGCTCTTGCGGCCCGGGACGTTGGTCAGATTCTTCGCCAGGCTGCGGATTCCGAGAAGCAGGGTGTGCACGCCGAACTCGGCCTCGGAATCCGGAAGGGCCGGTGCGCCAGGCATATTCGTGGCGAACGAAGTGTCCGCAAGCGAGGGGTCGCCGTTGGGGGACACCGCCGAGGGCTTCATGTTTTTCGCCGCTTGCTTCAGTCGCGTTGCGTCCGCGGTGAAATTCTGAATCACGCGCAATGAGCCGGTGAAATCAACCACTGCCATCACGCGATCAGGGCCGACGTTTGCGTCGATGAATTTCTGTGCGGCGTCGCGGGCGCGAATCTGATCTCCCATTTCCATGGTCGAATCGTCGAAGAACAGGACCAGGTAACGGCGCTCGGGCGCGCCGGTCGAGCTCGTCGAAGTGCCGTAGGAGAAATTGACGACCTTCTGCTCCTGATTGTTGTCGAAGACATGGAAATCCTTCGACGCGAGATCGTGAATGTAGTTGCCTTTTTTGTCCGTGACGATCACGTCGACGCGCACGACGCTGGATTCGGCGCGCAGCACGGGGCCCGATGCAGGGGCGGCGGGTTGCTGCGTGTCGGCGGGTGAAGAAGGCGTAGCGCCTTGTTGCGCGCGGGCGATCGAGGGCGCCGCGAGCAAGAGCATGGCTGCGAAAAACATCAGCGGGAAGTTCCGGACGCTCATCATTCACCTTCCTTGAACAAACCCAATATTCCAGGACGATTGGGCGTCTCGGCCCAGCGCTTCAAAATGCGAACTCGAATACAAGCTTCCTGCGCAGCTCAGTACGGAATCTCGACGACGCCGTTTTCCGCCGACAGCAGCGCGGCATTGGAATCGCGAACGACCAGGCGGACCACGTAGTCTCCGGGCTTTAGATCGAAACTCGTGCGTACCGTAACGCCGGAATGGGCGAGTTTTTGGAACGTTTCGTCGCGCAGTTTCATGGAAAGGACGCGCTGCTGGCCGCTCAGGAAGTTGCCGTCGCGATCAAAAACTGCGGCGACCACGGTCAGGTCGTCCACATTGCGCCCACCCGATTTTTCGAAATGCACGCGCGCAAGATCCACATGGGCCAGCACGGAGAGCTTCGCATCGGTCGCATCGGTCTTGTAATACTGCGTCTGAAGCCCGATCGGCAAGCCGTGGCGTTCTTCCTGCGAGAAAATCGCGTCGTCGATGTCGCGGCGGGCTACCTCCTCGGGAGTCTCGCCGTGCTGCGGCGCGTAATATCCGCGGCGCGCCTGAATCGCGTACTTCTCCTTACCCGCGAGCGTCACCTTGAGCGAGTGGAAGTGCCCGTCGAATTTCAGATTCGAGGGGACGTAGGCGAGGTAGTAGTAGGCGTCGGGCGCGGAGGCGACTTCCCGCAGCCCCTGGGCGAGATCGTTGTTGTTGTGGAAGGCCCAGCCGCCCGTATCGGTCGCAAAGGACAGCAAAGTTTCGGTCTGGCGCTCCTGGCCGTCCAGGCGCCAGGTTGTGCGATATCCCGCGTAAGCAGGGTTGGGATCGTTGGTTGCCTGGCTAATATCCGGACCAAGCTCTGAAGTGTAGAGCCCGCGGGCGTCGAGCGTATTGACGAACACATTCTGGCGAATGGCGCGATCGATCAAATCGGAATACTCCACTTCGCGATTCACGTAGATGAAGCCAGGAGAAATCAGCACGAGGTTGCGCTGCCCCGGCAGGGCGGACATGCGTCCGATGAGTTCGCGTACGCGTCGGAAGACGGCTTCGGTCTGCTCCTCGGCTTCCTGTTCCTTTCGCAGCGCGACGGCCATGACCAGCCCCTGGGCCTGTTCGACCTGGCTCGGCGTCGGGCCGCCCGTAAGCGGATTGTTCGACTGATTGTTCGCGCAGGCCAGGGCGTCCTGGGTCGCTATGCCAATGGCTTGGGAGTCATTTCGATTCTGAATCTCATCCGCTTCGATCACATCCATGGGCGGGCAATCGGTGTCCGTTTCCGCGGCGTCCGCGGTGACCGGGCGCGGTTGGATACTGATGAGCGAGGCGTGTAGCTTCGCGCGGTCGTCGGTGAAATCCATCTGGAACTGGCCGGAAATGGTGAAGATGGCTGCGCGATCGGTGGGCGCGAGCGACGCGTCCAGGTACTTCGTGGCGGCGATACGCGCCTGCATGGCGTCCTGGATGTTCAGGTGGGCATCGTCAAACAACAGCGCCACGAAACGCGAAGGTGGCACAAATCCGGGCGCGGCCGGCGCCGCTGGCTTCCCGGCGTCGGGTGCCGAATTGTCCGCCGCGATCGCAGGCGTGGCTGGCGTCGGCAGCACCACGGAAAAATTGGAGATGAGTTGGGGCTTGCCGTCCTGGAAGAGCTGGAAGTCGTCCTTATGGAGCGTAGTGACGGCCTTGCCCTTTGCGTCACGGACGATCACCCGCACCGGAACCAGGTTAACCATCACGCGCAAGGGAACAGGTGATTCCTCGCTGGTCATCTCCGCAGCATCGGAGTTTGTGGGAGCCTGAACGGCTTGCGCCGCCGGAGCTGCGGCGGAATCCGGCGCAGGAGGGGCCGGAGCCAAAGGCGCCGGCGGGGACTGTGTTTCAGAAGATTGAGCGCGCGCCGTGTTCCAGGGGGCGCCGGCTGCGCATACCACCAGGACTCCCAGGAAAATGACGGCACCTGTTCCGAGAACCCTTGCCGACGGAGCTTTCATTCGGAACTCCCACCACAATCCGGCGCCCACCGCACCGGGGTCAAACGGTAGCTTCAACTCGGGGGAGTTTACATCGAACTCACGTTGCGGGTTGAGTTTTCTTTCCGCTTGACCGGGCGAAAGGCTTGGCGTACCGTCGCGCGAAATCAGGCCAGGCAAAAGGCAGGCGGCTCGCATGGAATGAGCCAAAAAGACTTACGGCGCACAGGAGGAGTTCATGGAACGTCCGGCGGGCGTGACGATTCTGGGGGTCTTGGCGTTTATCGGTGCGGCGCTGTCGGTGCTTGCCGCGCTGGGTATGTTCCTGGGCGGCGCGATCCTGGCGAATATGGCCGCGCGGCCGGGAATGGGAATGATCGCCGGCGTCGGCGGGGTTGCGCTGGGAGTATTTTTCCTGGTCATTGCGGCGCTGTATGCCGTGATCGGGACGGGCATGTTCAAGCTTCAGAATTGGGCGCGCATACTGGTGATCGTTTTGAGCTTTCTCGGCGCGTTTCTGAATGCGCTTTCCTTGCTGGGCTCGCTGATCCGCTTACATCCTCTGGCCGTTCTCTGGAGCCTGATCATCGTCGGAATCAACGTCTGGATTGCCCTGTATCTGCTGAAGCCGCATGTGAAGCAGGCGTTCGGCGCCACCGGATTCTGAGCGCCGCCGGCAGCCTTCGCGAGACGCGCCGATGAAATTCGCAAAGCTCGTTTTCACGGTCGCGGGCGTGGCGCTGGCCTGGCAGATCGCCTTCTTCGTGCTGGCCGGCAATCCGCAGCGATTCGGCGCGATGACGATTCCCGCCCTGGTGGAGAAAGTCGGATTCGGCGCGCCTGCGTGCTGCTATATCTTCAGCGGCGCCTGGGCGCCGGCGATATGGCGCTCGGCTGCATCGACCTCTTGCTCGGCGTGCTGTTCCTGATCGCTTTTCACGCGGCGGCCGTAGATTCCGACGAAATTCTCGCATCATTTGAGGAATCTCCGCGCGAAAGACACTCCCCGGCGCTTGCGGACCGCGTGAGCTAGATGCTATCGTGGTTTTTCAACGCAAGGGAGCCGAAATGAAGTTTGTTCAAACCACAGCCCGGCGTGTCGGCATTGCCGGCGAGCTTGTTTCCTTTTTCGCGCGCAACAAGCGCTGGTGGCTGCTGCCGGTGATCTTCGTGGTGCTGCTGACCGGCGTAATCATCGTGGTGGCGCAAAGCTCGGCCCTGGCACCGTTCATCTATACCCTCTTCTAGGCGACGCAAGACTCGATGGCCAACGGCTTCGTGCAAAATGTGAAGTCCCTTTGGAGCGCATGGAAGCGTCTGGCGCACAAGATCGGGAATTTTCAGGCGCGGGTGCTCCTCACGATTCTGTACGCCGTCGTGGTCCTGCCGTTTGGCGTGGCCGCGCGTCTGTTCTCGGACTCGATGAGAATCAAGCATCGTCCCACCGGATGGGCCGCCACACCGCCCGAGACTCACGACGTCAGCTGGGCCCAGAAACAGTAGCGGATGCATATTCTCGGAATTTCCTGTTACTACCATGACGCCGCGGCAGCGCTGCTGCGTGACGGGCAGCTGGTGGCTGCGGCCGAAGAGGAGCGATTTTCCCGCAAGAAGCACGACTTTGATTTCCCCGCGAATGCCATCCAGTTCTGCCTGCGCGAAGC
>CAZLWY010000112.1:0-44331 GCA_964563425.1 uncultured Acidobacteriaceae bacterium | reverse complement strand
TCCGCAATATACGTGTCGATCGTCACGAGCTCGACGCCGATCCCGATCCCCGCAACCAAGCGCCAAAGCAAGATTCCGTGCGTCGTTACTTGGCAGGCCATCACGATCGAACCCGCCGTATACCACAGCAGCGAAAACGTGAAAATCGCTCGGCGCCCAAACCGATCCGCGGTGAATCCGAACACCAGCGTCCCGATGAAAAGTCCCGCGAATGTGGCCGCCACGAAGCTCGCAAGTCCGGTCATCCCGAAAAATGAAACGGACGCTCCCGCAAACAGCCCGCTGCGTATCAATCCGGGCCCGATATATGTCATCAGAAACAGATCGTAGAATTCAAAGCAGCCGCCCAGCGAAAGCAGCAGCACCAATTTCCAGACGTAACGAGTGGTCGGAAGCCGATCGAGCCGCGCGCTGATCAGCGCAGCCTGTTCGCGCGTCGCCATGTCTAGTGCCGCCATAAATCCCGGCGAATTCTAGCATTACCTAGCGCCGGCATCCTGCCGGCGTTTTCCTACGAACCGGGTGCCAGGCAAACCACGAACGCCGCAGCCCGACGGGGACCTCCTACCGCCCCTGCACTCGTGGATTTCTCCATACGCGCATGGGCCAGCCGGGTCGTCACCGCTTATTGGATCGAATCAGGAACCAGCAGAAATCAGGCAGGCCAAAAGAGCGCAAACTTACTTCTTTTTCTTCAAATCTTCGCTCAACACAATCGCTTCAGCGACTTCCTTCATCGACTTCCGTCTTTGCCGGCTCTCTCGCTGAAGCGTCAGATAGGCATCCTCTTCGCTCATCTGCAAACTGCGCTGCAAAATCCCTTTCGCGCGTTCCACGATTTTCCGCGCCTCCAGCCGCTCCGCGAGCTGCGCGTTCTCGGCCGACAGCCTGGCCCGCTCGATTTCCGCTCCGGCCAGCTGCCCCAGCGTGGCGATGTACGCCGCCGCGCGCTCATCCGGCGCCTTGCCCGACCGGTCGATCAAATTGATCGCACCAACCAGCCGCCCGCCGCTCACCATCGCTATCGACAGAAATGATTCAAACCGGTCTTCCAAAGGATGGTTAAAGAATAACTTCGCGCGAGGATCGGCCCATGCGTTCTCGAGCGCCGCCACGAGCACGCCGTTAGAGGACGTCCAGCCCGTCGTGTCGATCACCGACTGAACTTTCACGCGATGCAGGGCCTCGGGATGGTAGCTCTGCGCGGATCGAAAAATCAGGCTCTCGCCTTCGGCAACGCACACGCCGCAGGACTCGAATTTCGCGGCTGCCGCGGCAAACTCCGCGATCTCGTTATACATGTCGTCCAGGGGCGCCGCGGAGGAAATTCGAGTCGCGATTTGAAGCAGGCGGGCGTAATCCCCGTCCTGCCGCACCTCGGCAGCCGGGCGATCCCTAAGGGTTACAATGGGTGGATTTCGCAAATTCGCTGTCTGGCCGGTCCAAGACGTCGTCGTCATGATCGAGGCTAGCAGCGACAGAAGGTGGGAAACAATTATGCCTTAGTATAGTCGGGCAAGCTTGGTAGGATGAGCTACTTACGGCGCCTGGGCTTTAGCCTCTCCGCCATTCGCACGAGGTCCGCCAGCGATTCAGCCCTCATCTTCTGCATGACGTGGCCGCGATGCACTTTCACGGTAATTTCCGTCACACCCAGTTCGGCAGCCACTTCTTTATTCATCAGTCCTTTCGCCACCAACGCCATCACTTCCTGTTCGCGTTCGGTCAGGGAATCGAATCGTGAACGCAGGTCCGCCAGCCCGGCTTCCTCCTCCCGAAACGTCCGGTCACGCTCGAGCGCTTGATGAATGGCCTCCAGCAACTCGCGCTTTTGAAACGGTTTCGGCAGAAATTCCACCGCGCCTGCTTTCATCGCCCGCGAAGTCATGGGAATGTCACCGTGAGCGGTGATGAAAATGATCGGAATTCGCACGCCGCGCTTCTCGAGCTCCGCCTGGAAATCCAGTCCGCTCATTCCCGGCAGGCGCACGTCGAGCACCAGGCAGCTCGGCGTGTCCGGCCGAACGGCGCTCACGAATTCCTCGGTTGAGCCAAACGATTCCGAACGCAGCCCGACGGATTTCAACAAGCTCTTCACCGCGGCGCGAATCGACGCGTCGTCGTCAACCACAAACACCACGGATTCAGTCTGTGTCGTTGGCATCTACGATTCGATCGGTATCGTGAATTGAAACACCGCTCCGCGCTCCGCCCGCGGCGTCGCCCAAATGTGCCCTGCGTGCGATTCAACAATTGTCCGGCTGATCGACAGCCCCATGCCGATGCCCTGCTCCTTCGTGGTGAAAAACGGCTGAAAAATCTTGTCCGCGATTTCGGCGCTCAATCCAATCCCGCAATCCTCCACCACAATCCTGATCCCCTTCGTATCATCATTGCGGCAAGTCCGAATCACGATTTCTTTCGCGGCGCTCCCGTTCATGCCTCGCATCGCCTCCATGCCGTTCATGATCAGGTTCAGCACCACCTGCTGCAGCTGCACGCGATCGCCTCGCACGCGCGGCAGATCGGGGTCCAGATCCATCTGCAGCGACACACGCTGATTCAACGCCTCGCCGCGCAAGAACGTGTTCAGCTCCTGAATCACCTCATTCATATTCAGGAAGTCCCGCTCCGGCACATCCTTCTTCACCAGCGAACGGATGTGCCCCAAGATTCTTCCCGCCCGGGTTCCGTCCTGAATGATCCGTTGCGCCGATTCGCGTGCCTCGGCCAACTCCGGAGGATTTGCCGACAGCCACTCCACACACGCATGCCCCTGCGTCACGACCGCCGTCAACGGCTGATTCACCTCGTGCGCGATCGACGTCGTCAGCTCACCCATCGTGAACACGCGCGACAAATGCGCCAGCTCCGCCTGCGTATTCATCAGCGCTTGCTGCGCCTTCCGATGCTCCTCGATGCTGCGCCGCAGCTCTTCGTTCGACTTCCGCAGCTCCGCCGTCCGCACACTCACGCGATATTCCAGCTGGTCCCGCGCCTCCGTCAGCGCTTCCTCTGTCTGTTTCTTCGCCGAGCTCACCCAGCTCGCCACCAGCACGCAAATCACGAACACGCTGAAATACTCCGCGTCCGTCGCCGTCATCCAGAATGCGTCGAATGGCGGCACGATGTAGTAGGCCACCACCAGCGCCGAGATCACCACCGAATACAATCCCACGAGCGTCCCGCCGATCCACGCGCTCGCCATCACCGCCGCAAAGAACAAATACAAGAATGGATAAGGCAGAATTCCGCGCACCATCACGGTCAGGCCCAGGGCCGCTGCCACCAGCACCGTTGAGATCGCGTAGGACCGCACGGCCGATCGCGCCCTCCTTGCCGACCGCACCGGCGGCGCAAGCGCACTCTCCTCGTTCCGAGCGTGCTCCTCCGCCCCCGCGCTGTTGGCGGCGACCGCTCCGCCATTCCAGGTCGGACTTCCCGATGGCCGCATGGCCATCTCACCGTCTTTGAACTCAGCGATCATGGATGAGTTCCCTCAGCGGGCGAGCCGCTGTTCGGTTGGCAATCTCTTTCTCCCCGCAGAGTACCAAGCCAATCCCACCCTGTCTAATCGCGCCTTTCGATACGCGCAAATCGCGTCGGCTGGGGATCCCGGCAGCGAGACTCGTGCTTCGGGAGAGAATCCCTCTCCTTGTCCGGATCCGCCGGCCAGTGGAAGCGCAGGCCGTTCAGGCGCCCCAGGTCGGCTCGAGAACTGAGAACCTCAGCACGAGGCCTGCGTGGCCAACCGACGGACCGAAGATGCCCGTTTCGACCGCACGCCACTCGATCTCCCCTTGCGTCTGCTCCGCCGCCTTGCTAATATGAAACCGCACTAGATTAGTGCTATATGTTTCGATTCGGGAGCCCCTCATGGTAAGGCTCGGCAAATTAACAGACTACGGCCTGGTTCTGATGACCTGCATGGCCCGCGCCGAAGGCTCGCCGATGCGTACGGCCCGCGACCTCGCCCGCGAGTCGAAGCTCCCTCTCTCGACCGTCAGTAAGCTGCTGAAGGAGCTTCTGCAAAGCGGCTTGCTGGTGTCCCATCGCGGGATCAAGGGAGGCTACCTGCTGGCTCGCGAGCCCCACGAGATTTCCGTCGTCGAGATGATCGCCGCCATCGAAGGACCGATGGCGCTCACCGAGTGCAGCAGCGAAATCACCGGCCTGTGCAATCTCGAACCTTGCTGCCCCCTCAAGAGCAACCAGCAAATCATCAACCAGGCCGTCCGCGGCGTGCTCGAGAAGATCACGCTCTCCGACCTGCTGCATCCCATGCACCTCACCAACATCAAAGACGCGCGGGGCCGAGTGGTCTCCACGATTTCGTCCGGGGGAATTCAATGAGTTCCAATACCGACGCCGCGATTCGCGAGCTGGCGCAGCAGGAATACAAATGGGGTTTCGTCACCGACATCGGCGAAGACCGCGCGCCCAAAGGATTGAGCGAGGAAATCATCCGCTTTATCTCCGCCAAGAAGAATGAGCCGGAGTTCATGCTCGAATGGCGCCTGAAGGCCTTCCGCCACTGGATGACGCTCGAATCGAATCAGGCCGAGCCGAAGTGGGCCAACATTCACTATCCGCCCATCGACTATCAGGCGATCTCGTACTACTCCGCTCCCAAACAGAAGCCGAATCTGAAATCGCTCGACGAGCTCGATCCCGAAATCCTGCGCACCTATGAGAAGCTCGGTATTCCTCTCGCAGAACAGAAAATGCTCGCGGGCGTGGCCGTTGACGCGGTATTCGACAGCGTCTCGGTCGCCACCACGTTCAAGGAAAAGCTCAACGATGTCGGCGTTATCTTCTGCTCTTTCTCCGAAGCCGTGCAGAAGCATCCCGATCTGGTGAAGAAATATCTCGGTAGTGTCGTGCCGCACACGGACAACTTTTTCGCCGCGCTCAACGCCGCCGTCTTTACCGACGGTTCGTTCGTCTACGTGCCCAAGGGCGTGAAATGTCCGATGGAGCTTTCCACCTACTTCCGCATTAATGCCGCCGAAACCGGCCAATTCGAACGCACTCTGATCGTTGCGGACGAAGGCGCCTCGGTCAGCTATCTCGAAGGCTGCACCGCTCCGATTCGCGACGAAAATCAACTGCACGCTGCGGTTGTCGAGCTGATCGCGCTCGATGATGCGCAAATCAAGTACTCAACTGTCCAGAACTGGTATCCCGGCGACAAGAACGGCAAGGGCGGGATCTACAATTTCGTGACCAAGCGTGGAGCCTGCCGTGGCAAGAATTCCAAAATCTCCTGGACGCAGGTCGAAACCGGCTCGGCCATCACCTGGAAATATCCCAGCTGCATCCTCCTGGGAGAAAATTCCGTCGGGGAGTTCTATTCCGTCGCGCTGACGAATAACTATCAGCAGGCCGACACGGGCACAAAGATGATCCACATCGGCAAGAATACGCGTAGCACGATCGTGTCGAAGGGAATTTCCGCCGGTCACGGCCAGAACACTTACCGCGGCCAGGTGAAAATCATGAAGGACGCCGTGGGCGCCCGAAATTACACCCAGTGCGATTCACTGCTGATCGGCGACAAATGCGGCGCCCACACGTTCCCATACATCGAGGTAAAAAACTCGACGGCCCGCATGGAGCACGAAGCCAGCACGTCAAAGATCGGCGAAGACCAGATGTTCTACCTCCGCCAGCGCGGCCTGAAAGCAGAAGACGCTGTGAGCATGATCGTGAACGGCTTCTGCAAGCGAGTTTTCAAGGAATTGCCAATGGAGTTCGCAGTCGAAGCCCAAAAGCTCCTGAGCGTGAGCCTGGAAGGGAGCGTCGGCTAGTGATGCGCCAGGGCCCCTCACCAACCGCCGGGGCACTGCGTGCTGTGCCCGGCCTGGCTCGATCGCGCGCGATCGTTTTGGAGATCATCTGTTATGCATTTCGACTCGACATTGAAACCGAGTCGCAACCCAGGTAACCCGCGCTGAAAACAAAGGATCGGTGCCACTCCGAATCGACGATCAAACGGGGGGCCACCACAAAAAGGGACGAACTGAATGAGTCTTTTGGACATTAGGAACTTGAAAGTCCGGGTCGAAGATCGCGAGATCCTCCGCGGCATCAACCTCCAGCTGAATACCGGCGAAGTGCATTCGATCATGGGACCCAACGGCTCGGGCAAGAGCACTCTCGCGCAGGTTCTCGCCCGCCGTGAGACGTACAACGTCACCGGCGGCGAGATTTACTTCAATGGCAAGGACCTGCTGGCTATGAAGCCGGAGGAAGCCGCGTGTGAAGGCCTGTTCCTCGCGTTTCAGTATCCAGTCGAGATTCCCGGCATCAGCAACGCCTATTTTCTCCGTTCCGCTCTCAACGCAGTCCGCAAATATCGCGGACTTGATGAGATGGACGCCATGGATTTTCTTCCCATGTTGCGCGAGAAGTTGAAACTGCTGGACATGGACGACAAGCTTCTGAACCGCTCCGTAAACGAAGCGTTCTCAGGCGGCGAGAAAAAGCGCAACGAGATCCTGCAGATGGCCGTGCTCGAGCCGAAGCTCGCGATCCTGGACGAAACCGATTCCGGCCTCGATATCGACGCGCTCAAGATCGTGGCGAAAGGCGTCAACTCCATGCGCAGCCCCGACCGCGCCATGCTGGTCGTAACACACTACCAGCGCCTGCTCGACTACATCGTGCCTGATAAAGTTCACGTACTCGTAAACGGCCGCATCGCCCGCAGCGGCGGCCCCGAACTGGCTCTCGAACTGGAAGACAAAGGCTACGCCACGTACGAAACCGCCGCGGGCGCATAGGGCTTTCGAGGTTTTGAGATCTAAACGCAGCGCCGGAGTCTTTAGCCCGGCATCTTGTAGGAAGGACCGATCCATTGGCCAGCGCATCACAAGCCATCGCCCGTTACGCCGAAAGCTTCGGCGGTTTTGAAAATTCCGCACCGAGCCACGATCTCGCCTGGCTGAAAAAACTCCGCCACGAGGGATTCGCGCGTTTCAGGGAAGCCGGCTTCCCGACGATGCGCGACGAAGACTGGCGTTTTACGAACCCCAGCGCAATCACCAAGACGGCGTTCGATCCGGCGCGCAACGGCCACAACTTGCCTTCACAGGAAGCGCTCGCTCCGTTTCGGATGGCCGGCGTAGCCTCGCGCCTGGTTTTCGTCGACGGGCGCTTCGCTGCGGCACTTTCCTCGATCGGAGAGCTGCCAAAGGGCGTGACGGTCGCGAGCCTCGCCTCCGAAATCGCGAAGAATCCGACCGTCGTCGAAAAACATCTCGGCCAGTACCTGAGTCTCGAGCGCGACTGCTTCAGCGCGCTCAATACCGCATTCCTGGAAGACGGCGCCTACGTTCACGTTCCGAAGGGGGTGGTTCTCGAGGATCCCGTCGCGCTCCTCTACGTCTCGACTGAACACGATTCCCCGGCCGTCAGCCATCCGCGCAACTTGATTGTGGTCGAAGAAAACGGTCAGGCGACTGTGGTCGAAGACTACATTTCGCTCGGCGCGAGCGAAGCGCTTTGCAACACGGTTACGGAGCTGGTCGCCGGCGATCACGCCGTCGTCTCGCACTACATGATCGAGCGCGAACACACCAGCGCCTACAACGTCTCCACGCTGCGGATCCAGCAGGGCCGGGCCGCGGACGTCGCTTCGCACTCCATCCTGCTCGGCGGCGCGCTCGTGCGTAATAACGTGCATCCGGTCCTCGCCGGCGAAGGCGGCGAGTGCCTGATCAACGGCCTTTTCATTGGCGACGGCCGCCAGCACCTCGACAATCACATGCTCGTCGAACATGCCAGCCCGCACTGCGGCAGCCGCCAGTTCTACAACGGCATTCTCGACGGCCGCGCGCACGGCGTCTTCCACGGCCGCATCATCGTGCACAAGGACGCGCAGAAAACCGACGCGAAGCAGACCAACCGCAACCTGCTGCTTTCAGATACCGCCCAAATCGACACCAAGCCGCAGCTGGAAATCTACGCCGACGACGTGAAGTGCACGCACGGCGCAACCATCGGTCAGATGGAGGAAAACGCGCTGTTTTATCTGCGCTCGCGCGGCATCGACGAAACCTCCGCGCGCCGACTGTTGCTCGTCGCGTTCGCCAGCGAATGCACGGACCGCATGAAGGAAGGTCCGGTCCGCGCCCACGTTGAAAAACTGATTCACCATCAGGCGCTGCGACTGGCCGAAAGCTCACTCGGGAGGGTCGCATGACCACCGCCGCCGGCAGAATCGATTCGCCGCCCGATTCGGTTACCGATTCGATCGACGTGGCCCGCGTGCGCGCCGATTTCCCGATTCTCGAAACCATGGTCCACGGCAAGCCGCTGGTCTATCTCGATAACGCCGCGACGTCGCAGAAGCCCCGCGCGGTGATTGACGCGATCATGCGCTATTACCAGGGCACCAACGCCAACGTGCATCGCGGCGTTCACTACCTTTCCGAGACCGCGACGGAGGACTACGAAGGTGCCCGCAAAATCGCGCAGCAGTTCATCAACGCTGCGCACTCGCGCGAAATCATCTTCGTCCGCGGCACGACGGAAGGCATCAATCTCGTGGCGCAGACATTGGGCCGCACCCGCATCGGCGCCGGAGACGAAATCTTGATCACGGCCATGGAGCACCATTCGAACATCGTTCCCTGGCAGATCCTCTGCGAAGAAAAGGGAGCGAAGCTCCGTGTTGCGCCGATCAACGATAATGGCGAGCTACTGCTTGACGAATACGCCAACCTCCTCAGTCCGAAAACGAAGCTTGTCGCCGTCACCCACGTCTCGAACGCGCTGGGCACCATCAATCCCCTCAAGCGCATGGTCGAGCTCGCGCACGCCCACAACGTTCCAGTCCTGGTCGACGGCGCGCAGGCCGTGCCGCACATCAAAGTCGATGTCCAAGCGCTCGATTGCGATTTCTACACGTTCTCCGGCCACAAGGTCTACGCGCCCACCGGCATCGGTGTCCTGTACGGAAAGACGGCCCTGCTTGAATCCATGCCTCCCTACCAGGGCGGCGGCGACATGATCAGCTCCGTCACCTTTGAGCGCACCACCTACAACAAGCTGCCCTACAAATTTGAAGCCGGCACGCCCGATATCGCCGGAGTAATCGGGCTTGGCGCGGCGCTCACGTATGTCGAGAACCTCGGCATCGAAAATATCGGCGCGCACGAACACGATTTGCTCGTCTACGCAACCGCCGCGGTTTCCGCGATTCCCGGCGTTCGCATCATCGGCACCGCGAGAGAGAAAGCCGCGGTCGTTTCCTTCGTCGTCGAAGGCGTCCATCCGCACGACATCGGCACGATTCTGGACCAGCAAGGTATCGCCATTCGGACCGGGCATCACTGTTCGCAGCCCGTCATGGAGCGGTTCGGCATCCCCGCCACGGCGCGCGCCTCGTTCGCCGTCTACAACACCCGCGGGGAAATCGACGCGCTGGTTGGCGGCATCCAAAAGGTGAAGGAGGTTTTCGCCTGATGTCCGATCTGCGCGATCTGTATCAGGACGTAATTCTGGAGCACAGCAAGGCCCCGCGAAATTTTCGCGTGCAGCCCGCGGCGGACCACAAAGCCGAGGGCTTCAATCCCCTGTGCGGCGACCGGTTCACCATCTACGTCACGCTCGACGGCGACGCCATCAAGGACGTCAGCTTTCAGGGCGCCGGCTGCGCGATTTCGAAAGCCTCGGCCTCGATGATGACCCAGAGCGTGAAAGGCAAAACCATGGCGGAAGCCGAACAAATCTTCGAGCGCTTCCACGACATGGTCACGGGACACGCCGAGAAGCCCGCCGAGGAGTCTGATCTCGGCAAGCTCACCGTTTTTTCCGGCGTCTCGGAGTTCCCTGTTCGCGTGAAATGCGCCACGCTTGCCTGGCACACGCTGCACGCCGCGCTCGAAGGCAAGCAGGACCCGGTTTCGACCGAGTAGCTCGGAATTGCAGCATGAACGAATACATCCAACTCAAGCGCGAAACAGCCGCGATCGCCATTCCGAGCGGCAATCCATCCATTCTGCCTACGGGCACCGGCGTCAGCGTGATGCAGTTTCTCGGCAGCAGTTGGACGGTGACCAGCGCGCACGGAATGTTTCGCATCGACGTGAAGGACGCCGACGCGCTCGGCCTGCAGCCTCCCACGTCGGCAGCCGACGCCGCCGGTGAGCCCGCGTCGTTCAGTGAAAAATTGGTCTGGGACCAGCTGAAAACGATCTACGATCCGGAAATTCCCGTCAACATCGCCGATCTCGGCCTGATCTACGCCTGTGACATCAAGCCGCTCGAGCAGGGAGGCAACCGCATCGAAATCAAAATGTCGATGACCGCTCCCGGCTGCGGAATGGGCAACGTTCTGAAAATGGACGTCGAGAGTAAGCTCGGAAAGCTGCCGGACGTGAAAGAAGTCGACGTCGAAATCGTGTTCGAACCGCAGTGGGGCCCTTCGCGCATGTCCGAAGCCGCAAAACTTCAGCTGGGCTTCGATCTTTAGTCCGCTTTACAAGTCCCAGATCAGTTTGCGGGTTCTGGCGCGGCGCGAACACTGATGTCCGTTGGACGTTTGACCGCCATCGAACGGGAGCCGCTCCAGACGAGCTGCAATCCCGCGAAGATCGCGATTCCCGCGATAACGAATTTCAGTTTTCGCGCCGGCACGCGCTTCGCCAGCAGACAGCCGATCAATACCCCCGGAACGCCGCCCGCGAGAATCTGCAGCAGTACGTGGCCATTGATCGCGCCGAATTTCCACTGGAACAGGCTGCCAATCACTGCCAGCACCAGGCCGAACAAAATGTCGGTGCCGACGACCTCCGGCGGCGACATCTCCGAATAGTTGAGCAGTAGCACGGTGCCGAGCGCTCCGGCGCCCGCGGACGAAAACCCGGCTTCGACGCCGATCGGCAGCGCGAGCCACGGAAGCCAGCGGGAGTTTTTCTTTGCGAAGCTGCGATTTTGCAGGCGCGAGAAGAACGTGATGCAGGACGACGCAGTGAGAATCACACCGAGCACAACGACGATCACGGGATTGCCGCCGGACTTGCTGAGCAAGCGCAGAAACAAAGTGCCGATCAGCAAACCTGGAACCGCACCCTGCAGCAGGAGCCAGAGATAGCGCCAGTGAATGTGCCGTCCTGCGAGATAAAACGGCGCAGCAATCAACCGCAGGACGCCCGCGAAGACGAACGCGGTTCCGACGGACGACGCAGCGGGCATGCCGACGATCAGTACGAGGGCTGGAACAGTGAAGCTGCCGCCGCCGATCCCGGTGATACCGACGGCGAGCGCAATCACAAATCCGATCAATACATTCAAGGGGGCGTTCATCGGGCGATCACTGATCGGATCGTTTGGATTCCGTGTGAATGCCGCATTCGAGCTTTGCGCCGCCCCATCGCCCGGAGCGCGGATCGGCTCCCGCGGAAGGAATGGCGGTGCACGGCTCGCAGCCGATGCTTTTGTAGCCCGCATCGTAGAGCCGCAGATACTCGATTTTTTCCCTCGACGTGTATTCCCAAACCTGGCCCCAGGTCCACGCGGCGAGCGGGCTGACTTTCAGCAGGGCTTTTCCGCTGGGCAGCTCGTGGTTCTCGACGACTTTCAGATTCTGGCGCGTCGGCGACTGTTCGCGGCGCAGGCCGGTGAACCAGAGATCGAATCTTTCAAGCGCCGCAAAAAGCGGCTCGACCTTGCGCAGGTGGCAGCAGCGGCCGGGATCGGTGCGGTTGAGAATCCCAAACGCGGCTTCCTGTTCGGCGACGGAGTGCTTCGCCACCAGATTCTGCACGTTGAGATTCCATTCGCGGGCCATGCGGTCGCGGTAAGCGTAAGTCTCAGCGAAATGGTAGCCGGTATCGAGAAATAGGACGGGAATCTCCGGCAGGCGCTTGCGCAGCAGATCGAGGACGATCATGTCCTCGGCCTGGAAGCTGCAGGTGATGCACACGGCGCCATTTTTCACCGCGGCCGGATTCCCCGCGAGCAGGCGGTCGATCGCTTCGGCGGCCGAAAGGGTTTCGAGTTGTTCGGCGAGCGCCGGCGTGGTCATGATTGTCCCTTCTCCGAATCCAGCGAATAATGATCGCGCCATTTGCGGAGAACTTTCATGATGCGGTCGACGGCTTCTTCGTCCGTGTCATCCGTAATGCGGACAGCGAAAAACGCATCGGGGCCGAAAATCGCGCGGACGACCTGTTTCTGGTCCGTGCCGTCATCGAGCGGACAGAAAACCGTGATGTAGCCGGAAAGCCGGAACGCTTTCGCAACGGTGACGAGCTCGTGCGAAAGGAAATCGTTTGGACCGGCGAGCTGCACTTGCCAGCCTTCGTCAAACAGGCGGCGCTCGACAAGCTCCGCGACGTGCGGGCGCCCCTTCACCCAGACGGCAGCGGCGGGATGGCCGAAGCGCAGAATGCGCTCCTCCTTGGTGCTATGTTTGCGATGCGCAGCGGCTGCGCGCGGGCCGCTTTTGGGCTCGATGGCGCGCTCGATGATGCCCGCCGCTACGGTGGCATTGGTGAGCGGATCGATAACGATGAAGCTGCCGGTGATGCGATTCACTTCGTACGGATCGAAGAGCAATGGCAGCGTGGTTTTCATGTCGAACGCAGCAATCTCGTTGAGTTCAAGCTTCGTCGCGCGCACGTGTTCGAGCGTGTTGATGTCCACGCGGTAGCGGATCTGGCTGACACGCGCGCGGACGGTTCGCGTGGTGTGCTTGAGCACGTAAATTTTGTGCGGATCAAGCGGCTCGGAATGCATCCAGACGAGGGTGGCCTGGAATTCCGTGCCGGAATGCGGAGGGTTCGCTTCGCCGACCAGCATGTCGCCGCGGCTAAGATCGATTTCATCTTCGAGCGTAATGGTGATGGAATCGCCGGGAGCGGCGGATTCGGGCTCATCCTCGAAGGCGACCAGTGACTGGACTCTGGTCTTTACTCCGCTGGGCATGGCCACAACGGTCGCGCCCGCCTTCAGCGTGCCGGAAACTACCTGGCCGGCAAAGCCGCGGAAGCTCGCGTCCGGGCGAATCACGTACTGAATCGGTAGGCGAAGCGGGCCCGAAGCCGAACCAATGCCTGCGGGAATCGTCTCGAGATACTCGAGCAGCGGCGGTCCTTCGAACCACGGCATGCGTTTGCTGGAGCGCACGACGTTGTCGCCCTCGAGCGCGCTGACGGGAACGGCGTACACATTCTTGATGCCGAGGTGGTCGGCAAACTGCCGAAACTCCGCAGAGATGCGGTCGAAAACTTCCTGCGAAAATCCGACCAGATCCATTTTATTCACGGCCGCGACGATGTGCTGCACACCGAGCAGATGCGCAATGAAAGCGTGGCGGCGCGACTGGCGCAGGACGCCTTTCGTCGCGTCCATCAGCACCACAGCGGCTTCGGCGGTGGAGGCGCCAGTCGCCATGTTGCGCGTGTACTGCTCGTGGCCGGGCGTGTCGGCAATGATGAATTTGCGCTTGGGCGTCGAAAAGTAGCGATAGGCGACGTCGATGGTGATTCCCTGCTCACGTTCGGCGCGCAAGCCGTCGGTAAGTAGGGAGAAATCAATCGGGCCGGTGGAACGATTGACTTTGCTTTTCTGCACGGACGCGAGCTGGTCTTCGAAGACGGATTTGCTGTCGTAGAGCAGGCGGCCGATCAGCGTGGACTTTCCGTCGTCGACGCTGCCGGCGGTGGAAAAACGCAGGAGTCCCAGTTGACTGGTGAGCGATCCGACGGCACCGACGCTTGAGGCGGCAGGTGTCGACGCTGCCGACGGCGCATCCGTCGGCTCTGGTGCGGCCGTCGACATCAGAAATATCCTTCGCGCTTCTTGATTTCCATCGAGCCTTCTTCGTCGTGATCGATGGCGCGGTTTTCGCGCTCGGAGCGGCGGAACGAAATCATCTCGTCGATGATTTTCGGAACCGTATCGGCGTCCGAGCGGATGCCGCCGGTGCACGGAGCGCACCCGAGTGAACGCATGCGGCATTTCACCGTCTGCGTTTTTTCGCCGGGCAAGGGCCGGACGCCGGCCTGCAGCAGCAGGATCTGTTCGCCGCGCACCAGCGCTTCGCGTTCCTTCGCGAAATAGAGCGGGACGATCGGAATCTTCTCGGCGTAAATGTAGAGCCAGACGTCGAGCTCGGTCCAATTCGAAAGCGGGAAGACGCGGATGCTCTCGCCCTTGTGATGGCGGCTGTTGTAGAGGCTCCAAAGCTCCGGGCGCTGATTTTTCGGATCCCACTGGCCCAGTGCGTCGCGGAAGGAATAGACGCGTTCCTTGGCGCGGGATTTTTCCTCATCACGGCGCGCGCCGCCAAACGCGGCGTCGAATCCGCCTTCGGCCAGGCCGTCGAGCAGCGAGCGCGTCTTCAAGAAGCCGCAACATTTCTGCGTGCCGAGCGAATAGGGATTTGCGCCGTTGTCCAGGGCTTTTTGATTCTTGTGGACGATCAACTCGACGCCGAGGTGCTTCGCATACCAGTCGCGAAATTCGATCATCTCGGGAAATTTATAGCTGGTGTCGATGTGCAGCAGCGGAAACGGAATTTTGCCGGGGTAAAAGGCTTTCTGCGCCAGGCGCAGCATCACGGACGAATCCTTACCGATGGAATATAACATCACCGGATGCGCGAATTCGGCCGCGGCTTCGCGCAGGATGAAGATGCTCTCGGCTTCGAGCATTTTCAGATGGTCGAGTTGGCTCAGCGCCGCCATGTCGCCGCTTTCCCTTGTGCCCCTCTCGAGAAGAGCAAGCCTGAATTCTCGCACAGCCATAAAAAATCCCGCCTCCCGGGTTATTCCGAGGGCGGGTTGAATTCAAGCCTGGTTTTCGTTCGAACCTAGTCTATGAATCCCGGTGCCCCCGAAAACGCACACCTACCAGGGCATGGACAACAGGCACAACAGCGACAGGCGTTCGGGAGCATCGTTTCCATCGTGTACCAAATTAGTCTAGTCTCGGTGGCTGACGCTGTCAATCAATGTGCTGACCGCCGTTCCCCTGGGCTTCTGATTCGATGCGCTGGGAGTGGGGCACGATCCAACCGATTGACGCGACCGGCGGACTAGGCTACAACTTGCTGGATGGCCAACAACACGCGAACGTCGAGGCTGCTAAGCCCTCGCGATGCCGCGAAGATCTTGGGGATCAGCTATCCCACTCTGAAGCAGTGGATCTACAAGAAAAAGCTGCACACGGTGACGACCGCCGGCGGGCACCACCGGATTCCCGAATCCGAGTTGGACGAATTCCTGCACCTGCATTCGGAGCGGTTGCCGGTCGAGCAGCGGCGGCCGAATTTCCGGCAGATCAGCGGGCGTAATCAGCTGGCGGGCCGCGTGACGGAAATCAAAGTGGACGGGCTGATTGCGCAGATTGCGCTGTCGATTGGCGGACAAAAGATTACCTCCATCATCACGGCCGACGCAGTGCGCGAGATGCGGCTGAAAGTGGGAGACAAAGCTGCCGCGCTGATCAAGTCCACTGAAGTAATGATTGTCCGAATCTAGATCCCGATTGCCGAGACCCCGCCGGCCGTTCCCTTCGGAAAACGCCCACAACAGAATTGACCTCACGCCCCGGACCGTGTTAATCCGTATAGCTGAGCGAGTCGCTCGGCTTCGACTCCCCACAGGCTCACGGAGGTTTCCCATGTTCCGCTCGATTCCCCGCATCCTTGTCCTTCTGGCCGCAGCAATGGTTTTTCTAGCGGGCGGAGGTGTGCTGTTTTGCAGCGGGCCGCCCCAGTCTGAGAAAGCGAACCTGACCGTTTCGGCAGCGATCAGCCTCAAGGATGCGCTGGACGACGCGAAGCTGATTTACACGAAGGATCATCCGAATGTGACCGTTGCGGTGAACTACGGCGCGTCGGGCACGCTGCAATTGCAGATCGAGCAGGGGGCGCCGGTGGATATTTTCTTTTCGGCAGCGCCCAAGCAGATGGATGTGCTGGAAATGAAGGGGCTGCTGCTGGCGGGCACGCGCAAAGACGTGCTGCTGAACGAAGTGGTGTTGATCGTGCCGAAGGATTCGAAGCTTGGGCTTACGTCATTCAAGGATTTGACGCGGGCCGATGTGAAACGCGTGGCGCTCGGCGAGCCGTTGAGCGTGCCTGCCGGACAGTATGCGAAGGAGACTCTGACTTCGTTGGGGATTTATGACCCGGTGAATGCGAAGGCGGTGCTCGGGAAAGACGTGCGGCAGGTTTTGACTTATGTTGAGACCGGAAATGTCGACGCCGGGATCGTCTACGCTACCGATGCCATTTCTTCCGAGAAGGTCGCAGTGGTCGCTACGGCGCCCCCGAAGTCGCATTCGTTGGTAATTTATCCGGCGGCGGTGATCAAGGATACGAAGAATCCGGCGGCGGCTCAGGCGTTGCTGGATTTTTTGGCCGGCCCGCGCGGGACGGCGGTGTTTGAAAAGTACGGATTTAAGGCCGCGGGAATGTGACCGCTCGTGCGCGGCGGGAGCCGATGGCCAAATCCTCCGTAGCGCCGGAGCGAGTTCCGGGGCTACGCTGCGGCAGCAAGCTGCCGCGCTGCACATCGCTTGAGCCCTGTCGTGGCCGTCGCGCCAGCTGCCTTGAGAAAAACGCTGACGGCATGCCGGCGCTACGCTACGCGACGGTCTATGGCCGCTCCGATGGCGCGGACTTCTTTCATCATCTGCGCGAACTGATCAGGATAGAGCGATTGCACGCCGTCCGACATGGCTCGTTCGGGGTCGGGGTGGACTTCGATGATCAGGCCGTCGGCGCCGGCTGCTACGGCGGCGCGGGCCAAGGCCGCGACTTTGTCGCGCTTGCCGGTGCCGTGCGACGGATCTGCCATCACCGGTAGATGCGATAGGCTTTTCAGCACGGGGATGGCGGCGATGTCCATGGTGTTGCGCAGCGCCGTTTCGAAGGTGCGGATGCCCCGCTCGCACAGGATCACTTTGTAATTTCCGCCGGACATGATGTATTCCGCGCTGAGTAGAAGCTCTTCGATGGTGCCGGACATGCCGCGCTTGAGCAGCACGGGTTTCTGCACTTCGCCCAGCCCTCGCAGCAGGTGATAATTTTGCATGTTGCGCGCGCCGACCTGCAGAAGATCCACCCAGGGCAGCATGATTTCGATCTGCGACGGGTCCATCACTTCGCTGACGACGAGCAGTCCGTTCCGGTCTGCTGCGGCGCGCATCATTTTCAAACCTTCGACGCCGAGGCCCTGGAAGCTGTAGGGTGACGAGCGAGGCTTGAACGCACCGCCGCGCAACAGCTTCGCGCCGGCTTTGGCCACGCTGGCGGCGACGCTTTCAATCTGTTCCGGACTCTCGACGGCGCAGGGGCCGGCCGCGACGACGACTTCCGGACCTCCTATCGTGACGCCTTTGCCGAGATCGAGCACCGTTCCCTCCGGCCGCACGCTGCGCGCGGCGAGCTTGTACGGATGCGAGATGCGGACGATTTCCTCGACACCCGGCGCGGAGCTGAGCGCAAAAAGTTCCTCGCGGCTGGTGCGGCTGTTGCCGACGACGCCGATTACGGTGCGCTCCTTGCCGCGGATCAGGTGCGCCTCGTAGCCGCATTCCTTGATGCGGTCGACGATGTGCTGGACTTGCGCGTCTGTTGCTTCACCGGTCATATTGAAAATCATTTTGCTTTCCTCACTGTGGCTGGGATTCTTGCTCCGATCGCGCCGCGGAGACGTAGGAGCCGAGTATCCGCAGATTCACGACCAAGTATTCGAGCTCGGCGAGCGCTGCGGCGACCTCGGGATCGCGACGCGACGCCTGCAAATCGAGATAAAAACGGTACTGCCACGGGCTGCCGTGCACCGGGCGGCTTTCGATCTTCATCAAGTTGATATGGCGGCGCGCAAAGGGCTCGAGCGAGTGAACCAGTGCGCCCGGGCGATGATCGAGCTGAAAGACGAGCGAGAGTTTGTCCGCGTTTTCGGGCGCATCGGGCGTGGTCGCAAGTAGCAGGAAGCGCGTGTAGTTTTCGCGGTTGTCTTCCAGATGCTCGCGCAGGATCGCGCCGCCGTACAGCGACGCGGCGCGGCGGCCGGCGATGGCGGCGCGCGATTTGTCCTTGGCGTGAATCACGGAGCGGACGCTGCCGGCGGTGTCTTCGGTGACCACGCGTTTGAGGCGCGGATTGGCGATGAAGAACTGTTCGCATTGCGCGAGTGCGACGGGATGCGATTCGACAACGACTAATTCGTCGAAGGATGCCCCGGGAACCGCGATCAGGTTGTGCACGATCGGGATCACCACCTCGGCAAGAATATTCAAGTTGCTTTCGACCAGGAGATCGAACGACCTGTGGACCGAGCCGGCGAGACTGTTCTCAATCGGCGCGAGCAAGTAATCGGCGACGCCGTCGCTGATTGCGCTGAAAGCGGCCTCAAAAGTCGGACGCGGGACGAGCTGGATCTCCTCACCGAGGAGTTTCACGGCGGCTTCTTCACTGAAGGCGCCGCGCTCGCCTTGAAATGCCACGCGCGCGTTTTTCGCAACTTTCATTTTCTTGCTCGGGCCGCCTTTTTCGGCGCGGTTGCGGAGGCGGGATGGCGCCCCTCGTGCGCGCCGAAGCCGTATTGCTGCTGCGTGCGAATCGATTCGTCGAGAATCACCTGATAAATTTTCACGATGGAGTCGATGGCGAGCGGGCCGGGATTCAGCGCCTTCATGCGCGACATGATTTCCTGCTCGCGCGCCGGGACGCGGAGACTGACGCCTTCGTCGGCTTTCAGGCGGCCGACTTCGAGCGCGAGCTCGGTGCGGAGATTGAGCAGGTGGAGCAGGGCCGTGTCGATCGCGTCGATCTTGCTTCGCCAGTCGATGATTTTGCTCATGAATGTTGCGTCGCCTCCCATCGCCGGCGCATGGCCGGGTCGCTGACTTGAATCAAACCGTGCGGACAACAAAAAAGCCGCGCCCTCGTTGGAGGTTCGCGGCCGGTTGCTTCGAAACTAGGCGCTGATTAGATCGTGCCTGTGTTCGCGCGCGTCTCGCCGGCCCGCTCCCCCGCGTAGAGGAAGCGGTACGTAAAGGCGAAATAGCTAGAGTACAGATGCATGGCGCGCTCTGGGCTAATCCTTGGTAAATCGAACGTACGGCTCAAACGAATCGCCACTATACAAAAGGCCCGCGGACGCGTCAAGCGCCGGGTTCGGAGGGCGGCCCATAAGCGCGATTTATGTCAGCCGCAATAATTGGAAATTTGACTTATCCTGCTCGATCGCGTTTACTGGTGTTTCGCGACGTGAACCGCGCGGCGTGCATTTCGCCGGCAGGGCCGTCGCGAAACGAGGAAACTGTTTGTTGAATCGGAATCGGGACGTTACTCTATGACGCGGCAATCGATCATTCCCGTATATGTAATTATTCAGTGGGGGCCGCCCGCCTGAGAAAAATTCAGGCGAATGCGCCCCGCACCTGAAGACAGGTCGCGGGGCTTTTTATTTTGGGGCCACGGAAGGTTTGGGACATGCAGAGCGATGCAATAAAAAAGGGTGTGGCGCGGGCGCCTGCGCGCGCGATGTTGAAGGCCACGGGCCTCACCGATGCGGATCTGGCCCGGCCGCTGGTCGCGGTGGCGAACACATGGAGCGAGGTGACGCCCTGCAATTTTCACCTGCGGTCGCTGGCGGAAAAGGTGAAAGAAGGAATTCGCGCGGCCGGTGGAACGCCGATCGAGTGCAATACGATCGTGGTGTCGGACGGAATCACCATGGGCACCGAGGGCATGAAGGGATCCCTCGTTTCGCGCGAGGTGATTGCCGACTCGATCGAGCTTTTCGTGCGGGCGCACGCGTTCGACGCGGTGGTCGCGATCTGCGGGTGCGACAAAACGATTCCCGCCACGGTGATGGCGCTCGCACGGCTGAACCTGCCGGGGCTGGTGCTCTACGGCGGCTCGATCATGGCCGGGCGATTTCAAGGGCACGACGTCACGATTCAGGACGTTTTCGAAGCACCGGGCGCTTTCGCGTCGGGCAAAATGACCGCGGCGCAGGTTACGGACCTGGAAGACCATGCTTGTCCCGGAGCAGGCGCGTGCGGTGGCCAATTCACCGCGAACACCATGGCGACCGCGATTTCATTCCTGGGAATTTCACCGATGGGCGCGAACGAAGTACCCGCCGTCGATCCTCGGAAACAGCAAGTCGCGGTCGATTGCGGCAAGAAAGTGATGGAATTGCTCCACAAAGACCTGCGGCCCAGCCAGATCATCACCCACGCGTCGCTGCACAACGCGATTGCGTCCGTCGCGGCGTCGGGCGGCTCGACGAACGCCGTACTTCACCTCCTGGGAATCGCGCGCGATGCGGGCGTGCCACTGACGATCGACGAATTCGACGAAATTTCAGCGAAGACTCCGCTGCTGGCCGATCTGAAGCCCGGAGGCCGATTTACGGCCCCGGATATGTTTCATGCGGGCGGAATGAGGCTGCTCGGCAAACGTCTCGAGGAAGCGGGCTTGCTGCAGGACGGCCCGACGGTTTCCGGGCGAAATCTTTTCGCCGAGATCGCTGAAGTCAAGGAAACGCCGTCGCAGGAAGTGATTCGCCCGCTCGCGAACCCGATCAAGAAAGACGGCGGCCTCGCTATTCTGCGCGGCTCGCTCGCTCCGGAGGGTTGCGTCGTGAAGCTGGCGGGCCACGAGCGTGTCTTCCACACCGGCCCGGCGCGCGTGTTCGATTCCGAAGAAGCGGCGTTCGAGGCCGTGCAAAAGCAGCAGATCAAGGCAGGTGACGTCGTCGTGATCCGCTACGAAGGGCCGCGGGGCGGTCCCGGCATGCGCGAGATGCTCGCGGTGACGGGCGCACTCGTAGGCCAGGGTCTCGGCGAATCGATCGCGCTGCTCACCGACGGCCGATTCAGCGGCGCAACGCACGGGCTGATGGTAGGCCATGTGGCGCCGGAAGCCGCGCAGGGTGGCCCGATCGCGTTCGTGCGCGACGGCGATCAGATCACGCTCGACGTGAAGGCGCGACGCCTGGACGTGGAAGCGAATCTCGACGAGCGGCGCGCGTACTGGAAGCCGCCCGCGCCGAAATACAAGTCCGGAGTAATGGCCAAATACGCGAAGCTGGTTTCATCGGCTTCCGAAGGCGCCGTGACAAACGCCTGAAATATTCTGCAATTCCAAGGAGAAGACAGATGGCAAAGATGTTCTGGGAAAAGGACGCAAATCCGAGGGCGCTCGAAGGCAAGCGCATCGCGGTGATCGGTTACGGCAGTCAGGGACGCGCGCACGCTCTGAACCTGCGCGATAGCGGACTCAACGTGGTAGTTGGGTTGCGCAAAGGCGGAAAATCGTGGGAACAGGCCGAGCAGGACGGCTGGCAGCTTGTCTCTCCGGCGGAAGCGTCGAAAACCGCGGACGTGATCGTGATGCTTGCGCCCGATATCGCGCAGGCGAAAATCTACTCGAATGAAATTGCGCCGAATCTTAAGGCGGGCGGCATGCTGCTTTTTTCGCACGGCTTCAACATTCACTACGGCCAAATTACGCCGCCGAAAGACGTCGACGTGACCATGGTCGCGCCGAAAGGTCCGGGTAATCTCGTTCGCCGGCAATATGAAGCGCAACGCGGAGTTCCCTGCCTGATCGCCGTCCATCAGGACGCATCCGGCCACGCCTTCGACCGCACGCTTTCCTACGCGCACGCCATCGGCGGCACGCGTCCCGGCGTCATTCAGACCACGTTTGCCGAAGAGACGGAAACCGATCTTTTCGGCGAGCAGGCCGTGCTCTGCGGCGGCGCGCGCGCGCTGATTCAGGCCGGATGGGAGACGCTGGTCGAGGCCGGCTATCAGCCGGAGTCGGCGTATTTCGAATGTCTGCACGAGCTGAAGCTGATCGTCGACCTCATTTACGAGGGCGGCATCGCGGAGATGCATAAATTCGTCAGCGAGACGGCGAAGTACGGTGACCTGACGCGCGGCAATCGCGTAATCGACGATCACGTCCGCGCGAACATGAAGAAAATTCTCACCGAAATCCAGACCGGCCAGTTCGCCACCGAATGGGTGCTTGAAAATCAGGCAGGCCGCCCGACCTATTCGAAGCTGCTGGATCGCGACAAGAATCACCCGATCGAAGCGGTGGGCCGGGAGCTGCGCGCGCAAATGTCGTGGATCAAGCCGGAAACCGCAGTGGCCGGTAAGGGCAAGAAGTGATGGCCCCTAACGCGATCGGTGTTCTGCCTTCGCCGCAGCCGCTCTCATGATGACCACGCGCGATTAGCGGTGGATCCAATGCCCTTCCGTCGCATTGCCGTCGTTGGGACAGGACTGATCGGCGGCTCATTTGCTCTGGCGCTGCGAAAGCGCTTCGCCGGCATTTCGGTCATCGGTTACGATCGCGCGCCGATGCTCGTCCAAGCGCGCGCGCTGGGCGCGATTGATGATGCGGCAACCGATATCGCGAGCGCCGTGCGGGGCGCCGATCTCGTGTATCTTGCGCTCCCGATTGGCGCCTCGATTGAGGCTCTCGCCATGATTGCCAAGCATGCCGAGCCGCACGCACTTGTGACAGACGCTGGAAGCACGAAGGCCGTGATTTGCCGCGCGGCGAAAGAGCACTTTCGCGGTGACGCAAAGTTCCTCGGCGCGCACCCTATGACAGGGAAGGAACATTCGGGAATCGATCACGCCGATCCGGAATTGTTTCACAAAATGCCCTACCTTCTAATGGGCCCGGAAGCCACGGTCGGTGCGCGCGAGAAGATTTTCGAGGAAATGATTGAGGCGATCGGCGCCCGGCCTGTCTGGACCGATCCCGAAACGCACGATTGGGGCGTCGGAATCGTCTCCCATCTGCCCCAGCTGGTTTCGGTGGCCCTGGCCCGCGTCGTGCAGGATGAAACGGACGAAACCGGATTGCCGCTTTCGCTCGCAGGCCCGGGCCTCCAGGATATGTTGCGGCTGGCCGGAAGCCCTTACGATATCTGGCGCGATATCCTGCTGACGAATACCGATAACGTGTCGCGTGCGCTCGACCGGCTCGCTCAGGCGGTCGATTACGTACGTACAAATCTGGCGCGCAAGGACCTCCAGGAAGAATTTCTAGCGGCAAACGAGCTGTACAAGCAGTTGAAAAAGGCGACGTAGCGTCAGCTAGCGCTTGTGCACGGCGACTTTGGCTTCCGGCTCGGCGGTGTTCTCGCCGATTCCGTGGCGTGCCAGGGCGACGAAAGCTGAAGCGGAACGCGGAAGCGTACGGTCGCGGCGGTAGACGATGCCCAGCTCCCGCCACACTTCCATGTCGGAGATCGGAATCAGCCTTACCTGCCCCGCACGCACTTCGTCCTGCGCAAATTTTTCGCTGATCAACGAAACCCCGAGACCGGCCGCCACGAATCGCTTGATCATGCCGACGCTCGCCAGCTCCATGGTGATGCGCAGACGCGAGCGGAACGGGCGAAATTGCTTGTCGAGAACCTGTCGCGTGAAGCCGGTCTTCGGAAAAATCAGCGGCTGCCCGGCGATGTCGCTGGTGCGCACCGTTTTGTAGGTGGCCAGCGGGTTCGCAGGGCTGACCATCAGCATCAGCCGATCGCGGAAAATCGGATGAACTTTCAGGCTCGGCGATTTCACGGGCAAGGTCACAATGCCCACGTCCACCGTGCCGTCCTCGACCTTCTCCAGCACTTTGTGGCTGAAATTGCGGTAGATGCTGATCTGCACACCGGGAAAGCGTCGGTGATATTCGGCAAAAATTTCAGGCAGCACGTAGAGGCAGGTCGCCTCGTTGGCGCCGATCGCCAGAGTGCCATGCGGCGAACTGGATTGGTCGGCCACGGCGCGCAGCGACTCGTTGCGCAGCGTCAGCAGCTTACCGGCATATTCAAGCAGCGCCTCGCCAGCGACGGTGAGCCGAACGGACTTGCCGACGCGGTCGAAGAGCTTTTGCCCGTATTCCTGCTCGAGCTGGCGGATCTGGGCACTCACGGCGGGCTGCGAGCGGTAGAGTTTTTGCCCCGCGCGCGAAAAGCTGCCCTGCTTGGCAATCTCCAAGAATGTGATTAGATGGTCGAAGTCCATTTTAGGTGAAGCGGATTATAGCAAAAACAGGCGCCCCGACAGGGTTAAAGGCGATAGGACGTATTCATTTTCCGCTCATTTCCCCGCGGGCGAGCGGGGGGCTTTGGCTGCTTTCACAGGATTGCAGGCGGTGGGATCGCGCCATTCGCGCCCGTCGCGGCGCAGCAGCTCGAACGACTTTTCCGGCCCCCAGGAGCCTGCGGCGTAGTTCGGAAAAGCCTCCGGCGGCTCCGGTTTCCAGGCGTCCAGAATCGGCTGCACCACCCGCCAGGAAGCCTCGACCATATCCGCGCGCTGGAACAGCGTGGGATCGCCCATCATGCAGTCGTAAATCAGCGTTTCGTAGCCCGTCTGCGGCATGGAGCCGAAGTAGTCGGAATAGGCGAAGCTCATGTTCACCGAGCCCAGCTTTACGACCGGCCCCGGAACCTTGGCTTCGAAATTCAGGCAGATGCCCTCGTCCGGCTGGATGTCGATCACGATCTCGTTTGGGGGCAGTCCGCCGACATGAGTCTTGCGGAAGAGCATAAATGGCGGTTTTCGGAAGCGGATGACGATCTGCGTGGCTACAGCGGACATGCGCTTGCCCGTGCGCAAATAGAACGGCACGCCCGCCCAGCGCCAGTTGTCGATGTGCAGGGCCATGGCGACAAAGGTCGACGTATGGGAATCAGGAGCCACGTGCGGCTCGCTGCGATAGGCGGGCACCGGCTGGCCGTCGATGGTGCCGGCACCGTACTGCCCGCAAACTGCATCCTTCACGGCCGCGTCCCCGCTGAGTGGCTGGATCGCGTGCAGAACTTTCACTTGCTCGTCGTGCACGGCGTCGGCCTCGAACGAAATCGGCGGCTCCATGGCGCACAGGGTGATGAGCTGGAAGATGTGGTTCGGAACCATGTCCCGCAGCGCGCCGGCGGTCTCGTAATATCCGCCTCGCTGCTCGACGCCGAGCGTCTCCGAGACGGTCACCTGCACATGATCGACGTAGCGGCGATTCCATATCGGCTCGAAGATTCCGTTCGCGAAGCGAAACGCGATAATGTTCTGGACGGTTTCCTTGCCGAGGTAGTGGTCGATCCGGAAAATCTGCTTTTCGTCCAGCACCTTCGCGATGGTCTTATCGAGCTCGATCGCGGACGCGAGATCGTGGCCGAACGGCTTCTCGATCACCACGCGGCGCCATTGGTTGTCTTGCTGCTTCGTCAGCTCGGCCTTGCCGAGCTCCGTCACGACCACCGGGAAAAATTCCGGGCTCACGGCAAGATAAAAAATCGCATTGCCCGCGGTGCCGTGGTCTTTTCCGGCTTGCCCAAGCGTGTCGGTGATCTTCGCGTACGTGTTCGGATCGTGGAAATCGCCCGAGACGTAGTAGATGCGCTTCACGAACCAATCCCACAGCTCCGGGGTGACCTCACGCGTCGCGAATTGGTGAACCAGCTTGGTGGCCAGATCGCGGAACTGATCGTTGCTGTACTGCTCGATCGAGACGCCAACGATGGCGAATTGCTCCGGCAGCAGCTTTCCGGCGGCGAGGTTGTAGAGCGCCGGGATCAGCAGGCGTTTCGTAAGATCGCCGCCCGCACCGAAAATGACCATCGCACACGGGCCTGCCGGACCGCCAAGAGCATCCTGAGAAATGTTTGTCGAATCGCTGATATCCACGAAGGCCCCTCCCAAAGGGCTCCTAGCTGGATCGATAGGTGAAGACCGGGCTAAGCCAGCGCTTGCTGGATGACCCGCTGAAGCGAATCGAGGCCGGCTGCGATGTCCGGCCCCCGGTGAACGCGCAGCGCCCGGCGATTGCGCTCCGCTAGCACCTGAAAATCGCCGCGCGCCTGCGCCGCCTTCATGATGCCAAACGTATATTCTTGCTCGGGCACCGGAATATTGGCCGCGTCATCGCACGTGATTTGCAGAAAAACGCCGGAATTCGGGCCACCTTTGTAGGCCGGCCCGATGGAGTGCAGAAACCGCGGGCCGAAGCCGGGCAAGTGGCCACGTGGCGTTTATCGCGGACCGGCTTGGCGAATCGGCTGAAGCTGCGACTGGTGCGCGTCGTTCATCTGGATGTAGCCGAGCACGGCGAAACAGTCGCCAGGTTTCAAGCGGCCCAGATGCGCGCGCAGATAGCCGCCGAGAGCGACGTCTTTTCCGGCGGCCTGCTTCCGCGCCGCGGCGTTTTTGTCGTCCGTGAAAAGCTGGATGCCCGCATCCTGCAGCACGGGAGACTCCACCGTTGAATTGCCAATCTTCCAGCGTGGCTTTGACCGCCTGGGCGAGCGGTTCCCCCAATTTGTCGATCATTGTTTCGAGGTGGCCAGCTTGGCCTGTTTCTCGACCGCGGCCAGCAGTTCCTCAAACGCTTTGGCGAAAAGCTTCACGCCGTCTTCGGTCAGCTGATCGGTGACCGCCTTCATCGAAATGCCGGAGCGCCCCAGATCGGTCATGGTCTTCTGCGCGGCGTCGACATTTTCCTCCAGGCTCGCGCGCGGCTTGCCGTGGTCCCTGAACGCGTCGAACGTCGCCGGCGGCACCGTGTCAACCGTGTCCGGCCCGATCAGCTCTTCCACGTAGAGCACGTCGCTATAAGCGGGATTCTTCGTGCCCGTACTCGCCCACAAAACACGCTGCGTCCCGGCGCCCTTCGCCGCCAGCGCCTGCCATCGCGGCCCGCTGAAAATTTTCTTGTACAGCTGATAGGTCAGTTTGGCGTTCGCGATGGCCACTTTGCCCTGCAGGCCCTTCAGCAAAGCTGGATCCGCGCCCGCCGGCGGATTTTTCAGCGCCTCCGCGATTTTACCGTCGACCAGCGTATCGATGCGACTCACAAAGAAGCTGGCCACGCTCGCCACGCGGTTCAAATCCCCGCCCTTTGCCGCCCAGTCCTCTAAACCCGCGATGTAAGCCTCAGCCACTTCTTCATACACCTGCTGCGCAAACAGCAGCGTCACGTTGACGTTGATCCCACTCCCGATCAGCTCGCGAATCGCCGGAATCCCCTCCGGCGTGCCGGGAACCTTGATCATCACGTTGTCGCGTGCCACGCTTTTCCAAAGCCGCCGCGCCTCGTCCTTCGTCTCCGGCGTTTTGTGCGCGAGGTACGGTGAAACTTCCAGGCTCACGTAGCCGTCCCGCCGCTTCGCCGCGTCGTAGACTTCGCGCAGCGCATCGGCCGCGTCCTGAATGTCGCGAATTGCCAGAGTTTCGTAGATGCCCTTGGCGTCCAGGTCGCCTCGTCGCGCGAGTTCTCCGAGCGGTTTCGTGTAATCCGGGCTGCTTGAAAACGCCTTTTCAAAAATCGTGGGGTTCGAGGTCATGCCGCGCAAGCCATCCTCGTGAATCATCCGCGCGAGTTGTCCGCTGGTGATCAGGTCGCGGCGAATGTAGTCGAACCAGATCGACTGTCCGTATCGAAGCAGGGCTTTCAGTGGATTCTCGTGCTGAGAGGCTGCCGGGGCCGTGGCCGGTACTTTCGTCGTTGTGCTCATGTCACTCTCCTGACCATCCACGTCATTTTACCGCACGCCGCGCTGGGAAGCGAACCTTCCTAACGACCGGCGCGAGCGCGGCCGCCGAACAGTGGAAGTCTCTCACGCCATCATTACAGGCTCGCTACCGATCCTCCATCGACCCGGTAATTCGAACCGGTGATAAAAGTCGCCTGGTCCGACGCCAGAAAGACACAGATCCCCGCCGTTTCCTCGGGCTTGCCCGCGCGCCCCAGCAGGATATTGGGACGAAACTCGCGCAGCAGAATCTGCTCGGCTTCCGCGACGCTCACGTTTCGATCCTTCGCCGTTCGCGCGAAAAACCCGTCGAGCAGCGGCGTGCGAATAAACGCAGGCGACACCGTGTTCACCAGGATGTTGTCCTGGCCATAGGCTTTCGAAAGGCTTTTGGTCAAGCTGTTGAGCGCCGATTTCGAGGCGTTATAATGCGGCATCATGGCGTCGGGCTGTACGCCGGACTCCGATGAAATATTGATGATCCGGCCCCATTTTTGTTTCTGCATGTGCGCTAGCGCCGCTCGCGTCGCGCGAACAGCCGACAAAACGTTCAGATTGTAAGCGTCCATCCACTCGTCGTCGGTCAGATCGTCGAACGATCCGAACCGGCCCGCCCCTCCCGCGTTGTTCACCAGCACGTGGATCGTGCCGAATTTCTTTACGGCTTCTTCGATCGGCCGCCGGGCTCCTTCCGCGGTAGTGACATCGGAAGCGATCGCCAGCACCGAGCCGCCGGTCTTGCGCATTTCCGCAGCCGTGGCCTCCAGCTCCTTGGCATTCCGGCTACTGATCACCACCTGCGTCCCTTCGCGGGCGAACGCTTCGGCAATCGAGCGCCCGATTCCCTTGCTCGAACCTGTCACCACGACCACTTTGCCCTTCAGTCCGAGTTCCATCTGCAACCTCCTCCGTTTTCCAAACCGCCGAATGCCTTTCGAGCCCTCCTAGCGACCCCGCTCGGAACGCTCGCTGCTCGGTCGATACTGGCGCAAGAGTCTGAATGGCCGTAGCAGCACATAGAGCGGCGCGAGAGAGCGCGGCAACCGCATGGCCGCGCTGTCCTCATCCGCGGGCTGCGTGGTCAGCCGCATGGAATAGCGCCAACCTGCAAACCCTCCCGCTACCATCCGGCGCCGGTATTGAAATCGTTCGCCCGCCCCGCGTTCCGGCGGCTCTCGCATCAGATGCCTCTGCGCTATTGCAGATGCAATATCTCCCGCGACGGAGTCACGTCCTACGCGCGCTGCGATTTCCGTCGGAAGCAATGCCCCCAGCATTCCGGTTGCGAGGGCCAGGCCGAGATTCACCATCCGTCCGGCCTGCAGCCCTTCGGCTTGGCTCAGCACTACGTCCCAATTGAGACGCGGATGCGACCGCACGAATTCCGCAATGTCGGCGATCCAGGAAATCCGCTCCCAGAAATCCTTCGACCCGTGAACGCACAGCAGCGATAGCATGTCCTCAGGGCAAAAAGTGGCAATTTCGTGCCCGCTGATCGTCACCGACACGAGCCGTTTCGACATTTCACCCAGATCGGGCCGCGCCGGAAAATGCCGCAGCGTGAATTCCGAGTGAAACTCCACAAGCATGCCGCGCTGCTCATCGCGATAGTCGTACTCGCCCGGAACCACCGCGGAGTTCGCGCCGGAACCGAAAATCCAGGGATGATTCGGCCGATAACCGATTTTCTTCACGACCTCGTCGGCCTGGGCCATGTCTCGCTGCCGCACGATGATGTCCAGATCCTCGAATTCTCGCAGCGTCACGTCGCCGTAAGCGTCGACGGCCAGGACCGGACCTTTGTAGGGCATCGCCTGCACGCCGCTCGCGCGCAGCAAATCGATGATCTTGATCAGCTCGGCCGTCAGGCTGAGGCAGCGCAACGCATTCGCGCGCGCGCCCTTGGTCAGACGATCCACATGCTGGGCAGGAGCGATATCGGCGGCAACCGCGGAAATATTCCGCGCCAGCAACGGCAGGATTGAATTGACGGCGGATTCGTTGACTACGAATTCCCAGTCGAGCGCCCCGGCGCAAAGTTCCCGGATCGTATCCACCACCGGGGGCTCCACCTTCATCCGCGCGCAGGCCACCAGCAATCGCTTTTCAGGGCTGGCGAGTTGGCTCGACGCAGGGGTCATCGATGCGAGGAGATTCTACGCCAAGCGGAGCGGGATGCCGGGACGATTCGTTGAGAACAGGACCAAAAACGAAGGCGTGGCGGAAAAACTAACGAACAACCTCGGCGGCAAGGATTTCGCGCAGCTTGCCGGTCAGCGTGGCCAACGTGAAGGGCTTTTGCAGCAGCGGCGCGTCGGTGCCCAGGATTCCCTGATGAACAACAGCCTGATCGGTGTAGCCGGACATGTAAAGAATCTTGATATCCGGTCGCGCGGCCTGTACTCGTTCGGCCAGCTCGCGGCCCCCAATTCCGGGCATCACCATATCGGTCATCAGCAGGTGGATCACGCCCTTATGGAGCGCGGCCAATTCGATCGCCGTGTGGCCGTCGGCCGCCACAATCACCTTGTAGCCGCTCATCTCGAGATATTCGCGGGCCAGCTCGCGGACGCCCGCTTCGTCCTCGACCAGTAGCACTACTTCCGAGCCCCGCTGCAGCGCTTCCGGTTTCTCTCTGGTAGCGCGAGGAGCCGTCAATGTCTCGTCCTCAATGCGGGGCAGATAAATCTTGAAGGTGGTCCCGTGGCCTGGTTCGCTGTAGACCCAGACGTAGCCGCCGCTCTGCTTCACCACTCCGTAAACGGTCGCCAGGCCCAGACCCGTTCCCTTTCCTTTTTCCTTGGTGGTGAAAAACGGCTCGAAAATGTGCGCCTGCGTCTTCTGATCCATGCCGCAACCGTTGTCGGTCACCGCCAGCATCACGTATTTGCCCGGCGCCACCACGGCCGGTGAATGCGATACCGATGCGTCAAACTCCACGTTGGCGGTTTCAATCATCAGGCGACCGCCCTTGGGCATCGCGTCCCGCGCGTTCACCGCCAGATTCATCACCACCTGCTCGATCTGACTGCGGTCCGCCTTCACCAGCCACAAATCGGGTTTCGATGCCGTCTCGAGCTCGATATCTTCGCCGATCAGGCGCTGCAGCATCTTCTCCATATCCTCCACGACCGTGTGGACATTGAGGACTTTGGGAGCCAGGATTTGTTTGCGGCTGAATGCCAGCAGTTGCTGGGTCAATGCCGCGGCGCGCTGCGCAGCGGTCTGAATCTGCTCGGCATTCCGATGCAGCGCTTCTCCTGCCGGCAGACGATCTGCCAGCAGATCCGCGTAGCCCTGAATCACCATCAACAGGTTGTTGAAGTCGTGCGCGATTCCGCCAGCCAGCCGGCCGACCGCTTCCATTTTCTGCGCCTGCCGGAACTGCTCTTCGAGCTGCTTGCGGTCGGTAACGTCCAGCGCCATGCAGATCGCGCCTTGCACCTCGCCCGCGGAGTCGCGCAGCGGCTCCACGTGGCAGGCGTACGAGCCCTTTTTCCATTCGACCGGGAAAGTCACTGGATCGCCGGACACGGCCCGCAAATGCGCCGCGATAGGCGTGAAGGATTGGTCGTTCGTTTCGAAATATTCGGAAAGCGTCATGCCCACGATCTGGTTCGGCTTCAGACCGAGCCGCGCCAGGCCCGATCCTTCCGCCCGCGTGAACCGCAGGTTCTTGTCCACGGTCCACAACACGGCCGGCAGTTGCTCGATCAGCACGCGCAGCCGGGCCTCGCTTTCGCGCGCGCGCTCTTCGGAACGCTTTCGTTCGATCGCCAGCGCAATCTGTCCGCCGACGGACGACAGGAACTCCAAATCACGCTGCGTGTAGACGTTGTCGCGCTCGTAATTCTGCACCACCAGCACGCCGATCGTTTCCGCGGGCGTCCGCAGCGGCGCGCCTAGCCATGACGGGCACGGTGTACCGACCAGCTCCACGTCCCCCTTGCTTGCCAGTTGGTCAAACCGCGTCTGTGAAATCAGCGCCGCTTCGCCAGTGCGGTACACGTAGGACGTGCAGCTGCGGCCCAGATCCTGCAGTTCGCCCGGCGGCGGCGCCTTATCGTAGCGGTCCACGAAAAAGGGAAAATAGAATTTCTCGGTCGCCGGATCGCGCAGGGCCACGAAGGAATTGGCTGCGTCCAGCACTTTGCTCAGTGCCGCGTGGATCACCCGCAGCAGCGCGTCCAGATTTTCCGTCACGCTGACGGCGTGAATGATCTCGGTCGTAACCTGCCGGATCAATTCCGAGCGCTTGCTCTGCGTAACGTCCTCGGCCGTACCGTCATGGCTGACGATCTCGCCGGTCGCATCGCGCACCGCGCGCACATTCATCGACATCCAGATCGTACTTCCGTCCTTGCGCAGCATGGGGCATTCGAAACCCTCAACGGTCCCTTCCGCTTCCAGGCGGCGCTTCAGTTCCTCGTACGAGGCGGGATCGGCGTAAAGCGGTCTCCCCAGATCGGAGATTTCGCGAATCATTTCGGCCGGAGACGCATACCCGGCGATGCGTGCCATCGCCGGATTGACGGTGACCAGCCGGCAATCGGGCGTCGATTCGAAAAATCCTTCGACGGCGCTTTCGAAAATGCGCCGATATTTTTCCTCGGCGGCCTGCTGGGCTTTTTCCGCCACACCACGCTCGGTAATGTCCTCGTAGATCCCGAACGTCCCGGTCTGTTTTCCATTGACGATCAGAGGAACGCCCAATACCCGCACGTCCACCAGCGAACCATCCCGCCGCCGCCGTTTTCCCACGTGGCGCACGATCTCGCCGTCCATCACCCGGCGCACATATCCGGCCATTTCCGGCTCGCCGTCGCGGGGCGCCAGCAACGACGGAAGCTCTTTACCCACCATGTCCCCGAGCATGTAGCCGAACAGCCGCTCGAACGCGGGATTGCACGTCCGCACGCGCCGCTCCAAATCGAGTGCCACGATTGCCAGAGGATTGTTCTCCGTCAGCGCGTTCGCAAACGCCGTGTTCTCAGCCAGCTTTTGCTCCGCCGCCAGCCTCTGGCTGATATCTTGCGTGACAACCAGCACGGCATCTTGGCCATTGAACGCGATCGCCTGACTGGTCACGTCCACTGAAAAGACTTCGCCATTTTTTCGGCGATGCCGCACATGGCCCACGCCGCTCGGCGAAGCCCCGTTCTTGCGCAGCGAACTAAGGAACGCAGGCACATCTTCGGCTGGGCGCAGCTCCGTGATCTGCATTCCGAGCAATTCTTCGCGCGAATAACCGTACTGCCAGACAGCCGCTGCGTTAACCTCCAGAATCTCCAGCGTCCGGTGATCGCAGATGTACATCGCCAGCGGGTTGGTAGAAAAGAGAACTTCGAACTGGCGGTCGGCCACCGCCGAGTGGCTGCCCATGGCGGACCGTCTCTCCGGCGCGTCCAATGACGAGCTTCCATCCGCGCGTTTGAGCGCACGCGTCGGAGCGGCTTGCTTCCCCTGAAGCTTCGAGTTCTGGCTCGACATAGTTGTAGACAGCTGTAGGGCCGGAGTTTACGCGAGCTCCGCGGACATCCCCGCTTTAGTTATAGGGTCCGGTACCAGCACCAACAATGGTACGTTGGTACCAGCGGCGCCCGCCCGTGCGCCAAAGCGCACTCTTGCTGAAACGGCCGTGATTCCGCGCAATCCCCTAAAAACCGGATGGCAACCTTCTGAATCGCCCGCGTAAGATGGAGTGCGGCCTGAGGGCCGCCGCCCACGGGCGAACAAATGACGAAGGGCTATGACCACGAGCGATCACATTCCGGATGAAGATTTGCCGAAGGCGCACCGCATTGCCGACCAGTTCGACGCCCTGATCACCGCGCGTGAATCCGACCCGTTCCACCTTCTCGGCCCGCACTGGATCGAGCGCGACGGCGAGAAGATCCTGGCGATCCGCAGTCTGCGGCCCGACGCGCGCGAGCTTTCCCTCGTCTGGGGTAGGGGCGCTGCCGAGACCACCTACGCGGCCGCGAAAATCGATCCCGCCGGCCTGTTTGAAGCGATGCTTCCCGCCGCCGCGCTGAAAATGTCCGGCGACGAGGCCATCGCCCCCATCGACTATCGCCTCCGATTCGGCTTCCCCGACGGCGCCGAATACGAAAGCTACGACGCCTACGCCTTCCCGCCCATCCTCACCGAGTACGATCTCTACCTTTCCGGCGAAGGCACGCATTACCTCAATTACGAAAAGCTGGGCGCACACGTCCGCGAACATGCCGGCGTCAGCGGGGTGGAATTCGCGGTCTGGGCGCCGAACGCCAAGCGCGTGAGCGTGGTCGGCGTCTTCAACAACTGGGACGGCCGCGTCGCCCCGATGCGCAGCCGCGGAGCCAGCGGTATCTGGGAAATTTTTCTGCCGGGTCTGGCCGAAGGCGCGCTCTACAAGTTCGAAATCTTTTCACGCGTCGGCGATCATCTCGGGCTCAAATCCGATCCCTACGGATTCGCGTCCGAGTTGCGCCCGAAAACGGCGTCGGTCGTCTGCAATATCGACCGCCACGAATGGCAGGACTCCCCGTGGCTCGCCGAACGCGCCTCGTGCGACTGGCTTCATTCGCCGATGTCGATCTACGAAGTCCACGCCGGCTCTTGGCGCCGCCATAGCGAAGACGGCCGCTGGCTCAGCTATCGCGAACTCGCTGACCAGCTGATTCCCTACGTGAAGCAGATGGGTTACACGCACATCGAGCTGATGCCCATCATGGAGCATCCCTTCGACGCATCGTGGGGCTACCAGACCGTCGGATATTTTGCCGTCACCAGCCGCTTCGGCACGCCGGAAGATTTCATGTACTTCGTCGACCGCTGTCACCAGGAAAATCTCGGCGTCATTCTCGATTGGACGCCCGCGCATTTCCCGCGCGACGCGCACGGCCTCGCGTTCTTCGACGGCACGCATCTCTATGAGCATGCCGACCCGCGTATGGGCGAGCACCCCGACTGGGGCACGCTCGTCTTCAACTACGGCCGCAACGAAGTGCAGAATTTCCTGCTCTCGAATGCGCTCTTCTGGCTCGACAAATACCACATCGACGGCCTGCGCGTGGACGCCGTCGCGTCCATGCTCTACCTCGACTATTCACGCCCGCACGACGCATGGATCCCCAACCAATTCGGCGGCCGCGAAAATCTCGATGCCATCGCGTTCATCAAGCGCCTCAACGAAGTCCTGCACGTCCGCCATCCGGGCGCGCTGACCATCGCCGAAGAATCGACGTCATGGCCCGCCGTTTCGCGCCCCACCTACGTCGGCGGCCTCGGCTTCGATCTAAAATGGAACATGGGCTGGATGAACGACGTGCTCACCTACATGCACGAGGACCCGATCAACCGGCAGTACCATCACGGCAAGCTGACGTTCTCCATGCTCTACGCCTTCCACGAAAATTTCATTCTGCCGCTCTCGCATGACGAAGTGGTCCACGGCAAGCGTTCGCTGCTGGAAAAGATGCCGGGCGACGACTGGCAGAAATTCGCCAACCTGCGGCTGCTGTTCGCGTATCTCTTCGCGCATCCCGGCAAGAAGCTGCATTTCATGGGCAGCGAGCTGGCGCAGCGCGACGAATTCTGGGAGGCGAGCGCGGTCGAATGGTCGCTTGAAAAATCGCCGCCGCATCGCGGCATCCAGCGGCTCGTCTCGGATTTGAATCACCTGCACCTCCGCGAGCGCGCGCTCCACGAAGTCGATTTCGAATGGTCCGGCTTCGAATGGCTGGAAGTAAACGACGCCGCGGCGAGCGTTCTCTCCTTCATTCGCCGCGCGCGCAATGGCGACGATTTCATCGTCTGCGTGTGCAATTTCACGCCGGTGGTCCGCGAAAATTACCGCATCGGCGTTCCGCGCGCCAGCTTCTACCGCGAAATCTTCAATTCCGATTCGACATATTACGGAGGCTCCGACATTGGCAACGCCGGCGGCGTGCGCGCCGAACCCTTCCCCTGGTCCGACCGCCCCTACTCGATCAAGCTGAAGCTCCCCCCGCTCTCGGTAACGTATTTCAAACCGCAGCGCGATTAAGAATTCTGTGTCCGGCGGATCGTGGCGAGGGTTGGGGGCCGCGCGGTGAGGGTCGCAAAACTGCCTCACTCGTTTGGAGTGCCCATGGCTGATGCGTGGATTTTGACGGGTGGTTCGTCAGAGACGCGCGTCGAGGAGGGATGTTCCCGGATACGTTCCGGGATCAGCCACCCTGTGGTGCCCAAGATAATCCAAACAAAAACCAAGACGAAGCGAATGACCCGTGCTACTTCGGTTTGTCCCAGAGCGTGAGAAAGTCAGCGACCGTTTTAGGCGCGTGACCCGCATAGTGGTTGTTGATGTAGACCCAGACAGAAACGCCGCGATGCATGGCCTGGTGGCAGACATCGACCCAACTCCGAAGCTCTTTCGATCGATTCACGATCACCTGATCCCAAGTCTTCGTCAGTTTCTCGATCCCTTGTCGATCGCCCAGGAGACGGACATAGGTGAAATCTGCGGTGTAGTAGTCGAAATTCATCGCGGCTGGCAGGGGCATCCATACCTGGTCCTGCAGCGTCAGCGCGATCTGGTGTTCGCGCAGCAAGTCGGCGAACTCCGCGTTCAGCCAGTCCTTGTTCCGGATTTCCACAGCGAATCGGTAGCCTTTCGGCAGCTTCTTGAGAAATGGTTTGAAAACCGCCAAGAAATCTTCGCCGGACGCGAAGGCCTTTTTGTTGAAGTAACCGAACTGAAAAAGCATCGGCCCAAGCTTGTCGCCCAGCAAATCGGCGGCGTTTAGAAACGCCCGGAATTCATCCTGGCAATCGACAAGGCATTTTTCGTGGGTGATGACCTGCGGGATTTTCAGTGCGAAGACGAAGCCTTGCGGTGTTTTCGCGCTCCAGCCCATCACGGTGCTGGCGGGTGGGGAGTGGTAGAAAGTTGAATCAACCTCGACGGTGTCGAATTGGGTCGCGTAATAGGTTAGAAAGTCGCGCGGCTGCATCTTCTCCGGGTAGAAGGAGCCTTTCCACCCGTCCGCGGTGAAGGAACTCGTGCCGATGCGAATTTCTGGCATGGCGCGAAATCTTACTGCACCTATGCGGTGGCGGCTGCAAGTTATTTCGATTTCGCGAGCGTGGCCCCAGGTGGGAACGACCGCCGCCGCGAACGCGGTCGGAAAGCGAGGAGCGATTCGTCGACTGCGAAGCGGGACGTTCCGGATTTGCCGGAACGAACATGCAATACGTCCGGCCGCTCCCCTCAAGATGACGGAGAGCGAAGGCATCGGCGCCGTAGGAAGGCGATGGCTTGTCGTTCTCGACGGCGTGGGCTTCGCCGATCAGGCGGGCTTCTGGGTCCACACACGAATGGCTCTGACCGGGTTGGTCGGACAGACGACCTCGCAGGCTCCGCAGCCAGTGCACTTATCGTTGACGATGGGGTAGGCGATGTACTGTTCCTCGTCCCAGGTGATTTTCACCGCATCGTAGGGACACGCGAGCTCGCACGCGTCGCACTCCTTCTTTCCGAGTGCGGTAAGGCAGAGACCGTTATCGACGAGCGCTTCGCCGATGACGTATTGGTTCTTCCGCGGCAGATCCAGCGGCGTCAAGGCGCCGGTGGGGCAAACCTGGGTACAAGCGTTGCACGTTTCCAGGCAATACTTATAGTCACTTTCATATCGGATGATGGGCGCGCCGAAGCCCGCGAGCCCCGCCTCACGACCGGTATCGGGGCGAATAATTTTCGACGGACAGGCGTGCACGCAGTTGTTGCAACGGATGCACAGGCCCGTAAACCGATCCTCCGGGACGGCGCCGGGGGGACGCAGCAGCGTGTCACTCTGGCGGTAGCGTGCCGCTCCGAGCCGGCGAGCCCAGACGGCGAGCAGCGCGCCGCCCGCCCCAGCGAAGAACACGCGCCGCGCGACACCGAACTTCCGTGGCGCCATACTCGACTTCCATTTAGTCCACAGCGCTTTCCGCGTGAAGAACAGCATGTCCTGCAGTCCGCTGAGAGGACAGATGCGGACGCACCAGAGCATGCCGAACAGCAGGGTGGCACCCACCAGAACGCCGAGGCCGAGGCAGACGAGAATCACCGAGACCGGGTTCGTCGCCTTGTTCACGGCAAAGGGGCTGCTGAAAATGCACAGAGGATCCATCCACAGCAGCACCGGATAACCCGCTGCGGCGCCCACGAGGGTGAGTATCGCGACATATCTGCCGACCGGCGGGCACTTGCTCCACCAGCGTGACTTGCGCAGACCCGCGTGCGAGGCATTCTCGAGCAGGAAACCGGTGGGACAGAGGTACAGGCAGAACCAGCGCTTCTTAAAAGAACTCGCGACGGCGACGACGAGCGCAAAAACCACTCCCAGGCTGATGGAGCGCGTGGCGATGCTCGATGCCAAGGCAACCAACGGACTGGCCTGTACAAAGGAACGAGGCGCGATCGCCCAAGGAAGCACCGGCCAAACCAGCACGGCCGCGCCGACGAAGCAAGTCAGCTGAATCACTCGCCGCGGAACACGCGCGAGAATCGTCATCCCAAATAGGCCCCTTGCTGGTGGAGCAGGTTTTGCAGCTTGGTCACGTTCACGTTGCGAGGCTTGCATTTGTCCTGGATGCACAATGCTGCGGCCAAGCCCGCGGCCTGTCCGGTAACCCAGCAAACCGGAATGAGCCGGGTGATATCGGCAACTTCGAAATCGGCCGAGATGCATCGTCCGGCCGCCAGCACATTTTCGACTTTCGAGGGGACCAGGGAGCCGTAAGGAATCTGGAATTCAGGAGCATTCGCATACGCGCCGGAATAGCCGATGACATCTTTAAACTTGGCGCCGCTGTGGATGTCCTGGACTGTGAGTTTCTTGACACCGTCCAGGAGCCTGCTGAGTCGCACACCCAGCTGAGGAGCTGTCTCCGCCAGGTAGACCTGTTCGTTTCCCGGTTTCTGACGGAGCTTCTCGACATTGCCCCAGGTGCCGCGGCGATGTTTGAGCTCCATAGCCGTCAGGTCCGCGATGTCGAGAGCGTCTCCGACCGGTCCTTTCATATTGAGCCAGTTCACGTGGGGCGCGGGCGTGGAGTTCCCCGCGTGACCGCCGAAATCGTTTACGCGGCCCTTGGAGGGACGTCCGTCGCTCGGCTTGCCCGTCGCGGGGTGCTCCGGATCTTCCGATCCTCGTCCCACGGCCATATCGACCTCGTCAATATTCCCGATTCGGCTGATCAGACCGATGTTGGTTTTTACTTTTTCAAATGCTGCGCCCGCGGCCGCGTAAATGTCGCCGTCTCCGGAAGCGTCGACCACGATATCGGCGAGGATAGCCTGGCGGCCCGATTTGCTCTCGAAGACGGCGCCTTTCACCGCTCCTTTGGCATCCACGATGGCATCGACGCCCCAACAATCCAGGTAGGCGGTTATCCCCGAATCAAGGAGCATTTCCGCTAAGACATACTTGAACGCCTCCGCGTCAATTGTCGGGTAGACAGGCGCCTTGCTGCGATCGATGATTCCGAACTTGAGGACGTCCAGTTTCTTCATCAACTCTTCGCCGATGCCGAAGATCACCTGCTTTTTATCCCGATCGTAGAGCGGAAATATTCCCAGGACGAGGCCGCCGGTTGCGAGCCCTCCCAGATATCCGTACCTCTCCACCAGAGTGACGTCGACACCGAGCCGCTTGGCCGAAAAGGCGGCGGCCGTGCCCGCTGGACCGCCGCCGACAATCAGGATGCTTGTCTTTTGCAAAACGGAGAGTTCCCTTCGCGGTTGGACGACCTTGCCGTCAACGACGGTCGCGGGAACCCTGGTTTCGGTTTGAATCGGAGATTGAGTGACGGATTGTCCGGGAGCTTGACCGGCCGACCTGGACGAAACCGGGATGAGCGAGCCGGCCGCGAACAAGCCGCCCGCGGAAATCGAACGACGCATCAACTCTCTACGTGTCAGGTCTTTTGGCATGCTTCCACCCGTCCGACGGTCAGCCGATGCGAACTCGATTTCGGCTTACTTGTCTTGCAGCCGCAGGCGTTTCCGGCAATGCTAAACGGCGGTAAGGGCCAGCTCCCTGGGTTCCGCTAGCCTGGCGCTGGGCCAGCTTTTCAACTCCGGCATGCAGTGCTTTACGAAGCAGGCGATGTTGCGCTGGACTTCTTCGTGGGGCATGCCCCCGAAATTCAGGTTGGGCATGACGCCCTGCATATCGATGAGCTTTTTGTAGTCCGCGTATCGGTCGAGGACCTGCTGAGGAGTTCCCCAGGCCATGAGGTTGATGTAATCCTCGACGGCCTTATCCTCGCCGATTTCGCGCAGGTATTTGCTCATGTCCGAATAGCGCTCGTAGCCCTTGATTTGATCGAAATGCTTTCCGAGCATTTCGTAATGCTCGAGCGCGGTGCGGTAATTGAGCGCCAGATATTTGCGGGCGAGCTCTTCGGCGCGGTCGCCGCTTTCGTCGACAAAGACAAAGCCGGAGCAGAACGGCTTGGGCGCCTCTTCATTCGGATGATATTGCGTCCAGAGCGCGTGGTAGCGCTCCATGTCGGCGGTGACGAGCTTCCAGGCCTTCTGAATGATGACGAGCATGCCGAGGCCGAGCTTCGCAACCACGGGCACGGAATCGGCGGACGCGGCCGCCGCGAACGAGCGGCCCTTGAACGATTTGAACGGGCGCGGACGGATTTCGCGGCGCGGCTGCTTGACGGTGGCGCCGCCTTCGATGAAGCCGGTCTCGAGCGCGTCGAGCACGAGCTGCGCGTATTCGTCGAAGCGCTGGCGGCCTTCGTTCTGGTCGATGCGCAGGCCTTCGAATTCGCGGCGGGCGAGGCCGCGGCCGAAGCCGAGAATGTAGCGACCGTCGGAGACGTGATCGAGCAGCGAGACTTGTTCGGCGAGGCGGACGGGATCGTGCCACGGCACGACGATGACCATCGACCCGAGCTTTACTTTCTTCGTACGCCCAGCGATGAACGAGAGCAGCTGGCACGGGTCAGGGCTGACGGAGTAATCGTCAAAGTGATGCTCGGTGACCCAGACGGATTCAAAGCCGAGCTCTTCTGAGCGGATACAGTTGCCGATTTCTTCCCGCATGTACTGCCGGTCGGAATATCCGCCCAAGTGTTGAAAGCCTGCGCCGTAGCCTACGTGCATCGCCGCCCCCTGTTCCCTGGGCCTCGCGGCCCGAATGCCCCATTCCCGGAAATATAACAGATTGACGCGAGGCGCACTACCGCGCCGGAAGCAAAGGCAAAAAGGTCGAGGCGGTGTACAATCCGGCTGTTTTGTCCGCGGTGTAGAGGGCGATTTCGCTGCTGCCGATGGCTGAGAGTGGAAAATATTTTGTGGCTGTGGTCGGCGGGGCGATTTCCGGCTCGGTGGCGGCGGAAATTCTGGCCGATCACGGCGTACGTGTGGCGGTAATCGAGCAAAACAAACGCCCGTACGGAAAAATCGAAGACGGGCTGCCGCGCTGGCACGTGGAGCAGCGGCAGCAGGAATATGCGCGCATCGATGCGCGGCTGAAGAAGCGCAGCGTGTATTTTGTGCCGTGTACGCGGCTGGGGCGCGATCTGGATTTCGAAGATTTCACGCGCCACTGGGGATTTTCGGCCGTGATTCTGGCCAACGGCGCTTGGCGCGATCGCGATTTGGGCCTGCCGGGCGCGCAGGATTACGTCGATAAGGGCCTGGTGTACCAGAATCCGTTCATTTACTGGTACAACCACAAGAACGAAAAGGATTACATCGGCTCGCGGTACGAGACGCCCGATGAAACGCTGGTGGTCGGCGGCGGGCTGGCGTCGATCGACGTGGTGAAGGTGCTGCAGATCGAAAATTACGAGCGGGCGCTGAAGTCTCGCGGGATCTCGATCGACATGCACGAGCTGGAAAAAGGAATTCCGGCGGCGTGCAAGGCGCAGGGCGTGGACCCGCAGAGCCTGGGTGTGAAGGGCTGTGTGTTGATTTACCGGAGGCGCGAGCAGGATATGCCGCTGGCGCAGCCGCCCGACCATGCCACTCCCGATCAGATCGCCAAGACCGAAATTATCCGGCAGAAAATGCTGCGGCTGGCGCGAGAGAAATATTTGTTCCGGGTGCGGGAGCGGAGCGTGGCCACGGGGTTGATCGTCGAGGATGGGCGTGTGGTCGGGCTGAAGGTCGCGGACACGCAAATCGAAGGGCGCCGCTGCGACGCGATTCCCGGCAGCGAGCGCGAGCTGCGGGCCCCGCTGGTGATTTCCTCGATCGGGTCCGTGCCGGAGGTGCTGCCGGGCGTGGCGATGAAGGGCGAGTATTACACTTTCAGCGACGAGGCTTTGCCGCGCTATTCGGGCGCCGATCGCGTGTTCGGCGTCGGCAACGTGGTCACCGGGCAGGGAAATATTCACGTGTCGCTGGTACACAGCCAACACGTGACGAAACATCTGGTGGAGAATTACCTGCGCGGGGACGATGAAGACCCGGATGTGGGGCCTGGGTTTGCGCCGGCCGAGGCGCGAGCGGCGAATGAGGCACGGGCGGTGGAGCAAACGCTCCAACGTTTGCCGGCTCTTTCTGCCGAGAAGATGGCGGCACTCGAGCGGCGCGTCCGCGAAATACAGGAACGGGTGGGATATACCGGCGACTACGACTCTTGGATCGCGAAAGTTACCCCACCCGACCTCGAATAGCGTTCGACGACTACGGGTTCTGCACGCCCTGCATCATCATCTGCGGGTTGAAGGGCATGGGCGTGCCGGTGATTTTGTCCTTGGCGCCGGTGATCGCCTTCGTCAGCACCATCGTCGATCCGTTGTTCACCGACTTCACCATGCCGAATAGCGGCACTTGGCTGCTGATCCACACATCGCCGCCGTCTTTCGAGCGGTAGTGCTCGCAGCTGAACGTGCCGGCGGGAACTGTGACGGATTCTTTGCCGAGATCCTGGCCACCTTCGCGAATGTCCGTGTTCGGCTTCGCTTGAGCGCCCATACGACCCTGCGTCGGCATTTCTATGGGCTGCCCGCTGCCCATCTGCATGATCATTCGCGCGGGGGCGTCGGTTGCGCCGGGAATGATCAGGGTCTTCATGATCATCTGGCCCGTGCGGCCGGTGCTGGTGGTCCATTCCATCCAGTAGCCGTCTTTTCCGTTCACGCTTTCCTTACCCACGAGCGCGAATTCGATCGGTTGCGTCTTGCCGTCAGACGAGGTGACTTCGTACGCCGCGCCGGCGCCAACTGTCGGAGTGAAAATTCCCGACGGCATCGACGGACGCATACCCATGCCCATTTGCGCGCTTGCGCCTGCAGCCATTATCGTCAGTCCCCACGCGCAAACCGCCGCAAACTTGGATCGTTGCCTCATTGTCCCCCCTTGTAGTTGAACTGCGGATGGCAGCTTCCTGACGTGATTTTATCGCAGTGCGGGGCGAGCCTTCGGTTCGACTTGCGACCTTAGTTCAATTCTCGATAACTGATCAGGCGGACGCCTCTTGCCTCGGCTAAGCGGCGGGCTTCAGGCGAAAGAAGCCCGTTGAGCTCGGTCTCGCGCTGCTGGTTCAATCGCGTGTCCGTGTTCATCAGCTCGGCGTCGCACAGGCCGGGGTGCGTCATGATTTCCGTGTGACCATCGGAAACTGTGTCTATCAAGCGACACAGGGCCGCTGCGCTGACGCTTCCCGTGATCGCCAAACCCAAAAAATGCTCCGGCGAACGCAGGCCGTAGCGGCGCGCGGTCGATTGAAACCATGATCCGACCGAGCTGACGGCGCCGGAAGCCGCCATATTCAGCGCGACGCCGGTATTTTCGCTGCGCGCCGTGCGCCAGGAATCGCGCAGCTTCTCGATCGGATTCCGCACGCGGGTGATTCCGAACTTTCCGGCCACACGCCCGATTGCGGCCATCACCCGAGGATGCACGTGCGTGTGCTTGTGCGTGTCCACGTGGGTCAATTCGATGCCGGCTTGCCGGATTTTTTCCAGTTGCGCACTGAATTCCCTATCGATGTCTTCGCTGCGAACGCTGCCCAGGCTCAATCGCGTGACGAGCGCAGCCAACGACAGCGGTAACCGGCCTTCGCGATCTGCAAGCGACGGAATTTGTTCCCTCGGAGCGACTGAATTTCCTCCGGTTAGCACCAGGTGGCATCCTACGCCGAGCTTCGGATTGGCTTTCGCGCGCTCGACCGCATCGTTAAACGCTGCGCCATTGGCCATCAACGTGGCGCTGGTGAGAATTCCGTCGCGGTGCGCGCGAATGATCCCCTCGTTCACGCCGTGCGTGTATCCGAAATCGTCCGCGTTGATAATCAGCTCTTTCATATTTCCTGGCGGCGAGTCTTGAAGCGGGAAGAAATGTTACCACGCTGCGGGGAAAACTCGGGACGTTGCGCATCGCGCGCCACAGCAATTCCCTCGCCACATGCGCAAGGAATTCGCGGGTCTTCGTGAACGTTGTGTGAAAGTTTTCAACAGTTCTGTTGAAAACCATGTGGAAATGACAGCGGCGCAAATCGAAATCGCGCGACAGAGTTGAGTTTAGTCCTTGTTGCACAAAATCCGGGCAGAAAAGTACTAGCGCAAGAAACATTTCGTACGCGGGCGCACCGGTCCACTCGTTCTGAACATCGAGCAGAACTGCGACGCGCTCTGGATCCTCTGCGAAAGGAAATTCTCGTGCACGATCGAGGGAAAATATTTCTCAGTACCACTTCGCGGGCGGCTCCAGCTTGATCGAGACCGTTTCTTCGTCTTTGTCCATGTCGTACCACTTGCCGAAAGTGTGCCAATCCTTCGCAATCACCTGAATCAACACCTTGCCTTGCGGGACTTCAGG
>CAZLWY010000111.1:0-1786 GCA_964563425.1 uncultured Acidobacteriaceae bacterium | reverse complement strand
GCGCACGTTTCATTGACAACGCGCAAACCGGGCGGGTATCATTTCTGCGATATTGCGTCGAGCGTGGACGCGATATTCCCCTTCTTTGCTCTAGCCCCAGCAGGTTGGAGTGGCCGAGGCCAAGCCTTCGGCAAAAGAGGCAGCAATCCGCACGGAGGCCGCACTTCATGTCACCCGAAAACGACAACAACCTACAACCATCGGCTATTGAAACGGCACCGGCTGAGCGTGAATCCGTGAATTCCAGTTCCGAGCCCGGTGCCGTGGTCCCGCAGCAAGCCTCCGCCGGCGCCGCCACAGCAGCCGTGCGGGCACCCGCGCCGCCTGAGCCGGCAGCGACCGCGGAGGACGCTGGTGCCGCCGAGACCCAGGCGGCTGCCGTCGGAACCGCCGAAGCGGCGCCCCCCGCAGCGGCAGCCGGTTCCGCAACGGGAACCGAGGAGCCTGCTGAATCCACTGAAACGATGGATCAACTGCTCGATCAGTTCTCCGCACCGCCTTCGGCGAACGAAGGCGAGATTTTCGACGGGCGCGTGCTGGCGGTGACGGATGCAGGGGTTGTGGTTGACGTCGGCGGAAAATTCGAAGGCCTGGTGCCGGCGCAGGAATTCCTCGATTCGGGCGAACCGATCGAATTCGGCGAAGGGCAGACGATCGAGGTCGAACGGCTGCACGAGCGCAAGGACGGCTACGTGCTGCTTTCCTACGTGCGCGCGCATCGCCGACGGGTCTGGGAGCGGATCGAGAAATCGTACCGCGAGCACGCGACCGTCACGGGGAAAGTGACGGAGCGGATCAAGGGCGGGCTGGTGGTGAATATCGGTGTGCGGTCGTTTTTACCGGCGTCGCAGATCGAGCTGCGGCCGGTGCACGACCTGGAATCGTGGAAGGACCGCGAGATCGAGGTGCGCGTCCTGAAGCTGAACCGCAAGCGCGGCAACGTGGTGGTAAGCCGGCGCGCGATTCTGGAGGACGAGCAGAAAGCCATGCGCGACGCGCTGGCGCAAACTTTGTCCGAAGGTGCGGTGGTGACGGGCAAGGTAAAGAACGTGACCGACTACGGAATTTTCGTCGATCTCGGCGGAATGGACGGATTGTTGCACGTGAGCGATCTGGCGTGGGGGCGCGCGCCGCATCCGAATTCCGTGGTGAAGCCGGGCGACGACATGCAGGTCCAGATCCTGAAATTCGACAAGGAAAAGCAGCGCATCTCGCTCGGTCGCAAACAGCTGTTGCCAGATCCGTGGGCCACTGTGCCGGAACGGTTCCCTGCCGGCACGAAAGCGAAGGGGAAAGTGGTCGGCGTGACCGACTACGGCATCTTTGTGCAGATTGAGCCGGGCGTCGAGGGCTTGGTGCACGTCAGCGAGATGAGCTGGTCGAAACACGCGAAGCATCCGTCGAAAATCGTGAAGGTGGATGACGAAGTCGACGTGGTGGTGCTCGACCTGAAAACGGACCAGCGGCGAATTTCGCTGGGCATGAAGCAGTTGCTGCCCGATCCCTGGGAAGCGGCGTCGCAGAAATATCCGGTGGGCACGATCGGCACCGGGAAAATCCGCAATCTCGCGGAATTCGGCGCGTTCGTGGAGCTCGAGGAAGGCATGGAAGGGCTGATCCACATCAGCGACGTGAGCTGGACCGAGCGCATCAAGCATCCCAGCGAGAAATTCAAGAAGGGCGAGACGGTCGAAGCCAAAGTGCTGAAGGTGGATTCGCAGAATCGGCGCCTCTCGCTCGGCATCAAGCAGATCAACGACATTTGGTCGAACTGGTTCAGAGACCA
>CAZLWY010000110.1:0-14310 GCA_964563425.1 uncultured Acidobacteriaceae bacterium | reverse complement strand
CTGTCCGCAGACCTTCTGGCAGCTGAGCCATTATGCCCGCAAGGCACTTCGTCGCATGCGCCGACGTACCACGCTGGTCACCGGCTTCTGGGCTCAAGCGGAACTGTTCGAGCGTCACTATATTATGCGGAGCTCAATAGTCCAACTGCCTTGCGTTACCTCTTTGCGGCTTTTGACCCGTGTCTTCTCAACAAGCGCGAACAAAGCGCGGCGACCGTCAATCTCAACGCCCGCGCGACGATCACGGCCTTGCTCCACTGTTACGGTGAGTTTCAGGGACTCAAGCCTCCAAATGATTGCGTTCACTATCGCGAGTGCCCGGTCAAGAGAGCCTTTGGACACGCGAATATCCAAGCACGGCTGGCTGTACGGCGGGTACAGAATGTGTCGCGCGTCGGCAAGTGCGTGCTTGAGTATTCGAGCTGCGGCAGCCACAAGTTTGTGCGTTTTCGCGGCGTGGTCCACACCAAAGCTCTGAGCCTCAATCGCCTCGATGCGAATCAACTCTGGATCCTTGACCACAGGTTCGGACGTTTCCGGCGTTACGGTTCTTGCAGGCGTCGCTTCAGTTTTCATTCGATGAACCACCGGGAGGTTGATGGCTTCAGGAAGCGGTTCACGCTCGACGGGTTTGCCGAAATCCTTTTTCGCCCAATATCCTCTGCCCGGCAGCGGAATCTGTAATTTCCGGGCCACTTTTCCGAGCGCGACTGCGGAAATTCCATATTTCACCGCTAATTTAACGAGTGGAGTTTCCCAGATTTCAGAATAAAGCTGTTCTCGATCCCAGGTTTCCATGTTGAAAATAGACTCCCTCTATTGAATTCGGCCCAGCGTAATTTAATGGAAGTTGATGTCGTTGAATATCGCGACGAAATTCCGCAAAGGTATTTAACGGGCGGATCGGGGTGGTGTTGGCTATTTAACAGCCAGTATCTGCTGTATGTTCAGCAACTTACCGGAGCTAACGAAAGTGGTAACGCACGCCTCGACTCTAGACGCGCCGATTGTTTGGAGGTGAACAAAAGCAAACCGATATTTCTTCAGGATTTCGGCGATTTTTCCGGCATTTCATCTACATACGTTTTTGATAGGTATTCAATTTCGATCCAGTTCGCCGTGAGCTTTATCAAGACTACAAGATCGCCAATGTCGTGAGCAGTCCACTGACGAAGATAGTGGGTTTCGTCGTTTCCGAGCCAAAGACAACGCTTCGCAACAGCTTGGATTCGCGCGTCGTGAATGTAATCGGTCACGACAGCACCGGAGAACTTCTTTTCAATATCGCCAGATTTGTCAGGCGCAAGCGATTTCGCGTAGTCCTTGATTAGGAATTCGAACGCTTTGCGATAGCCAGGCCCGGCGACCTGCGATAAACCCAGTTGGGAAGCCTCTTCAGCTTCGGCAAACACCTTGATAAACGTTGGAGAGATTTTTGCGACGGCTTCAGCGAATTGGGAAAGCACGGGTTTGATTGGTTTGACGCCCAACAATCCCGGATTGCCAATCGCCCCGTAATAGCCGATGAAGTAACTTCGACAGCCACGATACGCGCAACGGAACACGACCTGCACGGCAGAACGATCTTGGACAGAGTCAGCGTGCGGCATCTCCAATTCGCTGTGATGATGACAAATCGGACAATCCCCAGGGATCTCTACGGCGTACGACGCACCCTGCACTGTAATGGTTCGTTTAATCACGGAATCCATCGACGAAGGCAAAGCACCGTACATTTTACGGCGTTCGCATGGTGATGCCAAACGGAATAGGTGTCGAACTATCGAGTCCCTTTAGCACCTACGACCAGAACTGGCTGACGGTTCTTTCCAGCGTCGAGGGGTGTATCACTTTTCCCCGCCCTGAAAGCTACCCCCGCGATGCTTTGACTCCAGCATGGGGAGCATTTAGACTGGCTCGTTTCCGTGATACCTCGGAGAAGAGCTAGGTGTCTTCGGCAAAATTCAAACCCGCTGACGAGCAGCTGGAATACCTGAAAAAAGGCTCCGCGGAAGTCATCCGCGAAGAGGATCTGAAGGCGAAGCTCGATCAATCGGCGAAAACGGGCAAGCCGCTGCGCGCCTACCTCGGCGTCGATCCCACCGCGCCCGATATTCACCTCGGCCACACCGTGGTCCTGCGCAAGCTGAAACATTTCCAGGATATGGGTCATACCGCCGTCTTCCTGATCGGCGATTTTTCAGCCATGATTGGCGACCCGACCGGCGTTTCCGAAACTCGCCCGCCTCTCACGCGCGAGCAAGTCGATGCCAACGCGCAAACCTACCTCGCGCAGGTCTATAAAATCCTAGATCGCGACAAAACCGAAGTCCGCTACAACAGCGAATGGCTCGGCAAAATGTCGAGCTTTGACGTGGTCCGCCTCTGCGGCCACTATCGCCTCGCCCGCATGCTCGAACGCGAAGACTTCCGTTCCCGTCTGGAAAAAAACCTCCCGATCTCGGTCCACGAGCTGCTGTATCCGCTGCTGACGGCCTACGATGCGGTCGCTCTTGAGTCCGATATCGAGCTTGGCGCCACCGAGCAGAAATTCAACATGCTCGTCCACCGCGAGATCCAGCGCGAGTACGGCCAGACGCCTGAGGTCGTGCTGACCATGCCGATCCTCGTGGGCCTGGACGGCGAACGCAAGATGTCGAAAAGTCTCGGCAACTTCGTCGGCATCACCGAAGCCCCCGGCGAAATGTTCGGCAAGCTCATGTCTGTCAGCGACGAGCTGATGTGGTCCTACTACGACCTGCTGACGGATTTCGGCCCGCATGCAATCCTGCGCCTCCGCGATGAGGTCCGCACCGGCACGCTGCATCCCAAGCGAGCAAAAATGGAGCTGGCACACAACATCGTCGCCGGCTTTCACGGTGAGGACGCGGCCCGAAAGGCTGGCCAGGAGTGGGACCGCATATTCAGCAAGCGCGAGGCGCCGGAAGCAGCTCCAGAACACAAGCTGATGCGCGGCCAACCAAAGCGACTTTCGGCGCTACTCGTGGAACTGAACATGGCGGCTTCGCGCAGCGAGGCCGAGCGGTTGATCAAACAGGGTGGCGTAGAGATCGATGGCCAGCGCGTGGACGACGTGAAGCGCGAAGTCGAGTTTGCAAGGCCGCTCGAGTTCCTGCTCCGAGCCGGCAAGAAGAAGTTCCTGCGCATCGTCGTCGAATAGCATTAACACTACATGTGTAGTCCCGTAGTGCTGCTCATACCGCGACAGGTGTTCGGCTCGAGTGCGCAGGATGCGCACGCAAGAGCGATGGCTGAGTCGGTTAGCGGGAAGCTTGACCGGCGGCCGAACGGATCGGAATTGTGACCGGCTTGGCGGCTTCGGTGGGTGCGAGCATGTGGCACTGCCCGTCAAAGATCGCGCCCGGTTCGATCACCAGGCACGGACTGTGGATCTCGCCGGTGACAATCGCATTCGGCTGGATCTCCACGCGGCCGCGGGCGTGGATGATGCCGTCGAACCGGCCCGCGATCATCACGAAATTGCCGTGGATGTGACCTTCCACGGTGGCATGCTCACCGAGCACGAGCGTGTCGTCGGAAGAAAGAGTTCCCTTCATTGCGGAATTGATGCGGAACGTGCCGGAGGCCTCAAGCTTCCCCTCGAGTTTCACGCCCTGTTCGAGGAAACCTGTCCACTCGCTCGGATCCTGCTTTTTGCGATCGAACCAACCCATCGAATCCCTCAGACGGCTGGTTCTTATTGTCTCATCAGTTGTTCGTACAGGCGGGTCAAATCGGCATCGTCGTAGTACTCAAAAGCCAACTCGCCGGCATGGCCCGGCCGCAGCGGGTGGATCACGACTTTCGCGCCGAATTTGCGCTGCAGTTCCTCAATCGCCCACTTCGTGTTCGCATCGGGCGCCGACGCGGCGGTAGCCGCTTGCCGCTTGGGCCGTCCGTGACGCGCAACGTGACGTTCGAGCTGGCGGACGGTCATGCCGCCCCGGGCGGTCTTCCTCGCCAGTTCGAGCCGGTCCTTGGGATCGTCGACCGCGAGCAACGCGCGCGCATGGCCGGCGGAAATCTTCCCCTCTTCGATGAGGTCAAGGATTGCGTCTTGCAGGCGCAAGAGCCGGACGGAATTGGCGATCGTCGCGCGGTCTTTTCCCGTCCGCGCTGCTGCTTCTTCCTGGGTTAGATGGAATTCGTCGGTGAGCCGCTGGAACGCGCGGGCCTGTTCCACGGGATTGAGATCCTCGCGTTGGAGGTTCTCAACCAGCGTCATCTCGAGCGCCATCTCATCGCGAACGTCGCGAACAATTGCGGGCACCCGAGCAAGCTCGGCCCTCTGCGCGGCTCGCCACCGGCGTTCGCCGGCGATCAGCTGGTAGCGGTTTCCGATTCGCCGAACGACGAGCGGTTGAACAATGCCGCTGGCGCGGATCGAGCGCGAAAGCTCGTCCAGGGCTTCTTCGCGGAAGCGTGTCCGTGGCTGGAAGGGGCTTGGATCGATGAGGTCGATGTCGACTTGCGCGAAGACGTCACTCGGAGTCAGGGCCGGGGCTGCCGCCGCTGCTCCCGCTCCCACCGGTTGTGCCGCTGGCACCGGCGGCTGCGGCTGATGCTGCTGGGGTTCCGGCTCCCGGATCAGTGCGCTCAGCCCCCGTCCCAGCGCGTTTCTGGTCATTGACAATAACCTCCTTGGCTAGTTGGATATAGCTCTCTGCACCTTTACTATGTATGTCGTAGAATATTACCGGCATTCCGTGACTGGGCGCTTCCGCTAGCCGGACATTTCGCGGAATTACGGCCTCAAAGACCTGAGCTCCGAAGAACCCTCTGAGATCTGCGGCGACTTGTCTTGAGAGAGTCGTCCTATCGTCATACATTGTGAGGAGTATGCCCTCGATTGCGAGCGCGGGATTAATGGCACGCCGAAGCCTCGCAAGTGTGTCCAGGAGTTCCGAGACTCCCTCAAGTGCCAGGAACTCGCATTGGACAGGCACCAAGACAGCATCTGCAGCGGCGAGGGCGTTGAGCGTCAGAATATCGAGCGATGGCGGGCAGTCGATCAGGATGAAGTCATATTTCTCACGAAGGGGTTGGATGATCTGTTTGAGCCGGTATTCGCGATCCTCCATCGAGATGAGTTCGACGGCTGCTCCGACCAGGTTCTTGTCCGACGGAATTAGGTCCAGCAGATCAATCTGCGCATCGATTGTAATGCGCTCGACCGGTTCACCGAGGATCAGTGCCTGATAAAGGGTGCGTCGGGCGGGATCCTTTGGGAAGCCGAGAGCACTTGTAGCGTTTCCCTGAGGGTCAGAATCGATAAGGAGGGTCCGTTTCTCGGACGAAGCGAGAGAAGCGGCTAGATTGACGGCGGTCGTGGTCTTCCCGACACCGCCTTTTTGATTGGCTATGGCGATGACGCGAGCCAAACGATGCTCCTAGGCGAAGCGAGAATGTATCAGAGAGTTTTCGCAGGACGCAAGATGTTTCACGTGGAACAATCTGAATAGGCTGACCTCGCGCAAAATGTTCCACGTGGAACAGTTTGAACGGAGATAGGATGGAATAGTTCCACGTGGAACAATTCCCGTTATCAGGTCGTCTCTGGCGAGCCGGCGAGAATATAGCGGCGCTTCGATCCAGGAATCAAGTCTGGAGTGCCCCACGACCATGTCGCCTTGGTCGAGATGACCTTCGTATCTCCCTCGCCAAGCCACAAAACCAGCGTTCCCCGATCGCCTAATGGGACCCGTGCCCAAGCGCACAACTCGTCAAATTGCCCGAATGCGCGCGCGGTGATAAAATCAAAGGGCACCGGACCCGGGGCGAAGAATTCCATCCGTCCGGAGAATATCGTCGCATTCCGGACCGCAAGTTCACGCAGAATCTCCGCCAGAAATGCGCATTTCTTTAGGTTTGACTCAATCAAGGTAACCGAAAGAGTCGGAATCGCCAGTGCGAGCGCCAAACCGGGAAATCCGGCCCCAGTTCCAACGTCGGCGAGCCGACTATTCTTGAGATTGTAACGTGAGGTTGCGAAAAGGCTCTCCCCAAAGTGAAATTTAACGATTTCCTCGGGATCGGTGACCGTAGTCAGAGCGATTTTTCGATTCCACTTGAGCAGAAGCTCGATATAGGCTTCGACCTTCTCCGTCAACTCAGGTGCCGCTGCGAGGCCATATCCGCCAAGCAGTCTCTCGATCTGCAGACTCGTGAGCATTTCATTTACTATAGTTGTAGTTTATTCAGAAACAGCAGGCACTGAACTCTCTGCACGACCCGCGTTGGCAGCCAGGGCCGCCCGAAATCGTGGAGGCGCAAGAAAGCCGGCGACTGTATCTGTAATGAAATGAGCAACTAAAGGCGCCATCAGACTGCCGGTCCAAGACCGGACCAGCGAAAATAAAATTCCAACTATCAATGTAGTGAAGACCCCCCGCACCCCCTGGTACAAGTGAGCCAGTGCGAACATAACGGCCGATCCCGCTATCCCTGCCACGATCATACCGCCGGACCAATCTTGAAACACCCTTTGCGCGAATCCACGATAGATCCACTCCTCGCAGATTGCGACCGTGATTACGACTGCGAAAAATGCGAGCCGCTCGGTCGAATCCTGCGGGAAGATCTTCAAGGCGATCTGGGGCAGCATACCGCGAACGAATTCCGGGTGTGTCGAGATCGTTCTCAGGCTGACGAGCTGGTACGTCAGGACAATCACCGACAGAAGAATCGTAACGATCGCGGTGAGGCCCGGGCGAGGCACTCCGAGGCCCAAGTCGAGCGAGGGAATTTGACGTGCCTGGACCCGCCACGAAATTACCGCGACGGCGAACCATTGAAAGGCAACGGTTGAGGCATACAGAGCCAGACGGTTCCGCTTGGTCGTTTCCGGCATGCGCATCAGATGCCGAATCCGGCGCAGGCCGAGCAGCGGCACGGCGCTAGCGAAGAAGACGAGAATCAGCGCGAAATCCCAGTGCATCGCGACAGATCAAACCATCTTTGCCCTGCGGGAGCAAGCTCGACGGCAAAACTGCGCGAAAATCGCTACTTTCGCGCGGTGGGTTGCGCGTAGTAGCCCTGGCGAGTGCGAGCCGTCAAACCCGGCGTTTTGAGTTGGACTTCGAGGCGATGAAACTCGTTGGGGTGGTCGGCGGCAGCGGGGTTGAAAGCGATCTCGTAGAAAGGCAATGCGTCGGACACGCACTGTTGCAAGGATTCGGCAATATCGTTGGACGAATGGAGGGCCAGACCACCGCTCTGGATGGCCAGGACCGGCAGTCCGAGGTCGGCGACGTCAACCTGGCTCAGCTTCGTGACCGGGTCGAGGAACTGTTGGTAGTAGGTGTAGGTCGCGGCAGATTCGGCGGCGCCTACGGGATCGATGCTGTAGAGGGTGACGCGAGCTTTGGCGAACTGAGCGGACATGGTGACGACATCGCCAAAAAGTTGTTGCTGTTGTTTGTCTCCGATTTGAGCAGAGAGACCGGGCAGCTCCGACCAGCCGGGCGAAATCCAGAGGATAATTTTGCGACGGTGGTGAGGGGCTACGCTTGCAACCAGAGCGCGTAACGCATTCTGCGACAGGAGCCAGCGCTCGTCGGCGCCGTTGCGGCCACCGGCCGGCCGACGGCGCGAGTTCCGGGCTTGTACTTGTCGAGCGCGCTCGCAAGCGAGTTGCCATCCAGCGAAAAGTTACCGACGATCTCGAGGCCGCCTTCGGTGAAAACGGCGAGCGCGACGGGATAGGGAAGCCGCCCGCCCTCGGTGCGAAGGAATCGATCGATTGCTTCGTGTTGCACATTCACACCCAGGTCACCGACATTCACCGCATCCAGGACAACGACGATTTCAAGAGACGCTTGACGACCCGTGAAGACCTGAAATCCCGAGATGGGAACAGCCGACTTGTCGTCGAGCAGGGTAAAGTCCTGCTGCTGGAGGCCTTCGACGGGTATGCCGGATTTCGGGGTAACAACTACATCGATGTGAATTTTGCCGTCGTCGGGAACCTGCGGAGGGCGTGGCACGTTTTGCTGAGCCCCCGTGGCGACGGCCACAAACACGACAAGAGGCAGAAGGCTGCGAAGGCGCAAGGACATGGGCATGTTCGGGCGGCCCCCGCGTAATTTAAACGCAGACGACGAAGGGCTGCGCCCGTTCGAGCTGTGCCAGTATACTCACGCGAGTGCGAATCGAAAAGAATAGAGATCGGAACTATTACTGATCTGCAAAGACATGCTGAAAGTGGGAGGAAACGTCGCATGGCGCGGCGCTGGTCGAGGTCTCTGGTCGCGCCATGACGCCCGGGAGCATTGAAAAGCGGTTGGCGGGTCTGCCGAGTTCGCCCCAAGCCGCCGCGAAACGCAATTCTGGAAAAAGCGTCCTATAGGTGTAGAATCCAGCGGCTGGAGAAGCGGTCCGAGGTAGGCGCGGAAGCACGTCTTCCGGATGGCCGGGTGGACATTCGATCGCCTCAAGCAAGCGCGTGGCGGAGTCCTGCGCAGCGGCAACAAAAACAGGGGGAGCATTCATGAAGCGAGTTCAAACGGGAACTACATTTTTCGGCCGCAACATCGGCGAAATCATCGCCGTTGTGGCGGCGGTGATCGCGATCGCCAGCGTCGGCATGGCGCGCACGTCGGCGAAAGCCGCGGCGGGGGACCTGGGCAATACCATGGTGATGGGCATGGCGTTTGACGGGCATCAGGCCGCGAACCTGGACACCACGGTGAAGTTCTACGAGACTCTCGGCTATCCGGTGGCCAGCAGGACGGACTGGAAGGTCGATAAAGTGGCGAACGAGCTGGGCGGCACCAAAGGCGCGGAGTCGCGGACGGCGATCATTAATATTCCAAGCTCCGTATCGGACAAGCCGTTCCCGCTGATTCTGCGCGAATACCGCGGGATCGAGCGCAAGGACTGGAGCAGTTTGACGTCTTCCGACCTGGGCGCCGGGCACATGGATGTGACCGTGATGGACGATTGCAATCCGGTGATGGACAAACTCAAAGGGGTCGGCTTGCTGAAGGTTCCGAGCATGACACTGCCGGGAGGGCCGGCTCCTCCGAACGGTCCGCGCCGGTTTGTTTTCATTCAGGATCCGGACGGCTGGTACATCGAGCTTTTCGCCAAGATGAAGCCGGCGCCGGGCGCGCCGCCTCCGGGACCCTTGGTTTCGAATTCTTCCGCGACGATGCAGAACATCGAGCGCTGGGGGAAGCAGGAAGGTTTCAACCATATCGGGCTGAACGTGATCGATCCAGCGAAGGCGCTGGCGTTCTACCAGGGAATCCTGGGCGGAGACTATCCTCCGCTGCCGCCGCCGGCAGCACCGGGAGGGCGTCCGGCCATGACGATGCTCAATGGCTGGTACCCGCAGGCGGGGACCGATCAGAACGTGCGGCTGGAACTGCTGGGCTCTCCGCAGAACAGGGACAAGCAACCACCGGACCAGCACTTCGCCGATATCGGCACGAACTACGTCGGATTCGAAGTGACGGATATCGACGCCGTCTACGGGAAGGTGAAGGCGGGTGGGGCCACGACGATCTCCGAGGGCGGGATCGTGAAGACGCCGGATGGCCGGGCAGTCGTAGTGAAGGACCCGGACGTCGGCGGATTCGTCGAGCTCTGGCAAGCGAAGAAGTAACGGCTGGCTGAAATTACGGAGCGGGCTGCGGCGCCTGTGGTTGGGGCGCCGCATTCGTTTCAAATAGCCGGACGACCGACTCTCGGCCGAGGGCGATGAAGGTAAACACGCCGAGCGCCGTGCCGTAAGGAAACTCAAGGCAGGTGAGCCCGGCCACCACCATGCAGAAAATGCGCGATCTCCGGCGCTTGAGGTTCGAGGCTGCGCGGAACTTCAGGATGGCGAACGTGAGACCGACGGCGAAAAAGGCCAGCCCTATTCCAGCGAAGAACCAACCGATAAAGGCCGGGGGCGGCCCTCCCGGCTTCGCGTTCGTCTCAGCCGAGAGACGAATCATTTCGCTGGCCACGACTCCCATAAATACATAGAAAAGTCCGAACAGCATGAAGAAAGCGTTGAAGCCCGCCGAAATCAGGTAGCCGATCGAGAGCAGTTTCAGGTGTTCCCTGTCAATAATCGCCTGATCGTTGAAATCGGCTGGATCGGCCAAGTGACGCCTCCGCAGAGCCCGAAAGGCTCAAGATTTGATCGAGCGTAACATGGGGTCCGTTCCTCGGGCGTCCGCGCCGATCGCGCGTGTCGGATGCCGCACTGCGGGGCGGTTTAAATTCACCGAATTTATGCGGAATCATCCGAATTTTAAACGGACATTGCGCGGAACGGGATTGACAGCGCCGGACCGCGCGCCGTATCGTGCTGAGTTCCTGAAGCAATCGCAACGCGACGAAACATGAAGATACTGGTGATTGGCGGCGGCGGACGCGAACACGCGATGGTTTGGAAACTCGCGCAGAGCCCGTCGGTTGAAAAGCTATGGTGCGCGCCGGGGAACGGCGGAATTGCGGCGGACGCCGAGTGCGTGCCGCTGGACGTGACGGACGTGGGCGCGGCGGCAAGCCTGGCCGAGCGGCTCGCGGCGGATCTCACGATCGTAGGGCCGGAGTTGCCTTTGGTCGTTGGCATCGCGGACGAATTCGAGCGGCGCGGGCTGCGGCTGCTCGGTCCGGGCGAGAAAGCGGCGCAGCTCGAAGGCAGCAAGGTTTTCTCCAAGCGATTCATGCAGGAGCATAACGTCCCGACCGCGGAGGTTTACGGCGTTTACATCGAGGCGCTCGAGACGTTTACGGCGTTCGATTCCGTCGATTGGCCGCTGGTGATCAAGGCGGACGGGTTGGCGGCCGGCAAGGGTGTGCTGGTGACGTCTTCGGCGGACGAAGCCACTGAGTTTGTGGAGCGCGCCATGGTGAAACGCGAATTCGGCGAGGCGGGCTCGCGTGTGATGCTAGAAGAAGCGCTCGAGGGCGAAGAGCTCTCCTACATCATTCTCACAGACGGCACGAATTTCATCCGCATGGCGCCGGCGCGCGACCACAAGCGTGCCTTCGATAATGATCAGAGCCCGAATACCGGTGGCATGGGCGTTTCTTCGATCGCCGAACTTCTGCCTCCCGCGCTCGAAAAGCAGATTATCGAGACAATTGTTCGGCCGACGCTCGAGGGGCTGCGCGCGGACGGGATGCCTTATCGCGGATTTCTTTATTTCGGACTGATGCTGACCGCGGATGGTCCGAAAGTGCTCGAATACAATTGCCGGCTGGGCGATCCTGAAACGGAAGCTGTGATGCTGCGGGCTGATTTTGATTTTGCGAAGGCGTGCATGCTGGCGGCAACAGGCGAGCTGGGAAAGTTCGACGCGAACTGGCATTCGGGCGCAAGCGTGTGCGTGGTGATCGCGTCCAGGGGCTACCCGGGAGATCCGCAGACGGGGGTCGAAATTCACGGGCTGGACAAGGCGGTGAAGGTGCCCGGCGCGGTGATTTTCCACGCGGGCACGCGCGGCAGCGGAACAACCTGCTACACGAACGGTGGTAGAGTGCTGGTGGTGTCCGCCAAGGGCGAGAATCTAACGGGTGCGCGCAAGGTGGCCTACGAGGCGGTGCGGCGCATCGAGATCGCGGGCTCGCACTATCGCAAAGATATCGGCGCGCAGGCCGCCGAGAAATTCAAAGGGTGAGAGACGAGGAGACGGGTACCGTGGCGACGGGACAGGCACCGGCGGTTGGCATTGTGATGGGTTCGGATTCGGATTTCCCGGTGATGAGCGAAACGGGAAAAATGCTGGCGAAGTTTGGCGTCACGTTCGAGATGGAAGTGCTCTCCGCGCACCGCACTCCCGCGCGCGCGCATGAATACGCCACCACGGCCGTGAAGCGCGGGCTGAAAGTCGTGATTGCCGCGGCCGGAGCGGCCGCGCATCTGGCCGGAGTGATGGCCGCGAACACCACGCTGCCGGTGATCGGTGTCCCGATGGCGTCGAGCACCCTGCAAGGGCTCGACGCGCTGCTGGCCACGGTGCAAATGCCCGGGGGAATTCCGGTGGCCACCATGGCGATCGACAAGGCCGGCGCCGTGAACGCCGCAATTTTCGCGGCGGAAATTCTCGCGCTCAACGACGCGGAGATCGCCAAGAAGCTCGTGGCCCACAAAGAGGACCTCGCGAAATCCGTTGGCGCAAAGAACGCCAATCTACAGAAGCAAATCGCCGAAATAAAGTAGCCGCACTTCCCGCCGTTAGGTGTCGGAAGAAATCCCACATGAAAAGAGCCAGCCAGGCCCTGGCTTCTTATTGCGGATGCAGTAGCGACGGCGCTTGGGGCGGGCGGTTTGGGGCGATGCCGGGTAACGGCTGCTCGTGCGGCGGCGGGAGAATCCAGGAGAATCCGTCTTCCTCGCTGATCATTGCCATGGTCTCGCGGGTGCTCGGCGGCGCGATGGCATCAAGCGCTGCGCGGAGGAATTGCGTGGCGTCAGCCGGCAGAATCTTGGTGCTCTCGCCGGCAACGAGCAGACGCGCGACGCCCGCCATCTTCGGATCCGACGCGATCAAACTCTCTAGCCGCGGATCTTTCCGCCGCAGCAAATCGAGCATGGTCGGCGGCGGATTTTCCGGCGGGTACACGAATTCGACCAGTGTCCGCGGCTGGCCCTTCTCCGGCGGGTAGGTCTGGACGTAGCTTGGCAGCAGCACGCGCGTGGTCCAGTATCCCGGCGTTTCCTCCTGCTGTTTCATCCCGTACGAAAGCTGCCAAACCTCCGGGCCGTAGCCTGTGAAATAGTCCGCGATGATCAGCTCGGCCAGCGGCTCCCTCGCGGGCATATCGACCTTGCTGTGCAGATCCTGGGCGACCTCGTTCAGACGATCAAGCAAACCCCGGCCGACCATCTCGAGGTCGGAGGCGTCGGCACCGGTGGCCTCGGTGGTAAGGTGCGGCGTCTGCGTGACGGCCGCACTGCGAAGATGCGGCAAGTCTTCGTCCAGGCGCGCAATTTCGCGTTGCGAGGAAGGTGACGACCAACGAACCGTGCCGAGTATCACTCCGACGCGCTCGCTGGCAATCTGGACCGGGGTGGGCGGGCGGGTATCCGCCTCGATGGGATTCTCAATGGTGCCGATCAGGATCGCACCCCTCACCACGGCAATCACAACGCGGCCGGCCGCAAGGCTTGCCACGGTTTCCTCGTTCGAGGCGCCTGGCTCCTGCTGCGGAGCCAGCCGTGGGGCCACGAGCAGGAGGGCCGTCAGACCCAGAGTCGCGGTGCGAAGATGCGAACGTGTTCCCACGGATGCCATTCGAGTTAACTTAGCACATGGGCCGTGGACTGGCACGGCGGATAGGGGTGCAGAGCACCGCCGTCTCTAGTAAAATGCGAAGGAGAACGCATCTGATCCCGCGGGTGAATATGAGCTTATTTGGTGCTAGCGGTGGCCTGCGAGCCCCCCAGAAGATACGCATTAAGGGCGAAAGATTGTCCGAGATCCTGGCGGCGCACGGGAATTTCGTGCGCGGCGGTGACGGCGGCGTTCGCGCCCAGCTGGGGGGTGCCGACCTGTCGCGCGCTGATCTGGGCAAGGCGAACCTCACGTACGCCGACCTCCAGGGCGCGAATCTGGAAGGCGCCAACCTGCGCGAGGCGAAGCTCGGTTCTGCGGACCTGAGCAAGGCGAATCTGAAGGGCGCCGATCTTCGCAAAGCGGATCTCACCGAGTGTCATCTGAACGGAGCGGATCTGACCCAGGCGCAGGCAGGTGGCGCGGAATTCTTCCGCGCCAGCCTGGCGCAAGCCATCCTGTGCCGCGGTGATTTCGTCGCCGCGAATTTCCGGGACGCCGACGTGCACGGAGCAAATTTCGATGGCGCCCTGCTGCGCACCGCGATCCTGCGCGAGACGAAGCTCGACGGCGTGGACCTTTCGCGCGCCGAAGGCCTGGACACCGCGCTCATGCCGCGCGGATACAGTCCGGCCGGCGCTGCGAAATCCTGATCGAGACCTGACGAAAACGAAACTCGGACGGAGCGTGGCGAACTTGCCCTGGATCGCGGTGGAGGACTACAAGCTGCCCGGCGGATGGACGCACCCGGAGCAGCGCGCGGCACGATCGCGCACGTGGTGCGAACTGCTTGAACGCGGCCAGATACTGTTCTTCCGCGATCTGCCGTTCGATCTTCCCGCCCAAGACCGCGACTTTTTGGTGGCGCAGCATTGGGCCGAGTTGCGCATGCACAAGAACGTCTCCTACCGTCCGAGCGAAGACCTTCTTCGGGGCGTCTCGGGGGACCCGGCGACGGTTGAGCGCGTCCATTCGATCCTGCGAAACTACAGTACGCACCTCATCGACTTCC
>CAZLWY010000109.1:0-5356 GCA_964563425.1 uncultured Acidobacteriaceae bacterium | reverse complement strand
AATTCGAAATCGTCCTTGCCTCCGGCGTCGCGCTCTTCGATTTCCACGGCTTCTTGATCTTCATTGAGAGGGGAATGTGTGTTCGCAGAGGGCGCCGGTACGGCGGCATTTGCCGGGGCGGTGTTTTGCGCGTGCGGTTGACCGGCCGGCGCACCAGGAGCCGCGGCCGGAGTAGTGAGGTCGGGGCTGATCTGCGTCCAGCTATCGCCGCCGTTGCTAGTCTGTAGGACGTATTGAGCGCCGAGATACAGCGTGTGCGGATCCTGCGGCGAAAAAACCAGGGGAGGCATCTGCGACATGCGATCTTTCGTGCCGCGTACGAAAACGTGCACGATTTGTCCGGTGGTTTTGTCCCAGCGCAGGATGCTGCCGTACCAGCCTCCGGAATAAACGATGCTGGGGTTGGCGGGATCGGGAGCAATGTAACAGAATTCGAAGCCGCCGATGGAAAACCAATCGCGAAAATTGATCTCGCCGTAGTCGCTGCGATTGGGAACCGCAGCGGTGCCGCTATCCTGCTGCGGAGCGTAGGAAACGTAGGGAAATTGATTGTCCGTGATGACGTGATAGAACTGGCCGGTCGGCTGGTTATACCAACTGCTCCAGGTGAGGCCGGCATCGAGGCTGATGGTGGCGCCTTGGTCCACGCCGAGAATCATGCGCTTTGAGTTTTGCGGATCGATCCACATGACATGGTAATCGTCGCCACCGGGCGCGCCTTTATAGGCCGTGAAATTCTGGCCGCCGTCGGTGGAGCGATAGGTGGTGGTCTGCATGACGAAAACCATGTCCGGATCTTTCGGGTCCACGTACACGCGGCAGATGTAGAGATTGCCGGTGATGCGCGGGTCTTTGCTGATTTGGCGCCAGTGCGCGCCGCCGTCGTCGGAGCGGAACAGACCGGGTTCCATGATGGCGAAAATTCTTTGACCTTTAGTGCTGGAAGCGACGGCGAGACCGACGCGGCCGCGCGGTGTGGAAGGCAAGCCATCTGCGGAGACGGGCTTCCATGTGGCGCCTTCGTCGGTGGATTTGTAAATCCAGGAATCCTGCGCGGGAGTTTCGGGAGGACCGGAGCGGAAATCGAACGGCTTCCAGAGCGCGGCATAGAGAATGCGCGGATTGTCGGGGTCCGCGGCCATGTTAGAAACTCCGGCCATGTCGTCCTTATAAAGAGTTTTGTTCCAGGTCTTGCCGCCGTCGATGGTTCTGTACACGCCGCGATTTTCGCTGGGCGCGCCGACGCCGAGAATGGGGTGCCCGAGAACACCGACGATGATGATGTTCGGGTTGCGCGCATCGATGAGCACAGTGCTGATGAAGCGCGAATCTTTCAGGCCAATGTTGGTCCAGCTGGCGCCGGCATCGGTGGAGCGGTAGACGCCATCGCCGGCAGTTTGTTCGCCGGTGCCGACGATGATGATGTTGGAATTCGATGCGGCGATGGCGAGGTCGCCGATGGAGGCTACGTGTTGGTCGTCGAAGATTGGTTTCCAGATGGTTCCGCCGCTCGTCGTCTTCCACACGCCGCCGCCGGGCGTGCCCATGTAGTAGGTGGCTGCATCGCCGGGCACACCTGCGACTGCGGAAACGCGTCCGGCGCGGTAGGGCCCGATTAGGCGCCAGCGCATGGCGGAGTACAGGCTGGGGTCTACGACGGGCGAATTTGCTGCTGCGGATGCTGCGGAATTTTGCTGGGCGAAGAGAGATAGTGCGGTTGCGGCGACGATCAGCAAAGCCGCGGCAAGAAGGCGGTGAAATCGATGCAAGGTGTCCTCCGGCGAACAGAAAAGTTTACCATTGTTGCTAGCTGTTCTCGACGGTGCGCGGATTGGTTTCGCATGGTCGCGGGAAACACAATTAGCTCCGGCGGAACGCCGGCGCGGCGCGAACCGCGATGCTTTCTAGTGAAGCCCCGACCAATCGTCAGCGAGGAGGATGGAATTGCTGGGATTCGACGGATCGTATTTCACGCTGGCCGTTTGTCCGGCGGCGACGCGGCCCAGGTGCTTGCCTTCTTCCAGACCGGTAATGTCCTGCGCGGTTTCGTAGGTGACGCCGGAGATTGAGTAAGTGTAATAGAGCAGCCTTTGCGTGCCGTTGGAAGATGCCGAGGGCACGGTGCGTTTCTGGAACATGCCGGGGGATTTCGCGGCGGGATCGCTCGCGTCGCACGCGTGTTCGACGATTTCCAGCACCTGGCCTTCGACGATGCGGCCGACGCGATTCAAATACGCGCGGCGCTGGCGTTCGATGTCGCTTTCGTCTTCCGGCTCGCGGCGCAGCCACAGCACAATGCCGACGAGGACGACCGCCGCGACTCCGGCGAGCGGAAGCCAATCGTGCCAATCATTCAGGAGTTCTTTCAACGCCAACCTTTTCCGGTGCGGATCAATCCGGCGCGGCGATGACGGGATTTCGCAGCGTGCCGATTCCGCCGACGCTGACTTCCACAACGTCGCCGGCGGCCAGCGGGCCCACGCCCGAGGGCGTGCCGGTCGCGATCACGTCGCCGGGTTCCAGCGTCATCACCTGTGCGATGAAGCGGATTATAACATCAACGGAAAAGATCATTTCCGACGTGTGTCCGGACTGTTTCCTGATTCCATTCACGTAGGTTTCCACGGTGACACCGGCGGGATCGAGCTGCGTTTCGACGACCGGGCCGAAGGGGCAGAAAGTGTCGAAGCCCTTGCCGCGCGTGAATTGCACGTCGAGTTTTTGCAAGTCGCGGGCGGTTACGTCGTTGAGGCAAGTGTAGCCCAGGATGTAGGGGCTGATGCTTTCGACGTCCTTCAGGTGATAGCAACGGCGAGCGATGATGATGGCCAGCTCGCCTTCATGGTCCACGCGCTGCGAGCTGCGCGGGTGGACGATCGGTTCTTCGGGAGCGATGACCGACGATGGAGGTTTAAGAAAAATGAGCAGCTGGGCGGGCGCGTCATTGCCTAGCTCTTTGGCGTGATCGAGATAATTGCGGCCGACGCAGACAATTTTGCTCGGCGTGGAGGGCGGCAGGAATTTTACTTGATCGAGTGGCCAGGTAGTGCCGGTGCGCTCGCGCAATCCATCTAGTTCGCCGCGGATTTCGTGAATTGTATCGCCTTCGATGATTCCGGTGCGGGGGCTGGGATGGGATTCGCGCGCCGTGCGGCTCAGTTGGCGTGCGTCGAATTCCAGGGGTTGAAATCGGCAGAGCTTCATTGGTGGTGAGTGGTGAAGAAATCGGAGCGGCGGCGGCGCGGTGCGACGCGGTGCTGGCGCGTTAGCAGGATCATGCCCCCTACCCAGGAGCCGACTGCGCAGACGCCGTAGACGATGGCGCCCTCCAGAAATGCTTCGAACGGCGAGCGCAGGGCCTGAAACAGGCTGTGAAAAAAGATTCCGGCAATATCGTAGGCGATTACGAAAATTCCCCAGGCAAGCATGGCTGAATAAAACATTTTCAGCGGACGATTGAGGAAACGGAAAATCGGAATGAGCATGATGGCGAGGAACAGGCCGTAGGAAGCGCCGTTGCGTTCCAGGGCGCGATTATCGAGCCAGGAGAGGCGATTCGCGGCGATCAGCGAGCCGGTCATTACGATCGTCAGCAGCGCCCCGGTGTAAAGGCCGACGCGGACTACGCGACTCATTCCTTTGGCTGAAACGTGCGCCTGCACGGGGATTGGATGAGTGGTGGTGGCTGGGTCGGTCATGGCTTTGGCTGCGCTTTCTGTGAAGCCTCCGCTGGAACTTCCGCCGCCGCCGCGGGAGCTTCGACTGGCACTTCACCGGATGCGGCTGCGCCGGCGGGACTTTCATTGCCGACGCGATCCACTGCGGTGACGGTGTAGAAGTAGCGGTGGCCCGGTACGGTATTCATATCGCGAAATGCGGGAGTAGGCAACAATTCCGGATTCTGTTTCTGGCCGGGGGTGCCTTCCCGTTCACTTCTATAGATGTTGTAACCGGCGATATCGTTTTCCGCGCTGATGGACCAGGACAGGTCGAGATAGGCGGGCGCGGCGCCCTGCGCGGGGACGAGCACGACGACGAGACCTTGCGGCGCGGATGGAGGAAAGGTGTCGAGCGGGGAGACGCTGAGCGAGGGCGAATCGAGAGATTCGATTTGCAGGTCCGGGTATTGCACGACGCTGCGCACGGAGTAGACGTAGGTCTTTCCGAATTGAATTTGCGTGTCGCGGAAGGGCGGAGCGGGGCAATCGCCGATTTGTACGCCGGGCTTTTGCGATTGCGAGCTTTGCGGGCCGGGGTTGGACGCGTTCGTTTGGCCGACTTCATGGCGAAAGATTCGATAGAGGGCAATCGGCGGTGCTGTGCCGACGGCGGTTTTCTCGGGCGGCGTCCAGTTGAGGACCACGCCTTGATGGGTGATTTCGGCTTTCAGGTCGGTGATCTGGTCCGCGGCGGGTTCCACGCGCAGGGGCACGGCGTTGGAATTCGCGGATTCTTTCTTTGGTGATGTCCGCGTGCGCACGATATACAAGACCTGTGCGCCGGGATGCTGGGTAAAATCGTCGGGCTTCAGCTCATCCACGTAGCGGATTTGGCTTCGCGTATCGTATTGGGCCACCATCGCCGAGGGGATGGTCACGAGCAGGGTGGGAGCTTTGGGAACGGCGGGACCCGACGAAGCTGCAGAGCTTTCCGGGATCGTCTGGAAATCGCGAAAGATCTCGATTGCTGCCGGCTGCTTGAGCTCGCGGCCCTCGACGGATTCCTTGGGAAAAGTGAAGGTGAGGGTCACGTCGTCGCCCTGCTGCGTGGCGGCGAGATCGTGGACCGCTGTGGGTATCGGCGCTTTGCGTTCGACCGGCTCACCGGGAGCGCCGCAACCGGCGAGAAGGGTCAGAGAAGCGAAAAGGGCAAAGAGAAAACGGAAAATGGGCGGCGGCACTCGTGAACTCTGGGCAAACTGAGACGGACCGGCCACTTTTCGATTTTCCATTTTCTGCTTTTTAATTTCTATAGAATGTAACGGCTCAGGTCCTGGTCCTTCACGATGTTCGCGAGTTGCTTTTGCACGTAGGCGGCATCCACCTTGAAGGATTTCTTTTTCATTTCCGGAGCTTCGAAGGAAATGTCCTCCAGTACTTTTTCCAGAATGGTGTGCAGACGGCGCGCGCCGATATTTTCGGTGTGCTCGTTCACTTTGGCGGCAAATTTCGCGATGGCGGCGATGGCGTCGTCGGTAAAAGTGAGTTTGAAGGGTTCGGTATCGAGCAGCGCGATGTATTGCTTGATGAGCGCGTTCTTGGGTTCGGTGAGGATGCGAATGAAATCGGCCTCGGTGAGCGAAGTGAGTTCAACGCGAATCGGGAAGCGGCCTTGCAGCTCCGGAATCAAGTCCGAC
>CAZLWY010000108.1:0-10207 GCA_964563425.1 uncultured Acidobacteriaceae bacterium | reverse complement strand
CGTGGATCCCAATGCGTTCGAGGTCGATCACCCCGACCAGTTTCCCGTCGTCGCGGCAATCGAACACGAAAGCACATCGCAGTTGAAGGCGACTGCGACGATCAATCCCGACATCTCGAAGAGCGTTCCCGTGATTTCGCTCGCTACCGGCCGCGTGGTGGAGATAAAAGCGCGCCTGGGTGACGTCGTGAAAAAGGGAGAGGTCTTGTTGCGTGTGCAGAGCGCGGACCTAGCTGGCGCTTTTTCGGATTATCGCAAGGCCGTGGCCGATGAACAGCTCGCGCGCGCGCAGCTTGAGCGCGCGAAGGATCTCTACGACAAGGGCGCCATTTCGCTGAACGACCGGCAAGTTTCCCAGGACGCGGAGGAAAAAGCGAAGGTCGACGTCGAAAATACGACCGAGCACGTTCGGGTGCTGGGCGGGGACCCGGCGAACCCGGGGGCGATCGTCGACATCCGCGCGCCGATTTCGGGCGTGATCACCGACCAGGAAGTCACCAACGCGGCGGGCGTGGCGGGATTGAGCGCTCCGAATCCCTTCACGATTTCCGATCTTTCGACGGTGTGGGTGTTGTGCGACGTGTACGAGAACGATCTACCGGTCGTGCGCGTGGGAGATATGGCCGACGTGCGGCTGAGCGCTTACCCGGATCGATCGTTCACCGGACACATCAGCAACATCGGTCCTGTGCTTGATCCGACGATTCGCACGGCGAAGGTGCGGATCGAAGTGGCGAATCCGGGGATGATGCGGGTGGGGATGTTCGCGACGGCTACGTTTCACGGCCAGAAAAAGGACAAGCTCGCCGCCGTGCCAGCAACGGCGATCCTGCATCTCCACGATCGGGATTGGGTCTACGTGCCGACGGGCGGAAAACAGTTTCGTCGTGTGGAAGTTCGCGCAGGAGACATGCTCCCCGGAAACTTGCAGGCGGTTCTGACGGGGGTTGCGCCGGGCCAACAGGTGGTCGTGAATGCGCTTGAGTTCCAGAACACGGTGGAACAGTAGATGATTCAGGCGCTCGTCGATTTCGCCCTCAACAATCGCTACGTGATCCTGGGATTGGCGCTGATTCTGTTTGTTGCAGGAATCGTTTCCTTCAAGCGTCTGCCGGTCGAAGCGTATCCGGACGTTGCCAACACCTGGGTGCAGGTGATCACGCAGTGGCCAGGGCGGGCGGCCGAAGAGGTGGAGCAGCAAGTCACCATCCCGATCGAAATCCAGATGAACGGGATTCCGGCCCTGCTGCATATTCGATCTTCGTCGCTGGCGGGACTTTCCGTGGTCAATTTGATTTTCGACGACGATTCCGACAATGACTGGGATCGACAGAAAGTGCTCGAGCGGCTTTCGGGAGTGACACTGCCGCCGAATGTCTCGGCCCAGATCGGCCCCGACTTCAGCCCGATCGGTTCGGTCTATTGGTACACGGTGAAGAGCACGAATCCGAACTACGACCTGATGGACCTGAAATCGCTGCAGGACTGGGTCATTACGAAGTATGTGAAGTCCGCGCCGGACGTGGTGGACGATTCGTCGTTCGGAGGCATCACCCGCGAATATCAAATTCAAGTGGATCCCGACAAACTGGTTTCCTATGGGTTGAGCCTTGCACAGCTGGAACAGCAACTGAGCAACGCGAACGCGAACGGCGGCGGGAGTTTCATCGAACAGGGATTGCAGCAAGTGAACGTGCGCGAAGTAGGTCTCGTGCGCGATGTGCAGGACATCGACAAAACGGTCCTGAAAACGCAAAAAGGCACAGCGATTCGAATCCAGGATATCGCCACAGTGGCTCAGGGGCCGAAGGTTCGTCTGGGGCAGATCGGATGGGCGATTCACCGCTCCGACGGAACGGTGCTGGACAACAACGACGTCGTGGAAGGCGTGGTGTTCATGCGCAAGGGTGCGGATACGGCGACTACGATGGACGGAATCCACGCCGTGGTCGACAAGCTCAACAATCAAATCCTTCCACCGGGCGTGAAGATCATTCCGTATCTGGACCGCGACGATCTGGTGCATTTCACGACCCACACCGTACTGCACAATCTGGCCGAAGGAATGATCCTGGTGGTGATTGTGCTGTTTATTTTTCTCGGCAACGTGCGCGGGGCAATCATCGTGTCGTTTACGATTCCATTCGCGCTGCTCTTTGCGGCGATCTGCCTCGACGTGCGCCATATTTCGGCGAATCTGCTTTCACTGGGCGCGCTCGATTTCGGCATGGTGGTGGACGGGGCTGTGGTGATGGTCGAAAACATATCGCGCCATCTAAATCGCCTTCCGGAGGAAGATCTGCGGACGCCGATGGAGAAGATTCGAGAGGCGGTGCACGAAGTTCAGCGGCCAGTTTTCTATGCCATTGCGATCATCATTACGGCGTATATGCCGATTTTCACCTTGCAGCGGGTGGAGGGAAAGCTTTTCAGGCCGATGGCGTGGACGGTGTCATTCGCGTTGCTGGGGGCTTTGATTTTCTCGATGCTCGTGGCTCCCGCGCTGGCGAGCTTGCTGTTCCGCAGCGGAGCGCGTGAATGGCACAACCCTTTAATGGACTTCCTGAAGAAGCATTACCGGACGGCGGTGATGTGGGCGGTGCGGCATCGAAGGTTCACGGTCGGCATCGCGCTGGGACTGTTCGCGATTACGATGTTTTTGGGATTTAGCGGGGTGATCGGTTCGGAGTTCCTGCCCCACCTGGATGAAGGCGCGCTGTGGGTTCGCGGAACGCTCGCGCCGAGTACGGGGCCGACGGAAAGCGCGCGCGTAGCGGAGCGGGCGCGCGAGGTGCTTTGTTCGTTTCCGGAAGTTCCGCGCGTCGTCAACCAGATCGGGCGGCCCGATGATGGTACGGACACCACGGGGTTTTTCGACATGGAGTTTTTCGTCGACCTGCAGCCCAAAGAACAGTGGCGGCCCGTGTTCCATCAGAATAAGGACGCGCTGATTGCAGCGATGAACCGCGAGCTCGAGAAAATTCCCGGCGTGTTCTGGGGATTTTCGCAACCGATTTCGGACAATCTGGAGGAGGCGGTCAGCGGCGTGAAAGGCGCGCTGGCGGTGAAAATCTACGGCGACGATCTGAAAACGCTCGAGGCCATCGGCGACCAGGTCGTGGACACCATGAGACATATCCGCGGAGTGGAGGATCTGGGCCTTTTTCGTGTACTGGGTCAGCCGAATTTGAATTTCGAAGTGGACCGGGAGCAGGCGGCGCGGTTCGGGATCAACGTTTCCGACGTGCAGGATGCGATTCAGACGGCCGTCGGGGGAACTGCGCTCAATCAGGTGCTGATCGGAGAACAGCGGTACGATCTAGTGCTGCGCTATCAGCGCCAGTTTCGAGATACGACGGAATCGATCGAAAACGTCCGGCTGCTGGCGCCGACCGGCGAGCGCGTGTCACTGGCGCAACTCACCAAAGTGAGCGAAACGGACGGAGGATCGCAGATTTATCGCGAAGCGAACTCGCGATACGTTGCGGTGAAATTCAGCGTGCGGGGACGGGATCTGGGAAGTACGGTGGAGGAGGCGATTCGAAAAGTGAACGCGTCGGTGAAATTGCCGACCGGCTACACGATCGATTGGGCCGGAGAATACGAGAGTCAGCAGCGATCCGAGCGGCGGCTGCTGATCGTGCTGCCGGCCACGCTGCTGGCAATTTTTGTGATTCTCTACTCGATGTTCCATTCGGTGAAGTGGGCGTTTCTGACTTTGACGAATGTGGCGATGGCGCCGCTGGGCGGGTTGCTAGCTTTGTTGATCACCCACAATAATCTGAGCGTGTCGTCCGGCGTCGGATTTCTGGCGCTATTCGGAGTATCCGTGCAGACGGGCGTGATCATGGTTGAGTACATCAACCAGTTGCGGGCACGAGGTTACACGATACAGCAGTCCGCGGTCGAAGGAGCCGTGCTCAGGCTGCGTCCGATCATGATGACGATGCTGGTGGCCACCTTGGGACTGTTGCCGGCGGCGCTTTCGCACGGGATCGGATCGGATTCACAGCGGCCGTTTGCGATCGTGATCGTGGGAGGGCTCATTTCGAATCTAATGATCGGAATTTTTCTGCTTCCGACGCTGTACACGTGGTTTGCGCGGCGAGGCGATCTGCTCCCGGAGCCTGACAGTGAGGGAGCCGTATAGCCGGGGAACTTCGATGATCAAGGCTGACATCGTCAAACGCATTCAGGAGATCGGTATCATTCCGGCCATCCGAGTTGCGTCGGCCGAAGATGCGCACTTCGCGGCTGAGACTGTGGCGCGTGCCGGGATTCCGATCGTCGAGATCACCATGACCGTGCCCGAAGCGGTGAAACTGATTTCGCACCTGGTGCACCACCATCCAAACATGATCGTAGGAGCGGGAACGGTTTTGTCCTCAGACATCGCGAACCTCTGCTCAGATGCCGGCGCGTGTTTTCTGACCAGTCCCGGCCTGAATCAAAAGATGGTCGAGTTTGCCAGCCAGCGCGGAATTGCGGTGTTGCCCGGGGCGATGACACCCACAGAAGTGATCGCGGCGTGGGAGGGTGGTGCCGATTTCGTCAAGGTCTATCCGTGCGAGCCGCTGGGCGGAGAGAAGTATATCAAGGCGCTCAAGACCGGCCTGCCGCAAATTCCGCTGATCGCGGCGGGCGGAGTGAAACAACAGACTGCGTCGGGATATATCCTGGCAGGAGCTTCGGCGATCGGCGTTGGGACCGAGCTGATTCCTGCCGACGCCATCGCGAATCGCGAAACGGATCGCATTCAGGAACTGGCGCAGCGCTTTCTGACCGCCGTGAGCGACGCGCGGCAACGATTGGCGCCCACGAAGCAAAAGGCCAAGGCGACAAAGACTGATTTCTTGAAACTGGACAAACGGGAGGAAGAAAATTCGGGGCGGAGCAGTAAATGAGCGAGTGCTGATTCGCCGAGAGGGAATTCCTTTCCGCGGCGTTGTCGTCCAGGAAGCAGCGCCATGATCGGCACCCTGCAGGGTTTTGCAGCTGCGACGGGCTGAGGAGGATGCTCCCCGGTGCGATCACTGGGCCGTGAGGTCCGGGGCGCGACCTCGCGATAAGGCACACGCAGATCAGCGCGTGCTGCCGCTAAGGTAACGCCTACACGACGCGGGACAGGATGAAGGTGTGCGAATGGCCGAAAATGTTGGTGAGCCCTTCAGCATTTGGGCCTCCTTCTCTCGACAGACCCCACCGGCGCACCCCATCGGCACGGGACGGGAACCCGTCATCGGCCCGTTAAAATATGTAAGGGGTTCGATCAACCTCATGTCGGGTATCAATTGGGGTAAGGCACGCGCAGCAGGGTGCCTGAAGTGGACGGCAAAACGTAGCGGATGCCGGCATAGACCATGCTGAGATGCGCATTCTTGGGGTCACCCGCAGGCACATACCAGGGAGAGCGCGTCAGATAGGAATACTGCGTGTAGTACTGCAGCGCTCCGAATCTCTGGCTCTTCCAAAAAGTCAGCAGCCAGTCGAAAGTGACCTGCTGGATGGCGCGATTGTTTGTGTTCGGTGAACCGGGCCCACCGTAACCGATAATCGTTCCAGGGTGTGCGGTATTCGTGGTATCGGCGAAGAAGTCGCGTCCGTAATAATCCGCGCCGTAATAGACCGCGAAGGCCTCTTTTTCGCTGGCTCTCCACTCGAGACCTGCCGAGCCCGCTCCGGCATGCAGCATCGAAAGGTTGATGTCGGTGCCAGCAGGGTTCGGGCGAACCACGAGTTCCGGCCCCGTTCCTACCAGGTAATGAGCGCCGCCGTCGCGCCAAAACACGTTCGCCAGGACAACGAGCTTATTGGGTAACAGGTCGTAGTTTGTGGCGAATTGGCCGCCACCGCCGAATGTCGTGTGCGTCCTGAACTCCGTCGATCCAACGGGCGTCACCGACGCGTGCGCGCCGGTAAACAAACCCGTGACTTCCGCGTGAAAGTGTCTGGCACCGAGATTGGTATCGTAGGTGGTCTTGGCGAGAATGTCGGGCATCAGGTTCGCCGCTCCCGCGTTAGAGTTGTTATCGAACTGCGAACCGATCGAAGTGAATTGCGCCGGGAGCGCGACATAGTTGCCGATAAATTGGTTCGAGTCTTCGATACCTACCCCCATGGCCCAGTGCTTGTCGGGATGGTAAGCGACGCGGAACTCGGCCGCTCGCGTATAAGGCACTCCGACGCCAAGGTTTTGATCCTCGTTGTAGGTAACGGCCAGATCGGAGGGGAGCGGGCCGATGCCATCCCGGTTCGGCGTCAGCCAGCTCCAGGTTTGTCCGCCTACAAATACCCACTTGCCATGCCTTGCATACCCAAAGTAAAGCCGTAATCGGTTGCTGAGACCGTTTACGCTTTGATAGACGCCGGGGGCGCTGTTCCCGCTGAAATCACCTTCGACATAGCCCAAGAAGTCCGTGCCTCTAAAATTGTCTTCGATCTTGAAGTTGAGGCGGGAGAATTGCGCCGTGGTGCGGAATTCACTGACACTTCCCAGTGCCGTGTTGCTGAAAGGTATGCCCGCGAAATCGGTGGCGATATTACTCTGAGTATTCGTGGTCCGATATATATTTTCGAAATCGACGAATCCACCGGGGGTCAGTACGGCATCGCCGATTTTGATCGACGCTGGCGAGGTCGCCTGCCCCGCTTGTTGTGTTTGATCATTCGCAGACTGGCTCGGGGTATTTGCATCGTCATCGTGCACCTGCGATTCAAGGTCCGACGGCTTCGCACCTGGAGAAACAGACTCGGTCGCAGCGGATATGAGGAGGGTACTACCGGTCGCACCTTGGCCCGCTTTCGATTGCGCCTTCAAGATTTCGATTTCCTGTTGCTGTGCGGCCACCTGCTGTTGAGTTCGCAAAAGTGCTTCGCGGAGAGCGTTGACCTCCGCCCCGACATCCGAGGTGTTGGGCGACGAACCAGCCTGGGCGGCGGTCTGACCATACGCCAGGCCAGGCACCATCAGCAGGATCCATAGACTTCGTATAACATTTCGCATCGTAAACCTCAGTCCTCATTCATTGCGTGACCCTCGCCCAAAATCGACACGAGCCTCCGGGGATGGCCACACTCCTACCTGGGCGAGTGGCCATCTGACGGCCCTTGCAGTCCGATGAAGATTGCCTCGGCAAAGGCGCCTTAGCGATCTCGAATATCGGTCTAGATCGACTCGAGTGACTCGCCGGCATGTCGAATATTGCCTTTGACTGTGTCCACAACTTCTTCGAGGTTCCCGGCGAGTACCATCTTTCCCAGGGCCAGCGCGAAGCCCACGGCTTGCGACCGGTCGGCATGAGAAGGTATCGAAAGCGCATTTGGATCGGTCACTACATCGATGAGCGCGGGCCCCGGATGCTGCAGCGCCTTCTTGAGGCCCGAGGTCAAATCAGCGGGGTTTTCGATCCTCACACCCATCATGCCAACGGCTTCGGCAAGCTTCGCGAAGTTTGGATTCTTCAGGTCCGTTTGATAGTCCGGAAATCCGCCGGTTTCCATCTCAAGTTTCACCATCCCGAGAGCGCTGTTGTCGAACACCAGTACCTTAATAGGGAGGTCGTACTGCGTCAGCGTCAGCAAGTCGCCCATCAGCATCGCGAAACCGCCATCTCCGGACATCGAGATTACCTGTCTTCCGGGATAGGCACATTGAGCGCCGATGGCCTGAGGAAGCGCGTTCGCCATGGACCCATGGTTGAAGGAACCGATGAGCCGCCGGTTTTTCGCCGCCTTGATATACCGGGCCGACCAGACATTGCACATGCCCGTGTCAGCGGTAAAGATCGCGTCGGGCGCTGCAATTTCACTCAGCGCCGCTGCCACGGGCTCCGGGTGCATGGGCAAGCGTTTTCCCACATGGTCAACGTACACATTCATTTTTCGAAGCTTCTCTTTGTGTTTGCTGAGCGTGGTGGCCAGGAATCCTCCGTCCGCCTTTGTATCCAACATCGGCAGCAGCGCTTGGAGCGTCTCGCGCACGTCGCCCCAAATTCCAAGATCGAGTTTGCTGCGCCGTCCCAGGCGCTCAACCCGGATGTCGATTTGCGCGATCTTGGTCTTCGTCGGCAGGAACTTGTCGTACGGAAAATCAGTGCCCAGGAGCAGAAGAAGATCGCATTCGTGGATCGCCTCGTAACACATCCCGAAACCGATCATGCCGGTCATTCCGATGTCATAAGGATTGTCGTATTCGACGAACGGTTTTCCCCGATAGCTGTGCCCCACCGGAGCTTTCACTTTCTCCGCGAGAGCGACCACCTCATCGTGCGCGTTCTCGCATCCAATTCCGCCGAAGAGCGCAACTTTCTTTGCGGAATTGATCAGATCCGCCAGCTTTGCCAGGTCCTTTTCGCTCGGACGGACGCTCGGCCGTTTGGTGACCAGGGAACGCGAGGAGGTCTCGGCCGGTGCTTCCGTTGAAGCCACGTCGCCCGGCAGTACGATCACGCCTACTCCGCCTTTTCCAATGGCATTCTGCATGGCGATGTGCAGAACCCTTTCAAACTGAGCTGGATTCCCAATCATTTCGCAATAGTGGCTGCATTCCTGAAACAGGTTTTGCGGATGCGTTTCCTGAAAATATCCCGTGCCGATCTCACTGCTGGGAATATGCGATGCGATTGCCAGCACCGGAGCATTGCTGCGATGAGCGTCGAAGAGGCCATTGATCAGGTGCAGGTTGCCGGGGCCGCAGCTCCCCGCGCAGGCGGCGAGCTTGCCGGTGAGCTGTGCCTCCGCGCCCGCCGCAAACGCGCCGGACTCCTCGTTGCGCATATGGACCCACTTGACTTTGTTGTTCAGGCGCAGTGCATCCGTCACCGGATTCAGGCTGTCGCCCACTACGCCGTAAATCCTTTCCACGCCCGCTTCGGCGAGTCTGCGAATCAATTCATCTGCAATTCTTTGTGGCATTTTTTCTGCCTCCTTTTATTTATCCCTGTTCTCTTGAAACGAGAGGAATTCGGATTGGAGTGGCAAGGTCACCTTCGGCCTGTGCCGCATGGTTGCTAGTTCGATCCCGTTGTCGCATGCGCAGACACAGCCGGCCCTGTTTCCCGAAGGAAAAAGCTCACGACGATCGCGCCGGCACAACACGCCATCCAAAAGAGTGCCCCGTTCTGAAAGTGCAAGTGCAGGTTCATCGAGTTCCCGATGCCTTTGCCGACATGCTTTGCGTAAATTGGGCCAAGGAACGCCGTGATTCCGAAAACGAGGAAATTGATCCCACCCGCAGCGCTGCCCTTTACACTGTCAGGATTGACCTCCTTGATGACACTGTAGGGAATCATCGCGGCGCCTGACGCGACACCGAACAGGAACATCGCGACGTGCACTGGAATGGGGAGAGGTCTGAAGGCAATCTGGGCGGCAGCTAGAATCATGAAAGCCGCGCTCCCGATTACCACTGGCTTTCGCCTTCCCATGCGGTCGGAAAGCCATCCAAGCAGTGGACATCCGAAAACCCAGCCGAGGGGAACCATCGAAGCGACCACCACTGCGCTGTGATAGGAAAACTGCAAGTCTTTTTGAAATGACGCTACACCCCAAATCATGTCTCCGATCGTGGTCGGAGCGAACAGCAGACCGGCGACTATTCCGCAGAGATATGACTGAGGATTCGAAAAAACGATTTTGTACGGCTTGAGGATCGAGCGGAAGCCTCCTTCTTGGGTATGGGGTCCAAACTGTTCCTTAGGCGTCGCCACGTACAACAGCAACGCGTTCGCGATGATAATGACTCCGATCCCGACCCAGAACGTATGAACACCCACTCCATGCTCGATCATCGGCCCCACAACAAACTGGCCTGCCGAACCGCCCAGCATTCCAACGCATTGAGTCGCACCAATCGCCGTCGCAAGATACCGTGCGGAAAATCCGTGCGCGGCGAGGTAAACAGCGCCCGTAAATGCGAAAGCCGAACCGGCTCCCTGAAGCAGTCGCCCTGTATCACCTGCCGATATGGCGCCTACGCTAAAGAATAGGCATCCGATACCCAAGATGGCAGCGCCAACAGGCACTGTGCGCTTCGCTCCCAAATGATCAAGGGCCGCTCCGGCCACCAGGCTCATGGTGGAATAGGTGTAGTAGTAGGCCCCGAGAATCGCACTGATGCCGAGCGCCGTGGTATTAAAGGCAGATTCCAGCTCTGGAATCATCACGGCAGGGGAAGACCTCACCGCATACTCAAGGAAGTAGAAAACAA
>CAZLWY010000107.1:0-16850 GCA_964563425.1 uncultured Acidobacteriaceae bacterium | reverse complement strand
ATGAGGGAGCTTGTGGAATCCATCGCGAAGGCTCTTGTTGATCATCCAGACGACGTCATCGTACACGCTGTGGACGGTGAACAGGTAACGGTTCTGGAACTTAGGGTGCATCCTGAAGATCTCGGCAAAGTGATCGGGCGGCAGGGGCGGACGGCGAAGTCGATCCGCACGCTGCTGGGCGCCGCCGGGATGAAATTGCGGAAGCGATTCACACTCGAAATTCTGGAATAAGTGGACAAGCAGCCGGCAGCTCAAAGCGACAGAGTGACCGTGGCGCGCGTCCTGCGTCCCCACGGCCGGCGTGGCGAAGTGGCTTGCGAAATCCTTTCGGATTTCCCCCAGCGGTTCAAGAGCCTCCAATCCGTGGAATTGATTGGTGTGCGCCGCGACGGCCGCGGCGGAGCGCCGGAAGCAGTGCGTGAAAATGCTCCGCGGCGCGTCGCCGTGCGTTCCTGCTGGCTCAGCCCAAGCCGCGGCGGCCAGGCAATTTTCCTCTTCGAAGGCTCCGATTCAATCAGCGATGCGGAAAAGCTCGTCGGGCTCGAGGTGCAGATTCCGCTTTCCGAACGCGTGCACCTTCCCTCCGGCAGCTACTACATCACCGATCTCGCCGGCTGCGAAGTGCGCGAATCATCGATCGGCTCGCCTACGGGCGAGCCCGGCGCGACGATCGGGCGCGTCGCCGACGTGCACATGACGGGCGGCACGCCGATTCTGGTGGTTGATTCGCCGCAGGGCGAAGTGTTGATTCCTCTGGCGCAGGATATTTGCGTGCGTGTCGATACCGCGGCACGCGAAATCGATGTGGTTCTCCCCGAAGGTCTCCGCGATTTGAACACGTAGGCCGCAGTACCCTCCTGCGGTAGGATGGGCGCAATGCGTTTCGACATCATTTCAATCTTTCCCGAGTTTTTCGCCGGGCCGCTTGATTACGGGATCGTGCGCCGGGCGCGCCAGGCGCGGCTGGTCGAAGCGCACGTCCACGATTTGCGCGCCTTCACGCACGATCGGCATCGTACGGTCGATGATCGCCCGTTCGGCGGCGGCGAAGGCATGGTGATGAAGCCCGAGCCGCTGTTTGACGCGGTCGAGTCACTCGACGTGAAGGCGGCGGGCGAGAAGGCGGCGATTGTGCTGCTTTCTGCTGCGGGGAAACTTTTCCGGCAGGAAACGGCGCGGAGGTTCGCGCGGCTGGATCGGATCGTGCTGATCTGCGGGCGCTATGAGGGCGTGGACGAGCGCGTCGCCGAGCATCTGGCGACCGATGAAATTTCCATCGGGGATTTCGTTCTGTCGGGCGGCGAATTGCCGGCGGCGATGATTCTGGACGCGGTGACGCGGCTGCTTCCGGGCGCGCTGGGCAATGAGGAGTCGGCGGTCAATGAATCGTTCAGCGCGGCTGGATCGGACGCCGCGGGGGCAGAGCTAGCAGCGTCCCTGCCAAGAATCTTGCAAGCTCCGAATTCGAATGGGCGCGGGATTTTGGATTATCCGCATTACACGCGGCCACAGATATTTCGCGGCTGGGACGTGCCGGACGTGCTGGTCGGCGGAAACCACGAAGAGATTCGTCGCTGGCGCCGCGAAAAGGCGGGCGAAAAGACGCGGCGCAACCGCCCCGATTTGCTTCAGCCATGACAGCTTCAGCCATGACAATTGACTCCGCCGGGTGATTCAGCTAAAAGATGTGGCCTCTCAGGATCATTGATCGACGGGTGACGTTCAGGCGGTCCGGTGGGATTTCCAACAGGGGGATTCAAGTGAACAGCAAATCGTGGATTGTCGCTCGTTCGTGCGCCATGGCCGCGGCGGTGTGCGCGGCGCTTCTGGCGACAACCGCCGCAAGTGCTGTTGCACAGGCGGCGAAAACGGCGTGCGACCGCGCGTGTCTGGAAGGTGTCGCGAGCAAATATCTCGATGCGATGGCGGCGCACGATCCGTCGAAAGCGCCGCTCTCGGCCGACGTCAAGTATTCGCAGGACAACGTCCCGCTGAAAATCGGGCAGGCGCTGTGGGCCACGGCCACCAAGCGCGGCAAGTACGTCCACTATTTTGCCGATCCCGAGCAGGGCGATGTGGGCCTGATCGGCGTGCTCTACGAAGAGGATGTCGCGGGAATTGTGATCGTGCGGCTGAAGGTGGTGAACGGCCAGATCACCGAAGCCGAGCAGTTCATGGCGCACGATCCGCATGGCGCGGCCCTGTACGAAAAAATGGGCGCTCCCGAGCCGCTGTGGCTCGAAGCGGTCCCCATGGACCAGCGCGAAACGCGCGCGGCGCTCGATCAAGCGGCCTATATGTATTACGAGGGCTTGGCGCTGAACGACGGCAAGGGCGTTTACGCCTTCACGCCCGATTGCCGGCGCATTGAAGACGCCGTACCCACCACGAATCAGCCGGCACCGACGAACTACGGTCACGCGGACAACGACGTGGGCGACTTCACCACCATGAATTGCACCGATCAGTACAAGCTGGGTTTCCTGGGATTCACCACGGGATGCCGCCACCGGCGATTTCTGGTGACCGACGTCGAGCGCGGGGCGGTCCTGGCCAACGCGTATCTCGATTTCGACGGCACCATCACAAACGTGAAGCTCACCGACGGGCGCAACTGGAAAGTGCCGCCTTACTTCATGACGCCGCGCACGAACCAGTCCAACGAAGCCTATCGGATCGAAAAAGGAAGCATCCGGCTGATCGAAATGACGATGTACGAGATCCCCTTCAACATGGAGCCGGCGTTTTAAGGGCCGCGACGAGACCAGACCATGACACGGACGAACACAATGACCAAACTTCTCATTCAAATTTCGATGCTGGGTCTGCTGCTCGTGGCGATTTGCAGCGCGGCTTCTGTCTCGTCGGGCTCGCCCAAGGGCGCTGCTCCAGACGAAGGGAAAAACCTGACGCGCGCGCAGTATCCCTTGGCGCCCGCGGTGCCGGGTGAGTGCAACCGTGAGTGCCTGTACCAGTTCGTGGACAGATATTTCGACGCCATGCTTTCGCGCTGCTGGTGCAACCTGGCCGTTGGCCCGGATGCGAAATACACGGAAAACGAACTGCCGGTCAAGCTCGGTGAAGGCATGTGGAAGACTTTCTCCGGCCGTGGCACCTATCGCGTCTATCTGGCCGATCCGGCCACCGGCGAAGCCGGCTATTTCGGCACAATCACGGAAGACAACGGCCTGTTGGAGGGCGTGATTGCGCTGCGGATCAAAGTGAAGGACCACCGCATCACCGAGCTCCAGACGATTACCGTGCGCGAGCAAAAGCGGCCGAAGGGCGGCCTCGGCTTGAATACCGCCGGGATCATGACGCCGCGGACGCTCGACGAGCTCGATCCCGAGCGATTCGTTTCGCCGGATACGGCGCTGCTGGCGCCGATCGGAGCGGCCCAAACGCGCGATCAGTTGGTTGGCGCGACAAAGGCGTATTTCGATGCGTACGCGCAGGGCAAGGGCTCGGCGGCACCGCTCGACGCGCAGTGCACGCGCCGCGAGAACGGCTTCGCCGCCACGAACAATCCCGCCGGTCCGGCGCCGGACAGAGCCCAGCCGTCGTTTCACATGTTCAGCGAAAGCTGCGCGGGGGAAATCGATCGCGGATACTTCACCTCGCTTGAGAAAGTGCGGGATGCGCGGCCGCTGGTTGTCGATGAAAAGCAGGGGCTGGTGCTCGACCTGGCATTTTTCGACAACCAGGGCGACATGAAGTCGGTCGCCGTCGCGGGAGTCGGCAACGTCACAGTGCCCGCGGAGTATCGCCGCGCGTTCAGTTTCATGGCGCCCCAGCTTTTCAAGATAGAAGGCGGCAAAATCCGCGAGATCGAGGGGCTATCGTGGGCGGTGCCGTTTGGGATGGCGCCTGCCGCGTGGGGCAACTAAGAGTTGTCATCCCGAACCCCTTCCGGGGATATGGGACCTGCGCGGGGCTTGGCGGGAATCGGACTTTGGGTCAATTTCGGTAGGCAGATGGCTGCGAATTCGATATAATCCGAGATTGTGTGTTGTGTGCTGGCCCCACCTGAGCGGGTCTGCCGGGAATAATTCACATGAAGCCGATCATCGCCACGGTGCAGAAGTCACAAATTCGCAAGGACCACCCCGTATTTCGTCCCGGGGACACGGTGCGCGTGAACGTCCGCCTGAAGGAAGGCGAGGGCGACAAGGAACGCATCCAGCCGTTTGAGGGAGTGGTGATGAGCCGCCGCGGCGAGCTGAGCGGCGAGAGCTTCACGGTGCGGCGCGTGAGCTTCGGAGTGGGTGTCGAGCGCATTTTCCCGGTGCATTCGCCGATGATCGGGTCGATCGAGGTAGTGCGCCAGGGCCGGGTGCGCCGGGCAAAGCTGAATTACCTGCGCCACCGCAAGGGCAAGGCCGCGCGAATCAAGCGCGTCGAGACGGCGGTTGCGGCGGTTCCGGCGGCGAGCAGCTCGAAGGAGTAACACAGCGCAGTTTCGAAATTGTGGCCCGCATCGGATTCTCCGGTGCGGGCTTTTCTATTGGCTGCCGCCCGCGACGTGACAACCGAGGCAGTGCCAGTCAAGGCGCGCCGGGGGCGAGCCAGTGCTGAGATACTCCTGCGCCCGGGCGGCGTACGGCGAGCCCGAGGTTTCGGTCAGCAAACGGTTCATGTAAGCGCGAGCTCTCTCGGAATCTCCCGCGCGAAGCCAGCCTTCCGCCAGTCCGGAAAGAAGCTCACCACGAGCGTGCAGCGGCCGATTTTGCCAACTCGGCTTTTGCAAAGCGAGAACCTTTTCATAGTCTCCCAGGCCCTTTTCCAGCTCGGCTCGCGCCCGCTCCGGCGACGGATCGTGCCGGGAATATTCGAGCAGCGTCGCACCGCGAGGAATGAGCACACCGAGGCTGTCCGGTTCTTTTGCGACCGCGTCGTCCATTTCGCGGAAGCCGCGGCCGACCATGGGGCCGCCCTTCGCGGAGTCCCCGGCGCGAAACGCGAGGCTGCCCTGAAAGCTCAGGCCCGAGCCGTGCCAGACAAGGGCGGCGGCATTCTCGGGATCCTTGGCGAGCATTTCTTCGCACAACCTCATGGCGCGGTCCAGCGCGGCGGAGTCGCCGGCCATCCCCGCAAACATGTCCGCGCGGACCTGATTGTCGAATCTCTCGGCAGGCGCCTGCCGGGCAGCAAGCCGCGCCGAAGAAAGAGCGCTGCAAAGTAAAACGGCTGCGAAAACCGCCGCGACAGGGGGCCGTGGGACACCGACACCGTTGCGCACCGTGGCCTCCCCGGGCTAGCGTTCAAAGATCAACCGCCCTGCCGGTTACTACGCGCATCGGCGCAGATTTCTTTCAGAGCGATGCTCCAAATTCCACTGACTCTGCCGGGCTGCCGCGCGAGGCGTGTGTTAAAATCCCGGCCGATGGCGAGACTTTGCTCGGCACGGTATGAGCGCGACGCGCGGCAGCGCGGGTGGATGCGCATCGCAGGACTCGACGAAGCGGGGCGGGGATCGCTTTTCGGTCCCGTGGTGGCGGGCGCGGTGGTGCTGAACCCGCGGCGGCGCATCGTCGGGCTGGACGATTCGAAGAAATTGCCTGCCGAGAGGCGTGCGGAACTGGCCGAACGCATTCGCGAGCACGCACTGGCGTGGGCCGTGGCGGAAATCGACGCGAGCCGGATCGACGCCTGGAATATCTATCAGGCGAGCCGGCAAGCGATGGTCGCCGCGATCTCGAAACTGGATCCTTTTCCCGACTACCTGCTGCTGGACGCCATTGAGCTGGATTTGCCGATCGAGCAAAAGGCCCTGATCCACGGCGACGCGCGCTCGGTTTCGATCGCAGCGGCGTCGATCCTGGCGAAGGTGGACCGCGACCGGCGCATGGAAGAGTTCGATCAGCTCTATCCGCAGTACGGGCTGGCGCAGAACAAAGGCTACGGCACGCCGGACCATCTGGACGCCCTGCGACGGCATGGGCCGACGCCGCTGCACCGATTCTCCTACGCTCCGGTGCGCGAGGCGCGCTGCTGGGCCACGGGCGCGCAGCAGACGCCGCTGCCGCTGGATGTTGCCGCCATTGCATTCGGTAACTGAACGATTTCGATTCCACACGAGAGGAAACCACGATGATCCGAGTCGGCGTGTTCTACCCGCAAAAAGAAGGCAAGAAATTCGACATGAACTACTATCTGGAGAAGCACATGCCCATGGTGAAGCAGAAGGTCGGGCCGGCGCTGAAGGCCGTGACCGTTGACGCGGGCGTGGCCGGCGGCGCGCCGGGTGCGCCGATTACATTCGTGGCCATGGCGCATCTCACGTTCGATTCTGTGGAGGCGTTTCAGGGATCGTTTGGGGTGCACGCTCAACAGATCCTGGGCGATATCCCGAATTACACGGATATCGAGCCGATCGTGCAGATCAGCGAAGTGAGGATGTAGGTGGAAGACGAAGGAGTCTTTGTTCGGTTGAATACGCGGCGAACGCCGCACACGAGGAGGGAGTCCTGGGCCCGACGGAACTGTGCCGGGCTTCGGAATGCCAACCGGCTTGGTCGGCCGCTCTCGCGAGCGAAGGGTTTCGCCTGCTGAAAACGGCGCCGTAGTACTCGGGTACTCCCTCCTGTTATCCCCTTGCGCACTCGCACCGTCTCGGTGCGTAGACCCTTGTTTTCCGCGCGTGCTAACCTTCGTTGTCGGCCGATCTTCTCGCCAGAAATGCGGTCTGGCATGGGCACGGCCCCGGGGACGCAGGACCATCGATGGCCTTCAACAAAAACAAGGCGCTCGAAAGCGCGCTGAAATTTCTCAACCAGGGCAAGGTCGCCCAGGCCATCGGGGAATACCAGCAGATCCTGCGCCACGATCCAAAGGATCAAGCAACATTGATGACCGTCGGCGACCTGTTCGCTCGCCAGAGCGACATGCCGCAGGCCATCGAATATTTCGAGCGGCTGGCGCAGGTCTACCTTAACGACGGATTCAACAGCAAAGCCATCGCGATTTACAAAAAGATCGCCAAGCTGGCGCCCGCGGAGCTGGCGCCGCTTGAGCGCCTGGCCGACCTCTACGTGCAGCAGGGCGTGTTGAGCGAAGCGCGGCCGCTGTTCTTGCAGATCGCCGAAGTTCACCTGAAAGCGAATCGCGCGCCGAAGGCCGTGGAGGTGCTCCACCGGCTGTTGGAAGTGGAGCCGGACAATCCGCGCGTGCAGATGCGACTGGCGGAGCTTTACAACGTGATGGGCCTGAAGAAGGAGGCGGCCCAGGCGTATTTGGGTTACGCGCAGCGGCTGTTTGACCGCGGCGAGGCCGAAGAAGCCGAAAAGCTGATCGAGCGGGCACTGGGAGTGGACGGGGCGAGCGCTCCGGCGCTACTGCTGAAGGCCAAGATTCTGGCGTTGGGGCAAAAGGATTCGCAAGCCATCGCGCTGCTCGAGGAGCATCCGGAAGCGGACGCCGGTGGCGAGGTGACCGACATTCTGCTGGAGCTGGAGCTGAAATCCGGGCAAGCGGACAAAGCCGCAGCCCGCGCGGCGAAGCAGCTTTCGCGCGGCAGCGCTCATTCCAAGCCGCTGCAAACGGTGGTTGAATCATTGATCGCGAGCGGGCAGGCGGAAAAGACCTTGGCGCTACTGGCGCAACTGCGCGATCCGATGATCGAGGCGACCGAGCAGGACAAATTCGTCAAGCTGCTGTCGAGCGCCATCGAGAAGCTGCCCGGGGACACGGAAGCGCTGGAGATGCTGGCGGATTTCAGCCGGCACACGAGCGATCCATTCCATCTGAATGCTGCGCTCAGCCAGCTCGTCGATGCGTACGCCGCGTCGGGCGATCAAGCGCGCGCGGAACATTTGATGAAGGAGCTGATCGATCACAACAAGGGCGACGAGCGGTTGATCGACCGTTACAACCAGCTGCGCAAGGCCGGGAAGCGCGAAGCCGCGTCGGCCCCTGAACTGCCCGCCGAGGCGATCGCCGAGCCGGAAATTCTTCCCGAAGCGTCTCGCATGGAAGGCCCGGTGGAATCAGGATCCTCGTCCGCGTCGATCATGGAATCGGCGCCGGAAGCGCCTGCACGCGCGGCGGACGAAGGATATGACGAGGAAACGCAGCGTTACATCTCGCAGGCGCTGACCGACGTCGACCTTTTTTCAAGCTACGGCCTGACGCAAAAGGCGACGACGCTGCTCGAAAACGTACTGGTGCGAGCTCCGCGGCATACGCCGACTCTCGAGCGCCTCCTGGATCTCTGCCTAGGCGCCGGAAACGAGCGCCGCACCGCAGAACTGGCTGCCTTGCTCGAACAAATTCATCGGGAGCGACAAGACACCGTAAACACCGAGCGATTCGCGGAGCTGCGGCAGAGGTTCCAAAAGCTCGCGGGAGTTTCGGTCGAACAATTGCCTGCGGTGCCGAAGGCACCAGCTCCGGCGCCCAAGCGCGCGGCACCCGCTGCGCCGGCGGCACAAGCTTCGCACGAACCGGCTACGATCGAACTCGATCCCGAGGTGCAGCCGGAGGCAGCATCGTCTGCGCCGATGGAATTCGAGATTCCGCTCTCAACCGTCGAAACCGAAGCTGCGGCAGCCGAGCCGCTTGACCCGCCCGTGGCGCCCGAGCCAGCCGCCGTTTCGGCAACCAGACCGACCGAAGAGGTCGATCTTTCCGACGAGTGGGAGGCCATGGTGCAGGAAGTGGCCGAGCCCGCCGCTGCTGCGCACGCGCCTGAGCCGGAGGAGATGGCGATACCCGTTCCCGAACCCGTGCAGGCGGAAATTCCAGCGGCAGCCTCCGTGGAAGACGATCGCCTGGAAATCGAAGCCCCCGCGGAAGATATTGTTGTTGAGCCGGTGGAAACGGCACAGGCTGCGGCCGTGCCGGTCGAGATGGAGTTTGAGATTCCGGAGGCAGTGATCGTGCCGGAACTGACGATCGAACCCGAGCCGATGGAGGCCGCCGCCGAGCCGGAAGCGATCGAGGTTCGCGCCGATCCGGAGCTTGAGGCTGAGCCCGTCGAGTTGGTTGTCGAACAGGCGAGCCAAGATCCGGCGGCCGAATTTGCGCTCGATCCGGCGTTTGAAGTAATCGAGGAAGCGGCCGCATCCGTTCCCACGCCCGAGCCAGACCCCGCGGCCGCACCGAACGTGGAGTTCGAGCTGGAATTGACGCCCGACCCCGCAGCAGCTGGCAAGAACGGCGCGGCGACCACAGAGGATTTTCTCAGCGAACTGGCGGCGGAAATCGACGACATGGAAACGCCCTTGGCCACCCCGCCGAAGGCGGCCGTGCCGGCTGCTCCTGTGCACACGCCACCGCCTTCCCCGCCGCCGGTACAACAAGTGCCCGTCGCGGCGGCATCGGCAACCGCGCCGCCAGCGGCAAGCGAACCTTCTCCGGCACCGACGGCGGAAACGTTGAACGAGCTCGCCGAAGTGTTCCAGGAATTCAGGAGCGAGCTGGGCGAAATCGACGACGGCGACGAGGATCTGGAGACACACTACAATCTCGGCATCGCCTATCGCGAAATGGGCCTGCTCGACGAAGCCATCGGAGAATTTCAGAAGGTCGCGAAAGCCGTGCAGAAGGGCAAGCCGTTCCAGTATTCGATGAACTGCGCGACGCTGCTGGCGATCTCGTTCATGGACAAGGGAGAGCCGAAGATCGCGTCGCTCTGGTATCAGCGCGCGCTGGACATGCCGGGCCTCGATCAAGAGGCTGTGATGGCGCTGCGCTACGATCTGGCGCTGGCACTGGATATGGCCGGTGAAGCCGATGCCGCGCTCGACAGTTTCCGCCAGGTGTATGCGATGAATATCGATTATCGCGACGTCGCCGACCGCATTGCCACACTTCAAAAGCACTAAACCCGATTGCCACTCCGCCCGTAATCTCCCATAATCCTAGCTCGACGATGAGCCAGGTCGCCCGCATCATCATCCTTCTGCTGTGGCTCACGCTCGGGCTGGCGCTAATCCTCGCGCCGTGGACGGACTTCTGGGAAACCAACTTTTTCATGTACCAGTATCCGGCGTTCGGGCTGCTGCTGAAGAATCTCTACCTGCGCGGCGCGATTTCCGGGCTGGGATTCATGGATATTCTGATGTCGCTCGAAAGCTTCCGCCAGCGATCGTCCGCTACCGCGGAAACCCGCTCGTAGGAATCCTGGGGTGAAACCCATCGTCTGTTACGTCACCGGCCGTAGATCACTCGGTGAGGCCGATTCCGGCGAAGCCCTGCTCGCACGGGTTCGCGCAGCCGCCGAAGCGGGCGTCGATTGGGTGCAGATTCGCGAGCGGGAGATGGCGGCGCGGGAGTTGCTGGAGCTGGCTCGTGCGGCGGTTGCGGCGTGCGCCGGCAAGGCGCGCGTGCTGGTGAACGACCGGCTCGACGTGGCGCTGGCGGCGGGAGCGGCCGGTGTGCATCTGCGCGGAGAATCGATGCCGGCGCGCGAAGTGATTCCCTGGCTGCGCGCCGGAAACGCTCCAGCGGAATTTTTGGTGGGCGTTTCGTGCCATAGCCTGGAGGACGCGCGTCAAGCCGAAGACGCCGGAGCGACCTACCTGTTTTTCGGGCCGATCTTCGAGACTCCGGCCAAGAAACAGTTTGGTGCGCCGCAGGGAGTGGGGCGGCTTGCCGAAGTTTGCCGCGCGGCGCGAATTCCGGTGATCGCGATTGGCGGGATGAGCGGCGATCGCTCGGCCGAATGTCTGCGCGCAGGCGCTCGGGGGATTGCGGCGATTCGAATGTTTCAGGAAACGAAGGAGCCGGGATTACTGAGGGCAGCGGTGGAGAAGATTCACGCCAGCGGGAACTTCGGCGGCTAAAGGCACGACCCCCAAGACCGATCCCAGCGCTGCGCCTCTACGCGCTGAGCCAGCGGCCCACGGGTTGCAGGCCTTCGACGTGGTCGCAGACGACCTTGAGCACCGCGGTAATCGGAATCGCCAGAATCAGCCCCATCGCGCCCCACATCCATCCCCAGAAAAGCAGCGAAATCGTCAGCGCCAGCGCATTCAACCGCACGCGCCAGCCGACCAGCGCGGGAATCAGCAGGTTGGCCGTCACAATGTGGAAAAACGTGAGCATGGCGAAGATGCCGACGAACGGAGTCACGGTGTGATATTGCTTCAGGCCCACCAGCAGCGGCGGAACCCATGACATGATCACGCCAAGGTACGGAACCAGATTGCAGATGCCGGAAACCAGCCCGGTAAGAAAAGGAAAGTCCAGGCCGAGGCCCCAGAAAAACAGCCAGCTCGCAAAGATCAGAATCAGACCGACGAGAGCGGTGCCCATCAGATAGCTGCGCAGCACTTGCGTGACTTCCGCCAGCGCGTCGCGAACCGCCGTGCGTTCACCGGGCGCGAAAAGCTGCATCGTAGCGTGCCAAACCTGACGCTTCGCGGCGAGCATGAAAAACAACAGGAAGGGAATAAAGGTAGCGGCGAGCACGAATTCGTAGAGCGAGTTCAGCCGGCCGACGAGCATGTCGCGTACCGTGTGCGATTCGCCCACGGTTACGATCTTTTCACCCGGTTTTTCGCTGGACGCGATCTCAGAAACGTGGCTTTCGACCGATTCCATCCGCGATTCGACGGCCTGCACGGCCGATTGCAGCGGGGCGCGATATTTCGGCCAATCGGCGCTGAACTGATCGGCGCGAGCGATCAGGGAGTATCCCATCACGGCCAGGATGGCAATGGTCACCAGCACCACGATCAGCGAGCCGAGCGCGCGCGGTATGCGCATACGCTCCATCCAGGTAACGACGGGGTCGAGGAAATAGGCAAGAAGCACGGCGACCAGCAGCGTCACCAAAATCGTGGACGCCCAATAGCAGAAGGCGATCACGATTCCAGCGGCGATAATGCGCGAGCTGACGGAACTGCGCGAAACGAGCTTCGTTTCCTCGACGGGCATGCGCGTACGATAACACAGCTCCCGGCCGCGCACACGCGCCACGGCCCGCGGGCGCGGGAGAATCAACGCGCTCGAAGGTAACGCTTTCGGTGAATCGGACGGCGGCGGATGCCGCGATGCGCGCGCTCTCGATGCTAGAATCTTGTACCAGCCCACGAGAGGCGGCATTCCAACTAAATGGCAAAACAACTTTTTGGCACGGATGGCATCCGCGGAATTCCGGGCACGTATCCGTTGGATGACTCGACGCTCGAGCGCCTCGGCTTCGTTCTGGGCGAATTCCTGCTGGCGAGCTCTGCCGCGCAGGTGGGTTCGAAGCCTCGGGTGCTGATCGGCCGTGACACGCGCGAGTCCGGGCCGCACATCGCCGCGCAGATTGCGCGAGGTCTGTGCGCGGCCGGCGCCGAACCCGTCTCCGCCGGTGTGCTCACAACACCGGGGGTGGCGTGGCTCGTGAGTCGCGAAGGATTTTCCGCGGGCCTGGTTATTTCCGCGTCGCACAATCCGTATCACGACAACGGCGTAAAGCTCATTTCTGCCTCGGGCATGAAATTTCCCGATGCCATCGAGGCGGAAATTGAAGCGAAGATTCTAGGCGCTCTTGCCGCGATCCGCGCGGCCGGCTGCAAGCAGAAGCTCGATCGGGTGGGCGATGAACGCCTGCACCAGGATTATCTTGATGGCTTGCGCGGCGCGCTGCTGCCGGGGGCGAAGCTGGCAGGGATGAAGATCGTGCTCGACTGCGCGAATGGCGCGGCCAGCGAGTTGGCTCCGCAGCTTTTCCGGTCGCTCGGGGCGAATGTGACGGCGATACACAACACGCCGGATGGGCGCAATATCAACCGCGATTGCGGTTCGCTTCATCCCGAAAAGATGCAGAAGGCCGTCGCCCTGTCCGGCGCGGCGCTGGGAGTGGCCTTCGACGGCGACGCCGATCGCGCCATCTTTGCGACGTCTTCGGGAAGGCTCGTGAACGGCGACGGCGTGCTTCTGGCGATCGGAGGCTATCTGAAATCGGCCGGCGCTCTGAAAGGGCCGGCGATCGTCGGCACCTCCATGGCGAATCTGGGTTTGGAGCGCGCGCTCGAAAAATACGGACTGAAATTGACGCGCACGGACGTCGGAGACCGTTACGTGCTCGAGGAAATGCAGCGGTCGGGCGCGAATTTCGGCGGCGAGCAGTCCGGGCACATCCTGTTCCTGGACGACGCGACGACCGGGGACGGGATGCTCACCGCGGTGAAGGTGGCGTCACTGATTTCCGTAGCCGGGCCGCTCGAATCGCTCGTCGCGGATTTGAAAATTTTCCCGCAGAAGATCGTCAACGTGAAAGTGCGATCGAAACCAGCTCTCGAGTCGCTCCCGGAAGTCCGGCGCGCGCTGAAAGACGCTGAAGCGGCGCTCGGTAAATCCGGGCGCGTCGTGCTGCGCTATTCCGGCACGGAGCCCGTGGCGCGCGTGATGGTCGAGGCCGAGCACGAAGCGGACGTTACGCGCTGGACCGAAACGCTGGCTGCCGCGCTGCGAACCGCAATCGGCGCGTAGAACGCTTGCCGATACGTGCACCGTACTCGCATTGATGACGTATGTCGTCCTTCCAAAGACTGTAGAATTCGGTGCAAAGGGTTCTCATAAACTGGATTCATTATTCATTTATTCGATGGGTCCTATTCGTTCGCTTATTGCAAACTACTGCACAATAAAGAGTTAACTGTGCTCGGAAATACGAGAGGACCTGGCACTGTGCGTGCAAATAATCCCTCCGGCTGTCTCTTATCCCGGGGTGGGGCCGGTTTCGCCGCGCCGAAGCCGGAACTTTGGGGTAGAGCAAAATGGGGGGCCCGGGGTGGGCCCCCTTTTTATTTGCGCCGGCCTTGCCCCCGAAACAGCTTTTCCCGCCGCAAGCAACGTTGCCCAGGTCAGGTGCCTGTGTTGTAATACGCCCAGTCTTGCCCGCCGCGTCGCGGCACTATGGAATCCGGCCTGGAACTCGCGCTATTTCTGGTCGTCATCATCCTGATCGTCGGGCCGGTCCTGGCGATTGCGGCTTTCGTGCGCGTCAATCATATCCGCGATCTGGTCGATCAAGTCCCGAAGCTGACGGCGCGAATCTTCGATCTCGAGCGGAAAATCTCGGCGCTCGAGAAAGCCTCGCAGGCCGGCAGCGCCGCGCCCGCTGCAAAATCCGGTGCGGCGTTGCCAAAACCGCCGGAAGGGATTCCGCAGCCGGCTGTTCTTTCGCCTCTGCCGCCTCCGCCGAGCGTCGCGGTTCCTTCAGTTCCCATTTCGCCGCAGACGAGCCCGCACCCTGCGAGCCCGCGCCCAATTTCACCTCTGACGCTGGCGTCCACGGTCGCATCGCGTCCCGATTCCGATGTTGAAACCATGATCGCGGGGCATTGGTTCTATTACCTGGGCATCCTGGCGCTGGCGGTCGCCGTCTCGTTTTTCCTGAAGTACGCCTTCGACAATGACTGGATTGGTCCCACCGGACGCGTCGCAATCGGTCTGCTGATCGGCAGCGCGCTGTTCCCGCTGAGCCAATGGATTCTGGGGCGCGGCTACCAATATTTTTCAGAGGGGATCACCGGGCTCGGCGCGGCGATTTTGTATCTTTCGATCTGGACCGGCTGGCACTACTACGCACTGTTCGGCCAAACGCCCGCGTTCGTGATGATGATCGTGGTGACGGCGGTTTCAACGGCTGTCGCGATGGCGCGGAACTCGCAGCGCCTTGCCGTGCTGGCGCTGATCGGCGGCGTGCTGACGCCCACGCTGGTAAGCACCGGCATGAACGCGGAAGTGGTGCTGTTCACCTATCTGGCGGTGCTGGCTGGGGCGATGCTGGTGATGGCGTGGCGGAGCGATTGGAAAGCGGTGCCAGCGCTGCTTTTCGTATCGACGCTTTTCTATTTCTGGGGCTGGTACGGCGAGTTTTACGCTCCCGACGAACGGGTCACTACTCTCGCGTTCGCCACGCTGTTCTTCGCGGTTTTCGCGGCGCTGCCCGCGATTCAAAGCCTGCGCGAGGGGGCGCTGCCTGAAATTCTCGACGTGATCCTGGTGGCGGCCAACGCGCTGCAATTTCTGGTGGCGCTGCGGCAGACGCTGTGGCCGACGCATCGTTGGGAACTGACCTTCGCGGTGCTCGCGCTCGCCGCCGTGCATCTGTTGGCGGAGGGCGCCTTGCCGGAAAAAGCGGCGGGCCCGAAATCGCAGGTCCAAACCACGCGGATGCTGTACGCCGGTCTCGCGCTCGTGTTTGCCACGGTCGCAATTCCCATCCGGCTCGACGGCTACTGGATTACGCTCGCGTGGGCGGCGGAAGCTGTGGTGCTGGTAGGGTGCGGTTTGCGCGTTTCGATGCTGGCGCTGCGCGTGCCGGGATTGGTGATGTTCCTGGTCGTGGCGGTGCGGTTGACGTTTCTGCCGATCCACGCGGGCTTGGCGCCGGCGTTTCTGCTGAACGCGCGCTTCTCGGTGATGGCTTTCTGCGCCGCTGCTGGCGCACTCGCGTTTTACTTCGCGCGCCACTCCCCCATCGAAATCCAGCCGCCGGAATCCCATTTTTACTTCGCGCTCGCTGTGGCCGCGAATATATGTTTTCTGGTGGCGATTTCCTGGGAGGTGTGGGACTTTTTTTCGCAGACTCCGTCAATCGGCTTCGACCGGCGGCTGGCACAGGAGCTGGGGCTTTCGATGCTGTGGGTCGCTTACGCACTGGCGCAGATCGTGCCGGGATTCGCCTGGAAATCGGTGGCGCTGCGCTGGCAGGGATTGATCCTGATGGGTGTTGCCATCGCCAAGGTCTTCCTGTTCGATCTGTCGTTCCTGTCGAGCTTCTACCGAATCGTTTCGTTCTTCGCACTGGGGCTCGTATTGCTGGGTATTTCATTTTTCTACCAGAAAATGGCGCGCGCGGCGGGGCAGAAAACGTGAGTTCACACGGAAATAGGAGCGCCGCTCGGATCGGGGGGGCCCTGGGAGCGCTTCTCGGGTTCGCGACGGCGCTGGTCGCAGCTCCGCTTCCCAGCGCGTGGATCCATTGGCGCTATTGGCGGCCGATCGAAGTTCCGTCCACCGATTCCGCGCGGCTGGCCGGCCTGGTGCTGCCGCAGGATGTGTACCTGCGCGCGCAGACGGCGCTTCCAGACTTGCGCATCATCGACGACAGCGGCAACGAAGTGCCCTACGCGCGCTATGAGCGCGAAGGATCGGCAAGCTCGCGGGATCTGCCGACGGAAATTCTCGAGTACAGTTATGCGCCCGGCGATTACACGCAGGTCGTGCTGAACGTGGGCGCGTCGGCGCCGTTTCACAACGCGGTCGAAATCAATTCGCCCGAATCGGATTTCATCGAATGGGTTTCGGTGGAGGCAAGCGACGACGCCCACACATGGCGCATCGTGGAAGACCGCGCTCCGATTTTCCGCTTCCGGCGGCAAAGCCGCGAAGGCACGCAGACGGTGCACTACTCAACGAACAATGCGCGATACTTGCGCGTTCGGGTGCTCGATGGCGATCGAAAATTCCTCATTGCCACCGCGCAGGTCGTCTACAACACCGTCGAAACTCCGGAGCGGTCATTCCTGGAGGCGGAAATCGTCGACGATCCCGACAAGCGCGCCGGAGAAAATGCCTGGCGCGTCGATCTGGGAACTCCGGCGCTGGGCTTGCAGGAAGTGCGGTTCGCGGTGAATCCCGCGGAGTTCATCCGCGCCGTGGAAATTTCGACGACCGACGACGGCTCCACGTGGAGGCCGGTGGCGCATGGAGAAATCTACCGCTTCCAGCGCGAGAGCACCCAGGAAGAGCGTCTTCGCGTCGACGTGCCGGGCGAAATCACCGGCCGCTATTGGCGGATCACGGTCGAGAACGGAAACGACGCCCCGCTGCCGGGCGTGATCCCCTCGCTCTACATTACGCCGGTGCATCTCGTCTTCGAGCAGCAGCCCGGGCGCAGCTATCGC
>CAZLWY010000106.1:0-2823 GCA_964563425.1 uncultured Acidobacteriaceae bacterium | reverse complement strand
CCGCGTAGCCGCCTGCCGCAAGCTGATCCGCTAAATAGGCCGAAAGTCGGCGACTTTCGCGCGCAAGATATTGTCATGGTGGCGCGGTTAATTTCCCGTAAGGCTTCAGTTGCTTTATAGCGACCGCCGATAACTTTCCAGCCTTATTAAAGCTCTTGCGTAACGCCTGGTTTCTGCGCGCCGACGAGCCCTTCTCCCGCCGGAGATCATAGATTGCCTGATGCACGGAGAACACGCCGCCGGTCAGCCTGCCGAGCCTGACATCCAGCTGTTGAGACCTGCTGAATAAGTTCTCGGATACATCGGGGTGCGCAATTGAAACGCCGAAGCTCGTTGGTTCCAATCAGGCCGCCGCAACCAAAAACTGCTCTGCTCCAATAAATTCCGAATAACCCGCAGCCATCCGAATTGACAGAAATCAACGCCGCTCGCAAATGCGCGACGGCGATCACGACGGCTCTAATGGCTTGCTTTTTGCGCAGGCAATGACCATTTCAGCTTCGTTTCCGTTGTCGACGCGCCTGAAGAGCGGACAGCGCGAATATCCCTCATGGGTGGCTGGCTGAAAAAACGGCTGTATTCTCGATTGAATTGTGAGGGACTCTGCTAGCCGACTTCGAAAGCCGCAGCGGCGGCATCAAGTCCATTGTTCAGCATCAGTCTCCGTGCTGATGGAAGCTGGAGCCGCTCATTTCTTATCCCTCAGCGCAGCAGCGCGCTTGCCGACTCTCTTGAGCGCCACTTCAAGGTTACGAAGCTCCTCCGGGCTCAGCTCGGAGAACACTTTGTTCATCTGCCCGGAATGCTTTCGAAAGGCGGAAACAATGAGATCCTTGCCGCGTGAGGTGAGGGCTACGATCCGAACGCGTCGGTCTTCGGCGCTTTCGACCCGGCTGACCAGGCCCTTCGCGACGAGGCGATCGACCGCGACACTGATCGAGCCTGGCGTCAGATCTACCATCGGGCCTATCGCATTAACCGGTAAAGGCCCTTTGTGCAGCAGGAGTTCCAGCACGCCAAAATCGGAGAGGCCGAGTCCGGTATCTGCAATGCCAGCGGCTGCGTACCTGGTCAAGGCGCGCATCGCCTTCATCATCACTAGCCAGACGTGGTCCGTCCCTTGAGCGCTTCGGGTCAAAAAAATCTGCATCCCCCCAGAAGTATACAGCATCGATTCTATTGACATCAATATAATTGACGCCATACCATCGCGTCCATCGAAAAGGAGAATTCGAGCATGAGAACCGCTTCCGTAATCGCCCGATATCTTGCGGGCGCGATCTTTCTTGTCATGGGGCTGAACGGCTTCCTGAACTTCATTCCACTTCCCCCGCCCGGGGGCGTTGCTGGACAGTTCATGGGTGCCCTCTATGTCTCGCATTACCTCTGGGTGATCTTCGCGTTTCAGGTCATCGGAGGCTTACTTCTGCTGGTCAACCGTTATGTTCCGTTGGCGGCGGCAGTGCTGGCGCCGGTGATTGTCAACATCCTTACTTTTCACGTGTTAATGGCTCCGAGCGGGCTTCCGCTGGCCCTATTCGTGGCGGTCCTGTGGGCCGCAATCTTCATCGAGGTGCGGCCTGCCTTTTCCGGGATGTTCCAGTCGCGCTGGCAGCCGCGGGCCTGACCGCGGAAGAGGGGAATCAAAACATGACGCAAGAACTCACGGTTGTTGTCACAGGATCCACGGGTAAACAAGGCGGTGCGGTCGCGCGAGGCCTGCTTGAGCGAGGCCACAAAGTCCGCGCCGTCACGCGCGACCCAAACTCAAAACAGGCGAAGTTGCTCGCGAACGCCGGGGCGGCGCTCGTCGCAGCATCGCTCGGAGACGCCGCAGGGATTAAGGGGGCGCTTGAAGGAGCGACCTCTCTGTTCGCGGTGACGACGCCCTTCGAAGGCACAGACGCCGAGATACGACAAGGCATTGCGGCCGCCGACGCAGCCAAGGCAGCAGGGGTGCATCTGGTCTTCACATCGGTCGGCTCCGCCAACCAGCAGACGGGTATTCCGCACTTCGACAGCAAGTACGAGGTCGAAAAGCACATCGCCAAAGTTGGCGTCCGCGCAACGATTCTCGCGCCCGTTGCCTTCATGGAGAACATCCATTTCGTGAAAGAGCAGCTCGTGAAAGGAATCTACGCGTCGGCGCTCTCGCCCACAAGGGCGCTAGCGCAAGTTGCCGTTCCAGATATTGGGGCGGTCGCCGTCCGCGTCCTCGAGGAGTCCGCTCGCTTCACCGGCAAGCGTTTCGACCTCGCGGGCGACGAGCTCACGGGTAATGACGCCATGAGCATTCTGTCTCGCGTCACCGGCCGCAACTTTACCTATTACCAGGTCCCGTTAGATGTTGTGCGCCAGCGCATGGGCGAGGGTGCCGTCAAAATGTACGAATGGTTCGACCGAGTCGGTTTTACGGTGGATCGCGCCGCGCTTCGCCGTGAATTTCCCGACGTTACCTTCCACGACTTCGAGTCTTGGACCAAGACTCAGAATTGGAATGGACTGCATGTCTAAAGCAGTGCAGTTCGATTCCTACGGCGGCATCGACGTCCTCCAGGTGCGCGACCTGCCCCGGCCCGTTCCGGGCCACGCTGAGGTTTTGGTTCAAGTCAGAGCAGCCGGAATCAATCCGAGTGAGGCAGTGATCCGGAGCTGCGCCTTGCACCACCTATTTCCAGCGACGTTTCCTTCCGGTCAGGGCAGCGACTTGGCGGGCGCGGTGGCCGAACTCGGTCCGGGCGTCAACGGTTTCACCGTCGGCGACGAGGTGATCGGGTTCTCCATGCGACGCTCGAGCTACGCCGAATATGTGACTGTGCCCGC
>CAZLWY010000105.1:0-24980 GCA_964563425.1 uncultured Acidobacteriaceae bacterium | reverse complement strand
CACGCTGATCGAAAATCCGGAAACCACGCTCAAGCAGGTAATGAAGATCGTTCCCGGCCCGGATTTTCCCACCGGCGGCTACATCTACGGCAAGGATGGAATCGAGGAGGCTTACAAAAAGGGCCGCGGCAGCTTCCAGGTCCGCGCCAAAGCCGCCATCGAGCAGCGCGGCAAGGATCGCGAGGACATCGTCATCACCGAGCTGCCCTATCAGGTGAACAAAGCCCGCCTGATTGAGCACATCGCCGAGCTGATCCAGAACAAGAAGATCGAAGGTATCGGCGACATTCGCGACGAAAGCGATCGCGACGGCATGCGCATCGTCATCGAATGCAAGCGCGACGAAGAGCCCCAGATCATCCTCAACAAGCTTTTCAAGATGACCCAGATGCAGGAATCGTTCGGCATGATCCTGCTGGCCATCGTGGCCGGTCAGCCGCGCGAGTTGGGCTTGCTCGATCTGCTGCGCCTGTTCATCGAGCACCGCATCGACGTGGTCCGCCGCCGCACCCAGTACGAGCTGCGCAAGGCCCGCGAGCGCGAGCACATTTTGCTCGGCTACCGCATCGCGCTCGACAACATCGACGACGTCATCAAGATCATCCGCGGATCGTCCAGCCGCGCCAACGCCCGCGAGAATTTGCACGAATTCTTCGAGAACAAGTCCGTGCGCGTCCTGGTCGGCGGGCGCGAAACCACCCTGAAGGGCATCAAGCTTGACGCCAAGAAATACGGCATCACGGCCATCGCCACCGGCGACGGAATGGGCCTCAGCTACATCCAGATCGACGCCATTCTCGAACTGCAGTTGCATCGCCTGACGCAGCTTTCCGTCGATGAAATCCTCAAGGAGCTCGCCCAGATCCGCGAGCGCATCGCTGAACTGGAGGAAATCCTCGCCAGCGACAAGAAACTCAAGGCCGTCATCGTCGGCGAGCTGCGCGAAGTGGTGAAATCCTACGGAGACGATCGCCGCACGCAGATCGTCGACCGCGTCGAGGAAATCAAGCTCGAAGACTTGATCAAAGACGAGGAAATGGCGATCACCGTCAGCCACGCGGGCTACGTGAAGCGCACCTCGGTTGATACCTACCGCCATCAATCCCGGGGCGGCAAGGGCCGCATCGGCGCCAAGACCCGCGATGACGATTTCGTCGAGCACTTCTTCACCGCCTCGGCGCACAGCTACATCCTTCTATTTACGTCGAAGGGCCGCGTCTACTGGCTGAAGGTGTATGAAATTCCGGAAGCGGCCGCAGCCACGCGCGGAAAAGCGCTCTCAAACCTGGTTCGCTTCCAGGAAGGCGAGACGCTCAAAGCCATCGTCCCCACGCGCAACCTGGAAGAAGCGGGCCGCTACGTCCTGCTCGCCACCAAAGACGGCACAGTGAAAAAGACGGAGCTGGCCGAATTTTCCAATCCGCGTCCGTCCGGAATCATCGCCATCAACCTCGATGCGAATAACGAGCTGATCGGCGCGAAACTCACCGACGGCAAACAGATGGTCTTCCTGGCCAGCCATGAAGGACAGGCCATTCTGTTCCGCGAGACCGAAGTCCGCGCCATGGGCCGCAACGCCGGCGGCGTCAACGGCATGGATCTCGCCAAAGACGACTTCGTCGTCTCCATGGACGCCGTGCAGGTCGATTTCGGGATCATTCAGAAGGAATACAAGACCACCACCCAGGATCTCGACGAGCTCGAAAGCGACCAGATCCGTGAATCGCTTACCTCGCTGATGCTTACGGTCGCCGAAAAGGGCTACGGCAAACGCACTCCGCTCGCCGAATACCGCGTCACCTCGCGCGGCGGCAAAGGCGTCATCAACCTGAAATCCACCGATCGCAACGGCCCCGTCGTCGCCGCTTTGCAAGTGAAGGAAGACTCCGACGTGATGATCATCACCGGACACGGCAAGGTAATCCGCGTCCACGCCGGCGAAATCCGCGAAGCCGGCCGCGGCACGCAAGGCGTCCGCCTGCTCCGGCTGGACGAAGGCGACCGCATCGCCGCCGCAGCCGCCATCCTTGAGGAAGAGCCGCCCGCGGAGCCCGAAAAGAAATAGCGATGCGAAAACTCTGCGCAGTATTCCTGCTGTCGCTCACGGGGCTGGCCGCCGCCCAAGGAGCGCAGGATTCAGGCGAATCCCTGCCCAAACTCATTTCACATGCTGACGCGGAATATCCCGCCATCGCACGGACCGCGCACATCATGGGCGACGCGGTCGCGAAAATCACGACGGACGGCCAATCCGTTGTCCAGGCCCAAGCGGAGTCTGGCCCGACGCTGCTCGAAACAGCGTCCCTAGACAACGCGAAAACCTGGAAGTTCGCACCGCACACCCCCGGAACTTTCCACGTGACCTACCGATTCGTTTTGACCCCCGGTGACGTTCTCACATCGCGAATCGCCAACTCGGAGAAGAAATGAGCCATCGAGAACAGCTCGCGAATTTGCTGCGCGCGAAATCGCTCGTGCGCGGCGACTTCACCCTGGCCTCCGGCAAGAAGAGCCATTACTACCTCGATTGCCGGCTGACCACGCTCGATCCGGAAGGCGCGCGGCTGACGGGCTACTGCGTGCTCGAACTGCTCGATGAAATGGGCGTGCAGCCGGACGCCATCGGAGGGCTCAGCATGGGCGCCGATCCCGTGGTGTCGGCGGCGATCGTGGTGAGCGCATTCGAAAAGCGCCCGGTGCAGGGGTTTTTGGTGCGCAAGGAAGCCAAGGGCCACGGCCGCAAGAAGCAAATCGAAGGAATGGAAGAAACGCGCGGCAAGCGCGTCGCGATTGTCGACGACGTGTGCACGACCGGCGGCTCCACGCTGGAAGCCATCGAAGCCGCCGAGCGCGAAGGCTGCGGGGTGATCGCCGTAATCAGCCTGGTGGACCGCGAAGAAGGCGGCTCCGAATTGCTCGGCGCAAAATACAACTACCGCTCCGTGTTCACGGCCCGCGAACTACTCGCCGAACCTGCCACAAGCGCGCGCACCGCGACTTGAATTTTCCCCTCGGCGCAGCGCGATGAACGAGCCAGACAATGTACCGTTACGTTCACGGACGCTTCGCCGCGATCGTCGCGCACGCGAAGAAAAAGCCAAGCTAGAATGTCTCTGCACAGACAGCGAGGAGAGATCATGAAGCGTCTCGGGCATTTGCCCATGTCGAAGCTGGCGTATCAGGATCCCGTGTTCATGGAAAGCCGGCCCGCGCGGCCGCTGCGGATTCTGGCCGAATACATCGACCCGCTGAACCGCCTGCGGCTGGCGAACGTGGCGGATACGATCGTGATGTTCGGTTCGGCGCGGATTCAGCCGCGCGATAAGGCGCTGACCGCGCTGAAGAAAGTGCAGAAAGCGGCGCGCGGCCGCCGCGACAAGCATTGGCGCACAAAAGTCACCGCCGCGAAATCGATCGTCGGCATGTCGCGGTACTACGAAGAGGCGCGCGAGCTTTCCAACCGGATCACGGGCTGGTCGATGACGCTCGGTTCGAATCCGAAGCGCTTTGTGATCTGCTCGGGAGGTGGTCCGGGAATCATGGAGGCGGCCAACCGCGGCGCCGCGGAAGCAGGAGGCTATTCCGTCGGCCTGAGCATTCAGCTGCCGCATGAACAGCGGCCCAATCCCTACATCAGTCGCGAGCTGAATTTCTGTTTCCACTATTTTTTCATGCGCAAGCTCTGGTTCGCGCAGATGGCCAAGGCGCTGATCGTATTTCCCGGCGGATTCGGCACGATGGACGAGCTCTGGGAAGTTCTCACGCTGCTGCAAACCGGAAAAATCGATTCGCAGCATCTGATTCTGATCTACGGCCGTAAGTATTGGGACCGTGTAATCAACTGGCGGCACATGGTGAGCAGCGGGACCGTCAGCGAGCGCGATTACAAGATGCTTCGATTCGCAGATACCGTCGATGAGGCCTTCAACACGGTCCGGGCCGAGATGGAAAAACACCACCTGGCGCCGGAAGTGCATTAATCGGCGCGCGGGTACAGCGTAACCGGCAATTTGGGAGCGGGGACGCTCGGCCGGTTCGGTTAGTTCTTGGAGATGTTCGTGTCCGCCAGGAAGACGGCCGTGAAGCGGCGCTGCTCGTCGCGATCGTGCACCAGGACCACGGGAGAAACCCGCAGCGAACGCTTGCAGCCCCCGCACCGGCTCATTTCGCCCTGTAGATCCTGCACGAATCCATCCGTGAAGTGATACTCGGACCGCGGCCGGCGGGCGGCCTTGGTTCCCTTGGTCCCGCAGTGCGGGCACGTATACTCGACGGTATCTTCGAGCGGGTCGCGGTTCAGCGCGGCCCATCCCGTGAAGCGAACGCCCACTGTTTCTGTAGAAGTACGGCTCATGATGACCCCTCTATAACGCCCCCAAATGACGCCTACAATGCCTTAGACGCACGCAGGCCGAAGAGTGATGCAACGTTTTGTAACACACCTATACCTCATCTTTTCAGCGACTTGGCGGTAAATGGGGCCTGAGAGAGCCTGCTAAGGGATGGAATGGGCGGGAACCGGCGACGGCGGCCGGTGTCTATGCGTAGTAGAGATCGCGATCCTCGGCAGTCGGGCCCCGCGCGGCGTTGTCTCAGGCTCGATCGGACGGGCGCCGCCGCTGAATTTTCCAGTTCTACACGCAAGAACCGTGGAGGTGTGTCCATGAGCGATCGAGATGGTCTGGGAAACCTGGTGCACTGCATGGTCGATAGCGATCGGTCCGCGATAACGCGGGCGAAGCGATTGCGGCGAAAAGCGTTCGCCGCGTCAATCGGACTGGAAGCGGTGGTGCTTGGCACCCTGATCCTGTGGCCGCTGGTTACGCTGGGAGTCTTCGAGCCGCAACCGATTGTCACGCCGCTGCCGCCATTTCGCGGTGCGCACGAGGCGCAGCCGATTTCGCACCTCCCGCCGCACGTGATCGCCGATTCCGTGCGCCGCATTCCAACCACGTTGTATCAGCCGCCGCGAATTCCGCAGCGCATCGAGAGCGGCGGCGGTCCGGAGCCGCCGGGTTTGGATGGAGCGATAGGACCAGCTACCCCTGGAATTGTGGAGGGGTTTCCCGACGGGCGGCCAATTGAAATCGCGCGGCCAATCGAGCCACCACCGCCGGGGAACACGATCGTTCGCAGCGGAAGCGTGATGGAAGCCATGCTCGTTCATCGCGTGCAGCCGGAATATCCGGGGCTTGCGAAAAACATTGGTTTCTCCGGAACCGTGATCCTGCGCGCGCGGATCGGAACGGACGGGGAAGTGCGCGACCTTCAACTTGTAAGTGGAAATGCGCTGCTGGCACGCTCGGCGCTCGAGGCGGTGCGCCAATGGCGCTATCGGCCGACGATGCTCAATGGACAAGCTGTCGACGTAGAGACGCAGATCACCGTGAATTTTGTCCTAAATTGAGGCAAGCGAAACTCCGAGGCGGCGCAGTTCTTCGCGACGCCGCTTCGGAGTTCGTGTTTCGCGCGATTGTTAGAAGTGAATGACGATTCCGGTTGAGAGCCTGAGGTTGTCCTCGCGAGTGTTGCCGAACCAGGTGGGCAGATAATCGCCCTGGATGATGCGCCAGTGTAGTGGGCCGGCGAGTTGCGCGTCGATTCCCGCACCGATCCCCATGGCAAACGAGGTCTCCGAAAAGGGCCCCGAGTCAACGTGCGCGCCGCCGAACAGGACGTGAGCGAACGGTGAAACGCGGGCTGGAAAGGAAATCTGCGGTCCGAACAGAAACGTGTGGAAGGACGTGCTGGGACCGAAAGGGGAGCCGTAGTGTCCGTCAAAATCCGCGACGGCACCGAGGAAAGGCGCAAACTTATACTGCCCGGAAAGCTCCCAACCATTCAGATTGGTTGAGGGCGAATCCGTCCGCATGTAGGAGTACCCGCCGAAGAGCTCGACTTTGTCGCTCGCGTCCTGCGCGTGCGCGGTGAGTGAAGCCAGTAAGACCAGCCCAACCAGCAACGACAGTTTACGAACCATGAAAACATCCTCCTTGGGATTCCGGATCGGCGGCTTGCGCACGTGCCTGGGGCTAATACCGACGCCTTCCGACGCGACCGCGGGTTGGACCGGGGTGACTGCGAGCTGGGAAAGAGGTTGGATGCGGCCCGAGCGGGGAGCGTTGCGGAAAGTTCGAGGCCGTGTTCGGGGCTCGAAGCGGAGCTTCGGGTAGGGCGACGGGTGGGCAACGTCTGGGATCGGCATTAGTTACAGTACTAGGTGCGCCTCAGGCGACGTGCAGATTTAAGGTTAATTGCTCCTGTGGGAGCAATTGTGTCGGGGCTCTGCTGGCTCGTATCTTGAATATTGTAGAAAACTTGGCTGGAGATTCCAGCAATCATAGATCGATGCTACTATGTGAAACAGAATGACGTCTAAGTAGCTATTCTACAGCGATTTAAATTCCATGCCGCGTGGCAACGCTATTGCAATTCGTATACGAGCTTGGTGAAAGCACAATGTCGTGCTGTTGACCAAACGGCCGTCCGACGGCCACCTGCAACTACCTAGACAGACATTGAGGGGGTAACGCATGCGTTATAACCGCGTTGTTGTCGTCACGATTTTCTTGGCGCTCTTGGGACTCTTCGTAGGTTCCCAGCCCGCCTGGACGCAGACGACCGTCAGCCAAGGCAGTATTCAGGGCACAATCACGGACTCGACGGGCGCCATTATCTCCGGAGCAAGCATTACGATCACGAATCAGGATACCGGAGCGGTGCTGAATCTTCAGGCCACGTCGGATGGCACGTACAGTTCCGGTGGGCTGTTCCCCGGCAAGTACACGGTTCGCGTTTCAGCGCCGGGGTTTAAGACCACAGAGGTCGCTATAACGGTTCAAGTCACCGTTACGTCGTCGGGCAACATAAAACTCGACGTCGGTACGTCAAGCACAGTAGTTGAGGTTCAAGGTTCCACCGTAACCGTAAATACCGAGCAATCCACGGTGCAGGGTGTGTTGACTGCCGAACAGATCGATCACTTGCCAATTGATGGCCGCAACTTCTTGGATCTCGCCCAGCTCGAACCCGGCGTCCAGATTCAGGACGGGCAGGACTTCGATCCGACAAAGGCCGGATACTCGTCGGTTTCAATCAACGGCGTCTTCGGGCGCACCCCGCGCATCGAATTGGACGGGCTTGACATCAGCGACGAAACCGTCGGCACGACGACCCAAAATATTGGCCTCGGATCCATTGAGGAATTCAACATCCAGCGGTCATCGCTGGACATGTCGACCGAGCTGACTTCCGCGGGTGCCGTGAATGTGACGACCCGATCAGGCACCAATGCCTTTCACGGTCAGGGCTTCTACAATTTCCGGGATCGAAACGCCGGCCTGGCCGGCTTCCCGGGATCATACCTTTCCCCAACGGATTACGAGGCGACCGGCACTTACTTTCAGCGAAACAATTACGGCGGACGCATCGGCGGGCCGATCTGGAAGGATAAGCTGTTCTTTTTCATTGACGCGGAGCGCATGAAGCAAGATGGGCTCGACGCTGTTAGCGTCGCCTCTCCTTTTTCCGCTCTTTCCGGGGGATTCTCGTCGCCATTTCGGGACACCGATCTCACTGGCAAAGTCGATTGGCAGGTTACGCAGAACATTCATGTTTTCTACAAGTTTACGTACAACTGGAACAAGTCAGCAGCGACCTACTATTCGGGTTATCCCGTCTACGACACCAAGGACAATGCACCTTCCGACGCGCTGGGCTTCGATTACACCAAGGGCAATTGGTCGCACAGCATCCGTTTTGGCTATCTGAAGTTTCACAATCAGCTCGTCGACGGCACGCAGGGCGCGAGTTTCTACAATCCATTGCCGGACGACGGCGTAGTTTTCAACGACATCGGCTTCTTCTTCGGCCCGAACCTGCTCGCGCCTCAAGGCACCTATCAAAGCAACAAACAGATTAAGTACGACGGCAGCAAGGTCTGGGCGAAGCATATTATTCGGTTTGGAGTTAGCTCCAATCGAATCGAGGGTGGCGGGTTTGCAAGCTTTTTTGGAAACGCTCCTCTGTTGATTACGCTTGCCTCGGCTGGCCCGGTTAGCGGCGATCCCAGCAACCCCTTGAATTATCCCTTGCTTACAGCGCAGCTCGGAAATGGCCAGGGATATTTCACCGAGAAGCCGGGCTTCAACCTTCCATCGGGCGGACAGAGCGATTGGCGCCTCTCGTGGTACGTTGGCGACTCCTGGAAGATCAAGCCGAATCTGACATTTACGTATGGTCTTCGCTACAATCGAGACACCGGTAGGACCGACAGCGATTTGGCTCCCATTCCCTGCAGCCAGATTAGTCCTCTGATCGTAGCGACAGGTGAAGCTCCGTGCTCCGGTAGCTCCCTCATCTTAGATCAGTTCGGGAATGTGCCAGGACTCGGCGATCGTGTCCGGCAGCCCGACAAGAACTTTGGGCCGCAGCTTGGCTTCGCCTGGGACCCCAAGGGTGATGGCAAGACGGTCATTCGGGTCGGCGCAGGCCTCTATTACGAGAACTCGATCTTCAACAACACACTGTTTGACCGTCCCGCCAAGCTGGCCACGGGATTGTTCAACTCGGTAGGTGTACTTGGCTGCGGCTCAACAAGTGCGGCGCCGGGCAGCGTCTCCTTTTCGTTCACCGATACCCAAAGCGTGACATCGGTGGATGGCGCAGACTTGGCAACTCAGGTGTGCAACCAGCCGCTCTCGGTGGCAGGTCCATTGGTTGCCGATCTCCAGACGGAGTTTCAGGCAGCCGTAGCAGGCCATGCGATCTCGAATCCGAATTACGTTGGAAACAGCCTGGCGCTGACCAGCCAGTACACGGGTTTGGCCGCATTTGAGCCGAACTGGCGCGTACCGCGCTCGTGGCAGATGAATGCTGGATTCCAACGCCAACTTTTCAGGGGCGGCGTACTAAGCGCGGACTACATTCGCAACGTGAGTCTTGCTTTCCCTTTGACGGTTGACGTCAACCACGTGGGCGACGCCCGCTATCTCAACAAGGCGGCGGCGTTAAATGCGATTGGGCTGACCACCGCGAGTTTCGGGTGCGGAGGGACCACCGCTGCGGCAATCAATTGCGCAATCGGCGCGGGAGCTACGATCGACAGTTTTGCCGCCAACGGCCTGGACTCTGGTTACGCGTACTATGGCGGGCTCGGTCTGGGGGCATACGATGTGTCAACCGGCTCGGACCTAACGCCCGATACGGGTGCAGCCTTTCCTGGAATCAATCCGTTGATGGGCCCCGGGGACATCGAGGAACCCATCGGCCGATCGGTTTACAATGCGCTGCAAGTGTCCTACAAACAGACAGTCACCAATCCTGTTCGTTACATAAATTCGATGGACCTGATCCTAAGCTACACGTTGTCCCGATTCGTGGGCAATGGAGGAGACGACCAGAATTTCAGCGCCTTGGCCTGGGACAACAACGATCCAACGCACGTAATGGGACCGACTTCGCTCAATAGAACCAACTCCTTTAAGTTTGGAGACACGATGCAAATAACGCGTCGTGGGCCTCAGCTAAGCGTGATCGGCGACTTTGGCTCGCCCTACCCCACGCTGCTGTCGCTCGCGACCCAAAGCGGAGAAGCCTATCCGACGACCGGCGAAATCTTCCTCACGGATGTCACCGGAGACGGCTCGGTGCAAGACTTGTTCAACCCGAACGGCGGACAGGGGAAGCCCGGCCAGCTGGGTGGGGGTGGCTCGATCTCGGTCAATCACCTCGCCAGCGCCATCGCTCAGTGGAACAACAACGTCGCTGGAACGTTAACTCCCGCCGGTCAGGCCTTGGTCAGTGCCGGACTATTTACCACGGCCCAACTGCAAGCGTTGCAAGCCGTGAAACCGTGGATCGCTCCTCCTCCGCCCGGCTATGTCGCAGCATCGATCTTTAAGGAGGTGAGCACGACTTTAGCTTGGCCGATAAGGATAACGGAAGGCGTCAGCATCGTGCCATCGATCTCGGCCTTCAACGTGTTCAACATGTCGAATTATGGCATCCCAGGGTATTCGAGCGGAATCATGACCGACGAAACGACAGGCCCGTTCCCCGCCGGAGTGTATGGCGTTGCAGGCTCACCGAATGGCACCTCAGCCGGCGTCAACCGTGAATCTCTGCGTGTCGGTACCGGGTCCGGTGTTTTCTCCAACGGAGCACCGCGGCAACTCGAATTCGGCCTCAAGCTGAACTTCTAGCCCGCTGGCGGTCAACACGGTTGTAATTTGCGGGGCGTCGCGGCTTCGGCCGGGCGCCCTTTTTTTCGACTACCCCGTTTTCGCCGGATTGGCGACCACGAGTCGTCCGTCTATGCGGATCGAGCGTTCGCAATCTGCAGTGCGACCCAGCTCATGGGCAACGCGGGTTGATCGCCCCAGTACAAGCACTTCCATGTTGGCTGATCTCCCGCCAGAGGGGGAGTTCGCGCGTATGTTTTATGGAGGTGTACGAATTTTGGAATGTGTGAAAGCGTATCCAGCGCCGACTCCGGTTATTGGCTGGAATCCATATGTATGATTCAAAAGATTTTGGGCCCTCGGTTCTCAATGGTCCGCGATTTGCAATAGCCGCGGCGGGCATATATCGGTTTGTAAGAAACGCGCAAACGCAGTGGGACGAACCTTCTCGAATCCGAGTCAGCAGCCGTAGTGGGCCCCCGGACCGCGACGTTTTCGGAGGAGACATGATGAACCGCACTTCCCCCGCCGTACTAGCTCTTCTGCTCACCCTTTGTTTTATCCACGTAGGCACCGCACGAGCGGACGTTTATGGGAGCATCCGTGGCACGGTAACCGACCCAACCGGCGCCGCGGTGCCGGGTGTCACGCTGACGGCCACGAACATGGCGACGAACGCGTCGAAGCAGGTGACGTCGGGCGACGACGGGACGTACAATTTCCTTGAGTTGGCGATCGGCGACTACTCCGTCAAAGCCGAAAAGGGCGGGTTTCAGACGTTCAGCGTCGCCAGGGTGCATTTGGACGTGAACACCGTCTACGTTCAGGACATCAAACTGGAAATTGGCAACGTGAGCCAGGCGATCACCGTTGAAGCCTCCTCTGCCCAGGTCGAAACGTCGACGACCCAGCTCAGCACGGTGGTCGGAGCCCAAGAGATCGAGGATCTGCCTCTGCTGGGGCGCAACTGGCTGCAACTGCAGCAATTGCAACCCGGCGTGGTAGGCGGATCCGATCGGTTCGGCGCAGGCGCTGGCGGTACCGACTTCGCTACGAACGGCGGTCAGTCGCAGTTCAATGTGTTCTTGATCGACGGAACGGACACCAATGACCAAGTTCTGAATACAACCACATTCACCCCGAGCGAAGATGCCGTTTCCGAGTTTCGCATGGTCACGAGCACGCTGAACCCGGAATATGCCCGGACGTCAGGGGCGGTCATGAACGCGGTAATCAAATCGGGAACGAACTCTTTTCACGGCGATGCATTTGAGTTCTACCGCACCAGAGGTTTTGACGCTGCCAATCCGTTTACTGCGCCGGCCGAACCCGGTGGACCGATTTTGCCCGACCCATTTCATGAGAACGAATATGGCGGCACCATCGGAGGGCCGATCATCAAGAACCATTTGTTTGCCTTCTTTTCCTATCAAGGATTCCGAGAAAATGTTCCGCAAACGAGCAACGGCGTCAATAACGGTACGGAAGTAACGCCGGTCTTTTTGTCAGGGCAAACGACCGACTTGACGGCGTTTCCGGGCCTCTCGTCCTCGACGGGAACCTCTCCGTTTCCTCTTGTTGGAGACGATGGCACGACTTATCCAGCTGGCACGGCTTACGGAACGATCTTCCGCAATGGGACGATACCGACAGCCGACATCAATACGGTGTCGCAGAAACTATTGGCGTTCGTGCCCGCACCGAACATTGCTACGACAGCCGGGGGACCGCTCGACGCGTATTCGTTCAATGCGAGCGAGTCGGCAAAAGACAGTCAGTACCTTTACCGAATCGATCAGGTCTTCAACGCAAAGGACAGCGTCTGGGGCACGTGGTTCAACGAAAGCCTGCCCGACATTTCCACGGTACCGTTTTTTGGCGCCACACTTCCGGGGTTTTCAGAGACTGACGGAGATACGTCGAAGTTTCTGTCCATGTCCTGGACACACGTTTTCAATGATCATATGCTGAACGAATTGCACGGCGGCTACAATCGCTTCAACTTCGTGGCGGTTGAGCCGGCGTCCCCGACGCTGCCTTCCTCAGTCGGCTTTTCGATCACTCCACAGCTCCCCGGGGCGGCCGGACTGCCCGTCATATCGCCGACGGGACTCTTCACTCTCGGGTTTTCTCAATACGGGCCGCAGCCCCGAATCGATCAGGTCTATCAGGGAGGCGACAATTTTCAGATTGTTGAGGGACGCCACACCCTGAAGATCGGATTCGATATGCGACGCTGGGAGACCCGGAACCCCTTCGGCGACGAAAACAGCGGCGACTTCCAATTTCAACCTTACGGCACATACAGCACCGGGAATTCCGGCGTGGATTTTCTCCTCGGTATTCCGTCCACTTTCGTTCAGGCCAGCGGTTCGTTCTATGATGGCCGGGCGCGCCAGTATTACAGCTACGCGCAGGATCAATTCAAGTGGCACCCAAACCTGACGCTGACCTATGGCCTCGGATGGACGATCGATACGCCGGCCATCAATACGGCGTTTGGGGGCCACGGCCAAGTTGCCTTCGTAGCGAACCAACAATCGATTGTCTTCCCAGGAGCGCCGCTCGGTGTGGTTTATGCAGGTGATCCGGGCGTGCACGCTGCCGGCGAGTTCAAACCCTTTAAGGATTTCGGTCCGCGTCTGGGGATTGTTTATAGTCCGAACCGCTTGGCATGGTTGACCGGAGGGCCGGGCAAGATGAGTATCCGCGCCGGATTCGGGATTTACTACGACCGATCGGAAACGGAGCAAGCGGACCAGGTGGTTGGGATGCCGCCTTTCGCGATTACCTCGCAAATCGGGGTTACGTCAGCCGGCGGCGGGGTTCTGGGCGTGAACCCGAGTTTTTCCAATCCGTTTAAGGACATCGCCACGGGCGCAACCGTAACCAATCCATTTCCTTTCGCCGGGCCACCCGCAACTGTGAATTTCAGCCAGCCTGGGTTTGAGCCCATTTGGGGCACGTGCTGCGCAAGCGTTGCCCCCACTTTGCAAGATCCCATGGCGGAGAACTATAACCTTACAATCGAACGCCAGCTAACCAACTCAACGCTCCTGAGCGTCGGGTATGTGGGGTCTGTTGCGCATCACTTGGCTATTGGCTTGCCGCAAAATCTTGTTACCGGTCTCGACGCTTCTGACAACCCCATAAACCTGTACAACCCCAGCGTGTATGGCTCGATTGACACAATTAACAGTATAGGGAACTCGAACTACAACTCGCTGCAAGTGGGCGTGACGCAGCACCTGTCTCATGGCCTCTACTTTCAGGCTTCCTATACCTACGGGCACTCGCTTGACGAGGGATCGGGATTCGAAAACACATCCTTCGGAACATTTGGTGGGCAAAGCGGAGGTTACGGCGGTTCGATTCGAGCCAGCAATCCATACTGCTTTCCAAGGTGCGACTACGCCAGCTCGATCTTTGACGCTAGGCAGCGGCTCGTCATCAGCTATGCCTATCAGATTCCCGGCATGCGCGGCAATTGGTGGGTCTCGCGCTTGACGAAGGGGTGGACCATTAGCGGGATCACGACGTTCCAGACGGGGTTCCCGCTGGATGTCGCGGACCTTAATTCTCCGTCTGGCGGATGCGACGGACTCGGCGATTTCTCCTGCTGGGATGGGCCCGACCAGATTGCCCCGGTGCATTATCTCGATCCGCGCTCCGCGGGTCATCCGTGGATTGATCCGAGTTCATTCCAGGAGGTACCTTGCGCCAGCGCCGGCACGCCGCCGACCTTTGTCGGGTGCCCTGCGAATGGTGTTTCACCGACCAGCATCGCGGCATACGGGAACGCACCTAGAAATGTGCTCCGGGGCCCCGGAATCAACAACTGGAACATGACGCTTTACAAGGACACAGCCATTACCGAGAGGACGAAAGTGCAACTCAGGCTCGATAGCTTTAACACATTTAACCACACTCAGTTTGATCCGAATGGGATCAGCGGCAATGTCAGCTCCCCGCTCTTTGGTGTTGAAACGGCGGCGCGAGATCCAAGGCTGCTGCAGGTAGCGGCCAAGTTCATCTTCTGACCTGCGGCGGGCTATGCAGCTGTAATACTTTTTCATTGGCTTGGGCTGATTGCCAACCGCAGCCGCCACCGTCCACGCCTGGGCTTCGTCTTAACCATAGAAACGCCTCAGGTTGCGCGTTGGGTCCAAGGTGCAACTTCGGGCACCTTCGGCGCGTATAATAAAGCGAGTCGATCGCTACCTTTATGCCCCGCAAGCTCTCCACGTCGATGTCGTTTGGCGAAGCGATCCGCATCGCCACGGCCAACCTGTGGACGCACAAGATGCGCAGCGTGTTGACGCTACTGGGCGTGGTCATCGGTGTCACCGCTGTGATCGCGGTCGTGAGCCTGGTGAGCGGTTTGAATCGTTATGTGGCGGACAAGGTCGTCGGGCTGGGCGCGGATGTTTTCATGATCAACCGCTCGCCCTCGATCATCACGGACATCAGCCAGTGGGAAGACGCGCAGAAACGGCGCAAATTCCATTACGACGATTATCTTTGGCTGCGCGATGTCTGCCGAAGCTGCGTGGCCGTGGGCGGGCAGATCGCCAAGCGCGGGCAGGTGAAATACGGCACCAATGACCTCGACGACACGCAGGTCATCGGGTTCACGCACGAGATGCCGGAGATCAACGCGCGCGAGCTTTCGCAGGGACGCTACATCACCCAGCTCGACGATTCGCGCGGCGCGCCGGTGTGCGACGTAGGATTCGATATCGTCGACAAACTGCTGCCCGGAGCCGATCCCATTGGCAAGGAGTTGCGCGTCGATACCTCTGTTTGCGAGATCATTGGCGTGGGGAAAAAACGCGGGTCGGTGATGGGCCAGTCGCAGGACAACTGGGTCATCATTCCGCTGACGACGTATCAGCGCATGTACGCGACGGACGATTCGGTGCGGCTGTGGGTGAAGGCCGACGGCACCGCCGCGCTTCCGGCGACGATGGACGAAGTCAGACTGCTCCTGCGCGGGCGCCGCCACGTGGCCTACCGCGACCCCGACGATTTCTCGATGGAAACGAACGCTTCGTTTTTGTCCCTGTGGAGCAGCATCAGCGGCACGTTCTTCGGCGTGACCATCGGCATCGCCTCGATCTCGCTGATTGTGGGCGGCATCGTGATCATGAACATCATGCTCGTGAGCGTGACGGAGCGGACGCGCGAAATCGGGCTGCGAAAATCGCTGGGGGCGCGGCAGGCGGATATTCGCACTCAGTTTTTGATCGAGTCATCCACAATCGCCACGATCGGCGGTATTTGCGGGGTGATTTTTGGAATCCTGGTTGCCGAGATCGTCAGCTTGACGACACCGCTGCCGAGCTCGGTGCAGATCTGGTCCGTGCTGATGGGATTGATCGTGGCCACCAGCGTCGGCCTGTTCTTTGGCGTCTACCCGGCGACGAAAGCGGCGCGGCTCGATCCGGTGGTGGCGTTGCGGCAGGAATGACGGCGAGAGGCAAGGATCATGAGGAGCGCAGGAAAACTCGGGCAGCTGAAGGAATCGATTCTGCTGGCGCTGGACGTGCTGCGCCGCAATCCGATGCGCTCCGTGCTGACGGTGCTGGGCATCATGATCGGCGTCACCACGATCATCGTGATCGGCGCCGTGATTAACGGTCTGAATGCCAACGTGCTCAGCAATATTTCGCAGCTTGGATCGAGCACGATCATCTGTTACCGGTTTTCGTGGGCCACGCTGGGCCGGCTTTCGCCCGCCGTGCTGCAGCGCAAGGAGCTGAAAGCGGAGTGGACGGACGGGCTCGCTCATCTGCCGCATGTGGTTGCGGCCGCCACCGACGCGCAAATCGCGAATTACGAAGTGGGCGCCGGATCGAGTGAGGTGCGCCGCGGAAATCTGCGCGCCAAGGCGGTAATTCTGGAGGGCGATACGCCCGATATCGCCAAGATTTCCGATTTCGAGCTGACGGCGGGACGCTACTTCAACAACACCGATGAGGAGCATCGTTCGCCCGTGGTTGTGCTCGGTCACATCACTCAGAAAACGCTCTTTCCAAACGGCGAAGATCCCATCGGCCAGGAAGTGTTGCTCGAGGGCCAGGTATTCACGGTGGTTGGCACGCTGGCCGAACAACAGCAGGCGCTCGGCACCGGTGAAAATCCTCAGGACAATATCGCGCTTGTTCCGTTTTCCGTGATGCGTAAACTGCATCCTGAGTTCAAGGATTTCGTGCTCTTCGCCAAGGCGGATTCGACCGAAAATTTGCCGCTGGTGGTTGACGAAGCGCGCGAATATCTGCGGCGCATGCGCAAGCTGCCGTCGGACAAGGACGACGACTTCGTGATCCTGACCACCGACACGTTCGTCGATTTCTGGAACGAAATTTCGGGCGGAATTTTCATCGTGATGCTCGCCGTCGGATCCGTGGCGCTGCTGGTGGGCGGCATCGGCGTGATGAACATCATGCTCGTCAGCGTGACGGAGCGTACGCGGGAAATCGGCGTGCGCAAAGCGATCGGCGCGCGCCAGTCGAATATTCTGACGCAGTTCCTGCTGGAGGCTGTGACGCTCGCTGCTCTGGGCGGGACCGTGGGCGTGCTGGTTGGTTCGCTGATCGTGCTGGCGATCCGTCTGGCGTTCTCTTCCTTTCCCGCGTCGGTGTCGTTCAACCTGGTGGCCCTCGGTGTTTCCGTGGCCAGCCTGATCGGCGTGTTCTTCGGCGTGTATCCGGCGTGGAAAGCGGCGCGGTTGAATCCGGTCGAAGCGCTGCGGTACGAGTAAGCGCGGCCCTCTCTGCTCTGCTCAACCACAACCCACCCCGATGCCGTCAGGCCGCAGCGACGGCCGTTGTGGGGGTGAGTCTCCTGTGCAGCGAAAGCACGATGGCGCCCAGGCCCATCATCACGGTCAGCAGGCCGACCAGAAGGCCCACGTAGGGCAGCATGCGCAGGGCCCGGAGAATGGCGAGGCCCAGGGCCAGGCGCCCCACGGCGGGACCGAAGCCGACGCTGGCGCCAAGCAGTTGTTCGCCGAGCCACGCGCCCACGAATATTTTCGTGGCGTAAACGGCGATGACGTAGAGCGCCAGCGCAGGCAACCCGACGCTAAGCCCCACGATCGTGAAGCACACGATCGTCGCGGCGATCGGCGTGGCAAACAGAAACAGCGCCCCGAAGCCGATGGCCGGCCCGATTCTCTTGCAGGCCTGCGAAACATCGAAGAAAAACTCGGGCGCCACGAACATGATCACCAATCCGAGCAAGAAGCCTGCTCCCCAGAACAGGATCTGGTGCCAGTAGTATGAGCCGCGGGAATAGTTGGGGCCTCGCTTTTCAAACGTCACCTGAATGGGGCTTCCGAGCTCGGCGCCCGCAGAAATTTCCGGCTGATGATCTCCTCTGTATTTCGTCTGACCGACTATTTCGGCGTGAGGTCCTATGCTCAGGCGCCCCCCTCGGATGGTAACGTCGTGGCCCAGAGAGCCGCTGATCGTCAGGTCGCCCACCAGCGCGAGGACGTCTCCGGCGATTTTGCCGTCGAGTTCCGTGTTGCCTGAAAACATTGTCAGCGTTCCACCCACCGACGAGTTTGCGCCGAATTCGGAGGCGCCCGTCCAGGCCATCACGTTTTTAGCGACACTCGATTCAAGAGTGAGGGCTTGGCCGAACGCGCGGATGTTGCCGTCGACTGGGCCGTTCACCCGCACCTCCGCCCCGATAACGAGAATGTCTCCCTTCACGTGTCCATTGACCGTCAAACTATTGGAGAAAACGATCAGATCGCCGTCCACGTCTCCATCGATCCGCGTGCGATCGGCGGCCACAATCAGGTCGGTTTTCACCTCCTGGCCGGCCGGTAGGGTATAGGCGGGGTTGCCGTGCTCCACGTCGGCGGCCGCCACCGGCTGCGGCATCGCCAGCCCGCAAGCGAGAGCGCCCATGACGAAGGCGATCGCTGTGAATCGCTGCCACTGCTTCCGCAGCAGCCAAACCACCACCATTCCCAAGGTTGCCACGGCCATGAATTCCATCAAGCTTCGCATCGCATCCCATCCTTTCCAAGAAGCGCTGCTAAAGAAGAGCATGGTGAGCAGATATCCCTGCGTAAAGCCGCCCTGCTGAAGGTTTGCATACCACGGTTCAACGAAACCGCTCCAGAGCGTGTAGGCGCCGCCGGCCAGCAGTCCGAACGCCGCCATCCAGCCCCAATGAGCTGCGTTGCGCTCAGGGGGCGCCAGCACATGGGCGGGAACCGATTCTTCGTCTGCGGTGAGCGCTTCGCGCAGCCACACGGATTCGGTCTCGAGCGCATGGAGAAGTTCGCGGCATGCCGAGCACGTGCCGAGATGCGCCGACACAATCCCGGCGTGCGCACTATCGAGTTGGCCCTCCAAATAGAGGAGCCCGTTCATTTCATCGAAATGACCATCGATCTGGTTCATGACCCACCCCCTGCGGAAGCCTTCTGAATTCCTGCGGCGCCGGCGGCGGTTGGGGCCAGCGCGTCGCGCAACTGATGGCGGGCGCGCAGCAACAGCACGCCAACGAACGCGCGGCGCACGCCCAGCGTGTCCGCAATTTCCTCATAGCTCATGTCCGCGTAATAGCGCAGCACGAGCGCCATGCGGGCGCGGTCCGGCAGCTGCGCCAGCCCGCTGCGCACTTCTTTGCTGGAGTGTTCGGCCTGCAATCGTTCGAGTTGGCTCGGATCGGGATGCTCGAGCGGCAACGTATCCAGATCGCCGGTCTCGAGATCCTGGCGAATGCGGCGGCGGCGCAGAGTGTCCCAGCAGTGATTGCTCGCGACTTTATAGAGCCACGCCGTGAACGGGCGCGACGAATCGTAGGTCCCGAGTTTTTGGTGCACCTTCATGAATATTTCCGTGGTCGCGTCTTCGGCGTCTTCCCGCGCCGGCAGCAGCCTGCGGCAGAATCTGAAAATTGCCGGCGCGAATTGGCGGTACATCTCGCCCCAGGCGTCGGTGTCTCCCGCCCGGACCTGGGACAGCAATTGTGCCAAATCGGCGTCGCTCATCGTCCCGGTCGTCGTCTGCCTGTCCATGGGTTAATACGCTGGGCGGCCTCTGAATATTTCACAACTATCACAAATCAACGTACTTGTCTGCGTATGATCGGTCAGGGGATGCGGGTGCCGGGAGGCTGACGGGCAACAAGCGATTCACCCGGTTTGATATACTCGCGGTCCTGGGCCGGGGACGGCTAACGTACATTCTTTCACCACCGACGGGCCCTTCGGCCTTCGACATGCCGCCAAAGCCATCCAATCCGACCAAACGCCTGTTTCTGGTTGATGCCATGGGATATATCTTTCGGGCTTTCTTTGCGCCCATGGACCGGTTGCAGACCTCATCCGGTATCCCGACCAAAGTCCCCTACCTCTTCGCCACTATGATGCGCCGGCTGATGCAGAACAAGGACCTGCGACCGGACTATCTGGCCGTGGTGTTTGACGTCAGCGCGCCCACGTTCCGGGACAAGATCTTCGCCCAGTACAAGGCTCAGCGCCCGCCCATGCCGGACGACCTGGCGGTCCAAATCCCGTTTGTGCGGCGCTACTGCGAGGCCATGAAACTCTCGATTCTCGAATATCCCGGTTACGAAGCCGACGACGTGATCGGCACGCTGGCAAAGCAGGCCTCCCAGAAGGACCTCGACGTTTTGATCGTGACCAGCGACAAGGATTTGATGCAGCTGGTGGGCGGCCGTGTCCGGTTGCTGAATCCCGCGAAGGGCGATTTGATCATCGACGAGAAAAAGGTCGAGGAGATCATGGGCGTGCCGCCGGGCAAAGTGGCCGACGTGATGGCGCTGATGGGCGATACGATCGACAACATCCCCGGCGCGCGCGATCCCAACGACAAGCCTGCGCCGGGCGAACGGCGAAAGCCGGGAATCGGCGACATCGGGGCAAAGCAATTGATTCAGGAGTTCGGCAGCGCCGAAGCCGTGCTGAAGCGCACGGCGGAGGTGAAGCGGGCGAGCTATCGCGAGGCGTTGGAGAAGAACGCGGAGTTCGTGCGGCTGAGCAAACAGTTGGCGACCATTCCGACCGATGCGCCCGTCCCGCTGGTGCTTGAGAAATTGCAGATTTGCGATCCCGATGCCGAGGCCTTGCGGACGCTCTACGCGGAGCTGGGGTTTACGTCGCTGCTCAAGGAGCTTGCGGTGTCGGCTCCTCCGCCGGCGGACGATCGCACGACCGATTATGCGGCTCTGGAATCGCCGGCGGCCCTGGGACAATTCCTGACGGGGGTGCCGCGCGGGCAGGAAACTGCCGTGTGGCTGTCGCTCGATTCCCAGGATCCGCATGACGAAGGCTTCCGCACCCGCGTGGTTGGCGTGGAAGTATCCGCGAAGACGGACGCGGCCCGCTCGCTCGAAAACGATGCGGACAACAGCGCGCTTGCCGCGATGACGGAATGGCTCGCGGACCCGAAGCGCCCCAAGGTGGTGCACGATCCGAAGCTGTTTCACTTGTTGGCGGCGCCCGCTGCGGCGGAGGCTGCCGATGCCGTCGCGGGAATCCGCCACGCGACGATTCTTTATTCCTATCTTCTGCGGCCCACGACGGCGAACCACGCGTTCGCCGAGACCGTGCTGCGGCACATGAATCGCACCCTTTCAGGCGCTCCGGGTGAACGCGCGGATTTTCTGCTGCGTTTGGCGCCCGCGCTGCGCGCGGAAGTGGAAAAACAGGGACTCGCCGATGTCTACGAGAAAATCGACCTGCCGCTGGCGCCCGTCGTGGCGCGCATGGAAGCAATTGGCGTGGGGATCGACGCGCGCGAGCTGGAAATCATTTCAGCAAAGGCCCAGGGGGAGATCAGCGCGATCGAGAAGCGAATTTACGAGTTGGCGGGATTCGAATTCAACGTGAAATCGACGCAGCAACTCGCGGAAGTGCTTTTCGATCGACTGAACTTGCAGCCGCCGCGCAAGACGCGAACGAAACTGCGCTCGACTGCCGCGGAAGTTCTGGAAGAGATGGCCCTGATTCACGAGCTACCGAAGAAGATCCTGGAGCATCGCGAGCTGGCGAAGGTGAAGTCGACCTACGCCGATGCTCTGCCGAAGCTGATTCATCCGGTTACCGGCCGGCTGCACACGCAGCTTAGCCAGACCGGCACGGCGACGGGGCGGTTGAGCTCGTCCAATCCGAACCTGCAAAATATTCCCGTGCGGACCGAGCTCGGGCGCGAGATTCGCGCCGCATTCGTCGCGCCCACGGGACGCCTGCTGCTTTCCGCCGATTACTCCCAGATCGAGCTGCGGATTCTGGCGCATTTATCCCAGGATCGGGTGCTCATCGATGCGTTTCGCAGCGGGGAGGACATCCATTCACGCACGGCGCAGGAGGTTTTCGGCGTCGGTCCCATGGCGCAGACGCGCGAACATCGCCGCGTCGCCAAAGTGATTAATTTCGGCGTCATTTACGGCCTTTCCGCGTTTGGGCTGGCGCAGCAGCTAAATATTGACACGAAAGAAGGAGCGAAATTCATCGCCACGTATTTCGAGCGCTACAGCGGCGTGAAAAAATACCTCGACGCGCAGATCGCCGAAGTGCGCAAGACCGGCTTCACGACCACGATGTTCGGCCGCAAGCGGCAAATCCCGGAAATCAGCTCCCCGCAGCCTAACCTGCGCAACTTCGCCGAGCGCACGGCCATGAACACGCCGATGCAGGGCGCCGCTGCGGACCTGATCAAGCTGGCCATGATCGAGCTCGATAAGCACCTGTTGGATAGTTTCGAGTCGCGCATGATTTTGCAGGTTCACGACGAATTGCTTTTCGAAGCACCGGCGAAGGAACTGCCGAAACTGAAAAAGCTCGTGAAAGAAGTGATGGAAGGCGTTCACAAGCTGCGCGTGCCGCTGGTGGTCGAGACGAAGTCGGGGTCAAACTGGCGCGATATGAAATGAATCGAGGAGCGCCGCGAGTCTGTTTTTCTCTGTGAACTTCTCCGCGCGCTCCGTGTTAAAGTTTTTCCTACTTACACGGACCACGAGGTGAATCGATGGCTGCGGATCATCCCGAAGGATTTCTGAAGTTGGTGCGCGAGGCGAAGTCGCGGATCAAGGAAGAGGGTTTTCGCGAGACCAAAAAGCGGTTGGACGGCGGCGAAAAAATCATCGTCGTGGACACGCGCGAAGAATCCGAATGGGCGCGTGGGCACATCCCCGGCGCGATCCACCTGGGCAAAGGGGTGATCGAACGCGACATTGAGAAAACCGTCCCGGACAAGGAAGCGACCCTGGTGCTCTACTGTGGCGGCGGGTTCCGCTCGGCTCTCGCGGCGGACAACCTGCAGAAAATGGGTTACCGCAACGTGATTTCCATGGACGGCGGCTGGCGCGGCTGGACCGAAGCCGGATTTCCGATTATTAAGGATTAGGCTCAAACCACGATTCTTGGCCGAAATACGAGGCCACGATCAGAAATCCGCCAGCTAATAATATTGTCGCCGTGGTCACACGGTAGGTATTCGCCCTCCGCGGTCAGGACGTCTTTCCGAGTCAGCCCTTGTTCCCGTACGGTATTATTTATACGGAAGCCATTTGAAATACACGACCCAGCCGATCGGCCGGCTCATGAATTACAACGGCGGCCAGGTCGACGCGCGTCTGGATTTCGGGCAGGCGGTGGTCGTGTTCGAGATCGGTATGCGGGGCTGCACGTCCGACCTGCCGAGGGGGCGGTGACGGCCGCGATGATTGCGATTCTTGGTGGTTTCAAGAGCCAAAGCCCTATTTGGTAAGCTGCTGTATTGTTGTGCCTTATAAGCTATAAAGCATAAAAGACTTGTAGTAATACAGCACAATAGACTTGCACAAAGTACGCATTATATACTTGTATTCGCACAGCATCAAAAACTTGTAATAACCCGAGGCGAACGAAGAAGGTCCCGTGGCGACACCGAACGAAAAGCTGGCTGAATCCCTCGATGCGTTGAAAGCGCTTCAGGAAGGCGGTAGGCGTGTCTTCCGGTCAGACGAGTTCAGCCGCATAAACCGCGAACGACTGCTCGGGAACGGCTTTGTTCAGGAAGTGATGAAAGGCTGGCTGCTCTCCTCCAGCCCAACCGCCCGCGAGGGGGACACCACGCCGTGGTACGCCTCATTCTGGGAATTCTGCGCGCGATACTGCAATGAGCGTTTCGGCGAGGCGTGGTATCTGTCGCCGGAGCAATCGCTGTGGCTTCACGGCGAGAGAACGGTTATTCGGGCCCAGGTGGTGGTGAACAGCCCGAAGGGCACGAACAACACGATCAAGCTTCTGTTCGACACGTCGCTCTACGACCTGAAGGTGACCGAGATGCCCGGGGCGACGGATATTGTGGTGAGGGACGGCCTGCGGCTTTTTTCGCCGGTGGCGGCGCTCGTGCGGGTGGCGGAATCTTTTTTCTCGCGGAACCCGATCGAAGCGCAGGTGGTGCTGGGCAGTCTTCCCGACGCATCGGACCTGCTGCGGCTGTTGCTCAACGGCGGTCACTCCGCGAAGGCGGGATATCTCGCCGGCGCTTTCCGCCAGACTGGCCGGCCCAAGTTCGCGGATGAGATCGTCAGCGCGATGAAAAGCGCCAGCTATGATGTGCGGGAAAGCAATCCGTTCGAGGCGGGGCAGATACTCGGCACGTCGGCCCGGACGGCTGAACCGATCGTGGGGCGCGTGCAGATGATGTGGGAATCGATGCGCGGCGCCGTCATAATAGCCTTCCCGAAAGCGCCGGGCCTGCCGAAAGACAAGGACGCCTATCTGCATTTCATCGATGAAATCTATCAGAGCGATGCGTTTCACTCGCTCTCCATTGAGGGATATTCCGTCACGCCGGCGTTGATCGAGAGGGTGCGGGAAGGGGGCTGGGACCCGGACCATCACGAGGATGGCCGCAAGAGCCGCGACGCGCTGGCGGCGCGGGGCTACTGGCAGGCGTTCCAGAAAGTGAAAGCGACGGTTGCAGAAGTCATTGCGGGCGGCAATCCTGGATCACTGGTGCGCGCCGCACACGCGGGTTGGTACCGCGAATTATTCCAGCCGTGCGTTGCGGCGGGCTTGATCGAAGCCGGGGCGCTGGCCGGATACCGGAACAGCCCGGTCTATCTGCGCACGTCGCGCTATGTGCCGCCGCGCTGGGAGGCGGCGCGCGCCGCGATGCCGGCGCTATTCGATCTGCTCGAAAAAGAAACCGAACCGAGCGTGCGCGCCGTGCTGGGTCACTGGATGTTCGGCTATATCCATCCCTACCCTGACGGCAACGGACGAATGGCCCGCTTCCTGATGAATGCGATGCTGGCCTCGGGCGGCTATCCGTGGACTGTGATCCGCGTCAGGGACCGCAAGGCTTATTTGGGCGCACTGGACAGCGCCAGCATCGACATGGACATCAATCCGTTCTGCGCTTTCGTGGCAGAGCGGGTGCAATGGTCCCTTGAGCACCGCGATCTGAGTTTTCCGGAGCAGGATGAGAAATTTATTTTTGACCGTGGAATTTAGACACAACGAACTTGCGGAATTCCACTGCACTGGCCGGAACGTAACGATCGGCGATCCACCCTATGCCTAACGGTCGAATGGGGCGCGCCGGCGACAATTTGATCTCTGCGACGCCCGCAAATCGAGCGGGCGCGGGAGGAAGAAGCCCTATGCCGAGCCCCGCTGCAATCAATCCACGCAGCGTCGCAACATCCATCCCCTCAAATGCGATGTTTGGCAAGAACGATGCGTCAGCACACACCCTGTCGAAGATGATGCGCAGGGTATGTTCTGGGCTGAGAACGAGGAATGGCTCGGATGACAGT
>CAZLWY010000104.1:0-11332 GCA_964563425.1 uncultured Acidobacteriaceae bacterium | reverse complement strand
TCGTTGACTTCGACATTGACCATCAGCTCGGCTCCGAGCGAGCGGCTCAGCATATGCCGGGTTTCCGACTCTGCAGCATCTTGTTTGGAGATCAATTTCAGGCGCAGGTGCTCGTTTGCCACGGTATGGTCGCGCGTGAGGAGGTTCGGTACGCCCCGGCGGATGAGATAACAGCGTGAATCGCCGACATGCGCGACAGCGGCGCGATCGTAGCGCAAAGCACAGGCGACAATCGTGGTCGCCATGCCCGCGCCCACGGATTTTGCAGCGTGCCCCGCATCGATCACTTTCGTGTTCGCATTCCGGACGATGCGCGTCAGCAGCGGGCCATGCGGCTCGCCCGCCCCGGATTCCTTGAAATCGGTCTGAATGCTTTCGATCGCCGTGCGCGACGCAACTTCGCCGAGATCGTGCCCGCCCACTCCGTCGGCGACCGCAAACAGATAACCTCGCGCCCGCACGTCGTCAGGTGTCGTCGGGGCGTAGTGGCCCAAATAATCTTCATTGCCCTGGCGAACCCGCCCTACGTCGGAAATCTGCGCAAATTCGCAATCCATGGATGAGTTTTGCGGCACAGCCGCGCGCGCCGCGGCACCGCCAAATCCGACTGCCGCAGCCGCCGCTTGAAAGCCTCTGAACATTAGATCATCCCGGTTGGCACAGTACGCACCACGGCCAACGCCTGATGCTCACGTCACCACCCCGCGACGCGGACTCGCGGAACTCTGTGACGTAAACGAATTATTAATCCCGCCGGCGGCGCCGCGGGATACAACATTTGGATGGACCGCATAGATGTTTCTAATGGAGCCCCGGCGCAAAACAAAGGCGGGCTCGAGGTCTTCGAGCCCGCCTGTAAATGTGGATCAGATCACGCCAAGCGAATGCTAAGCACGGGTCGTGACAAGCGTCGTCTTCCCCTGCTTTTTACTGTTCACTGTGAAGTAGATGCCGCCGTAAATGGCCCAGACCGCGGCGATACCCAAGGCCAGGAACGGTTCCATCTTGGTGCCGTACCCCATGAATGGCCCGATGAGGTAGAACGACATGCAGACCAAGTTCGCGACCACGCCGAATATCGGAATCAGCATGTGCTTCAGGAAGCTGAAATTCGGGTGTCCGCTGTAGCAGAAGATGCAGGTAACGCAGCTGAGCCCGTACAGTAGGAACGTCCCGAAGTTCGAGGCTAGGGTTATCGTCAGTATCGTACTTGGAAGTGCCGCCATCTTGTCATGGGTCAGGTATCCGAAGCTGGACCAGAACCCGTGCGGCAGCGCTTGGATAGTGGCGTCGGTAGGAGCACTGCCGTCGCCGAAATACATCAGCAGGGCAACGCAACCCGTGATTGCAGTGATAACCGCCAGGGCCCAGATGGCACGGTGGGGGCTCAGGTTCTTGTCGTGGAGAAGCCCGAAGTTCTCTGGCACTTCATTGTCCTTGCCCATCGCGTAGGTGACACGCGCTCCGGTGTTCATGCAGGAGAGCGTGGTGCCGATGAGGGCCAGGAACACGGTGATCGCTTCGCACAGCATAAAGATGCGTCCGCGGCCCGCGCCGAAGAGCGAATCGCCAACCATGACCATCAGGTCGCCGATGGGAGCGGCGGAGCCTGCGGCGCTCTGCATCGAGTAGCCGTTACTTAAGACGTAGTTCGCGGCGAAATACTCGAACAGATAGCAGAACGCTCCTTGCACCAGCAGCGAGGTGATCACCGCGATGGGCACGTCACGCTTCGCGTTGCGCGCCTCACCGCCCATCGCCGTAACCGATTCGAATCCGACGAGGATCAGGATGGCGACGGTGGCTTGGACAAACATCCAGCCAAATTTGTGGACCCCAATGACGGACATAGCATTCGGGTGGCTCAGGAAATTTCCACTCGAGTCAGCCACTGGGTAGTCGACGTGAAACGGAACCGGCTTGCCGGAAGCATCCACTTTGCAGACCGGGTTCATGTTTGCGTCGCGCGTGATCACGTCGGTCGCGGTGCCATTCACCATTTGGCTGGTGGTTGCAAACTCGCAATCGAACGAAGCGTTGGTGGTTGAATCCCACTGGCGAGCCACGCTGCCCGGTGCGTGGTTGAGGCGGTAGCCGATCGCCATCACGGAGAAGACGATCAGCGCGGAAATCTGAATTACGTTGATGGCGATGCTGACCGCGGTCGACCCGTTCACCCCGCGATGGGCGATGTACGCCACACCGAAGGTGAACACGATCGCAACGGCCATCATGAACATCGGCCCCGGGTTCGATGCGCTCATGAAGTTCGGCCACAGCGTGCCCACCACATAGCCCACGAATACGCCGGTAACCGCCACCATGACGCCGGGGTAGATCCAGTAATACAGATGCGAGCCCCAGCCGACGATGAACTTCATCAGGCGCGCGTACTTCCACGCCTTGTCATGGTTCAAGAACGCTTGTTCTGCGAAGTAATACGAACTCCCCGTGCCGGGATACAGCTTGGCCATTTCCGCGTAACAGACGGCGGTAGCCAGACACAGCAGGAGCGCGAAGATGATCCCAATCCACATCGAAGGCGAGGTCGCGCCCTCCGTCGCCTGAGCGATAAATGTGAGCCACAAAAACGCGCCGGGTGCGATTAACGCCATGGCGTTCATCGTCAACCCGGTCAAGCCTAACGTAGCCTGCATTTCTCCGGTGGTCTTCTCGGCCATTTAGGTACTCTCCTCTTGGAAAGAACGAAACTTAGGGCGCGACCTTACGTGGAAATATGGATTTCGTAAAATGCAACGTTTCGATCGAGGAGATAGATGTTTCAAATGGTGTACGAGAGTGCCTAAAGCTTTAAGACTCCGCCACATAACGGTCCTCACCGCGGGCGCGCCGTTTGCAGCGCAGCGAGTTGCAGTTCTTGGCGCGGCGGAGGGAACTCGCAGCAACCTTGGAGACGAATATGATTCTGAAAGTAGCGCCGGCGTCCCGCCGGCCTTTCGACGTACGACTCCCCCGAGTGCGGGTTCCTGAGTATCCCTTCAGCGCACGTCCTCGGGTAAAAGCGCGCCCGAATGTGCAAGAATTTACAGATTCCTCACCTGCGCCTCAGTTCCGCACTCTTGCGTCAGTCCGTCTGCCTGTTAGTATGTTTGGATGTATTTTGCGCTGCGGCGCTCCTGAAAATGACCGAGAAACGACAGTTTCGCGCCATCAAAGGCACGCGCGACATTCTGCCTCCCGATTCCGCGTTGTGGAATTGGTTCGAGCGGGCTGCGCGCGAGGTTTTCGAAGCCTACAATTTTCGGGAGATTCGTCTGCCGATTTTTGAGGAGACTGAATTGTTCGCGCGCTCGATTGGCGCGGATACGGACGTCGTCGGCAAGGAAATGTACACGTTCGCGGACCGTGACGAGTCGTCGATCAGCTTGCGGCCGGAGGCCACGGCGGGCGTGGCGCGCGCCTATATCGAGCACGGGATGCACACGCTGCCCGGCAACGTGAAGCTCTATTACATCGGGCCGATGTTCCGGCGCGAGCGGCCGCAGAAGGGACGCTACCGACAGTTTTACCAGATCGGCGCGGAAGTACTGGGTCCGTCGGACGCGCCGGCGATCGACGCCGAAGTGCTCGAGATGTTGGTGGTGCTGTTCAAGCGCGCCGGGCTCGCGCTTACGACGCTCTACATCAATTCGATCGGCTGCCGCGATTGCCGGCCGAAATATGTCGAGCTGCTACGCGAGGAATTGCGGAACGTAAGCGACAAGCTGGGTGCGGACAGCCAGCGGCGCATCGAGACGAATCCGTTGCGCGTGCTCGATTCGAAGCTGCCTGATGAACAGCCGCTGATTGAGACGCTGCCGCGGATTTCCGATCATCTGTGCGCGGCCTGCCGGCAGCATTTTTCCGAGCTCAAGGACGAGCTGAGTCTTCGCGGCATCGCGTACCAGGAAAACTGGCGGCTCGTACGCGGGCTCGACTACTACACACGGACCACGTTCGAGGTAGTGGCCGAAGGCCTCGGCTCGCAGAACGCGGTTTGCGGCGGCGGACGCTACGACGGGCTCGTGGAGCTGCTCGGCGGCCATCCGACCAAGGGCATCGGCTTCGCGATCGGCAACGACCGCGCGATTTTGTCGATTCAGGACGGCGGACGGGCTCCGAAGCTGCCGGGCCTAGGAGTGTATGTCGCCTGGATGAGCCCGGCCACCTATCCGGCGGCCGTCGAGATCGCGCGGAAACTGCGGGCTGGCGGCGTCGCCGTCGAGCTGCCTCCTGAAGAAATGAAATTCAAGAAGTCTCTCGGCTTGGCCGATAAATTGGGCGCAACGTATGCGCTGATTATCGGCGAGGACGAGGTGGCGTCAGGCACATTTACGTTGAAGCGATTGTCGGACGGGGAGCAACAAAAACTGAAAGAAGAGCCGCTGCTGGAATATCTCGAATCGGAACGGAGAGGGTAGTGCTCGATACGCTCGGGAGTTTGAAGAGGACGAATTACTGCGGGGCGCTACGCGCGTCGGACGCTGAAAAAGACGTTGTGCTGATGGGCTGGGTCCATCGCCGACGCGATTTGGGGCAACTCATATTTATCGACCTGCGCGACCGCGCTGGAATCGCGCAGATCGTCTTTAACAAGGAGCAGAATCCCGAGGCGCATGCGAAGGCCGAAGAACTGCGCTCGGAGTTTGTCGTCGCCGTTGAAGGCAGAGTGATTCGGCGCCAGAAATCGAATCCGGAAATTGCCTCCGGCGAAGTCGAAGTGATGGCCACCAAGCTGCACATCCTGAACAATTCGAGGACTCCGCCGTTCCAAATCGAAGACGAAGTGACGGCGAACGAGGAGACGCGCCTGCGCCATCGTTATCTCGATTTGCGGCGGCCGAAGCTGCACGGCAATATCGAGTTGCGGCACAAAATCGTCTTCGAAATCCGCAAGACGCTCGACGAGCTGGGCTTTTTCGAAATCGAAACGCCGCTGCTGACGCGTTCAACTCCGGAAGGCGCGCGCGATTGCTTGGTGCCCAGCCGCATCCATCACGGACAGTTCTACGCGCTGCCGCAGTCGCCGCAGATTTTCAAGCAAATATTGATGATCGGCGGCATGGACCGCTACTTCCAGATCTGCAAATGCATCCGCGACGAGGATTTTCGCGCCGACCGGCAGCTCGAATTCACGCAGCTCGACCTCGAGATGTCGTTCCCGCGGCAGCAGGACGTGTTCGACGCGATCGAGGCGGTCATGCAGCGCGTGTGCGCGCTGGTCGGCGTCAAGGTCGAGCGCCCGTTTCGCCACATGCAGTACAAGGAAGCGCTGCGGCGCTACGGCTCGGACAAGCCCGACCTGCGGTTCGGAATGGAGCTTCACAACGTGACCGAGCATTTCGAGCCGGCGCGCGCCACTCTACACTTCGAAGGCAACGTGCAGGCTCTCGTCGCGCCGGGTGCCGCGGCCTGGTCGCGCAAGCAGCTTGACGAGCTTTCCGAGCACGCGAAAGCGGCCGGAGCGCGGGCTGTTTACACGGTGAAAGTGACCGCCGAGGGCATCACCTCGCCGCTCGAGAAGAATCTCGGCGCCCACGGCTTGGAACGACTGGCCGAAGCGGTCGGCGCGAAGCCGGGCGATCTGATCGTCGCCGCGGCAGCGAAGGATCAGATCCAACACAACGATACGTCGCTCGGCGTCGCCGGACAGATTCGTCTCTACCTCGGCGACAAACTGAATCTGATCGACCGCAGCAAATGGGAGTTCTTGTGGATCACCGGCTTCGCGCTGTTTGAGTGGAGCGAGCGCGACAAGCGATGGGTGAGCGCGCAGCATCCGTTTACCGGAATTTTCGAGGAGGACATCGACAAGCTCGAAACCGCGCCGTGGGAATGCCGCTCGAGAGGCTACGACATCGTCCTCAACGGCAACGAGCTCGGCTCGGGCAGCATTCGAATTCACCGCCAGGACGTGCAGGCGCGCATGTTCAAGGCACTCGGCCTAACGGACGAGCAGGCGAAGCACCGCTTCGGATTCTTTCTCGACGCGCTGACCTACGGCACGCCGCCGCACGGCGGGATCGCGCTCGGCATCGACCGCATCGTGATGCTGCTCGCCGGCGAAAAATCGCTGCGCGACGTAATCGCGTTTCCGAAAACAACCAAAGCCCAGGATTTGATGTCAGAAGCGCCGTCGACGGTGGACGAAGATCAGCTCGACGAACTGGGGATTGCGATCAAGAGGGAAGCACAGTAGCCGATGAGTTTGTTCTCCGTCATGGAACCAGCAGAACGAGGCGCAATGTATAGGTATCGGTCTGTTCCTGTAATCGTCACCCTCACGGTGGCTTCGTTGGGCCTGTTTATGTGGTTTGCGATCTCTTTGCCCGGATGGGTTGGTCTGCCGGCGGGCATGGCGGTGCTCGCGGCCGGATTTTTGCTTCTCTTGAAGCTCGTGAATCTGATTGTTTCGAGGAAGTTTCCGGCGGACGAGGACTTTTGATGTCGCGGATACGCATACTTGCCGAAAACGTCGCGAACAAGATCGCGGCGGGCGAAGTTGTCGAGCGGCCGGCGTCGGTGGTCAAGGAGCTGCTTGAAAACGCGCTGGATGCGGGCGCGCGCGGGATCCGCATCGAGGTGGAATCAGGCGGCAAGCGGCTGATCCGCGTGATCGACGACGGCAGCGGGATGAATCACGACGACGCGCTGCTGGCGTTTGAGCGGCATGCGACCTCCAAGCTGCGGACCGCGGACGATCTGCTGTCAATCGCGACGCTGGGATTTCGCGGAGAGGCGCTGCCTTCGATCGCGTCGATTTCGCGGCTGCTGCTCGAATCGCGCACGGCCGAGGAAGATCAGGGAACGCGCGTTGAATTTGCGGGCGGCAAGCTCATGGGCGTGAAGCCCGCGGGATTGCCGGCCGGTACATCGATCAGCGTCGCGGATATTTTTTACTGCGTCCCGGCACGCCGGAAATTCCTAAAATCGGAAACGACGGAGCTGGGGCACATCGCCTCGCTCGTTACCCACTATGCGCTGGCGCATCCCGAGACGCACTTCGTTCTCAAGACTTCCTCGCAGCTGATCCTGGATTGCGCGCCGGTGGAAAAACTCTCTGAACGCGTCTATCAACTCTTCGGCCGGCAGGCGCTCGACGAACTGATCGAAATCCCCGCGAGCGAAAGCCCTGTGCGTTCCGCGATCACCGAGCCGCAGATCGAGACACACGAGCAGGCCGCCACGCTGCGCGTCACGGGATTCGCGTCGCGCCCCGAAGTGCAGCGCACGAATCGCAACGGCATCTACATTTTCGTTAACCGGCGCCTAGTGCGCGACCGGCTGCTGCTGCATGCGATTCACGAGGCGTATCGCAACGTGACGCCGCCGGGAATTTTTCCCGTCGTGCTGCTGTTCCTCGATCTGCCGTATCAGGAAGTCGACGTCAACGTGCACCCGGCGAAGATCGAAGTGCGGTTCCGGCATCCGCAGTTTGTCCATGATTTCACGCGCGACGCGCTGCGGCACGCGCTCTCGATGGCGCGGCCGATCCCGGGATTTCCCGCCGCGCGCGCGGCGACCGCGGGAGCGGGCACCGCCGCCGGAGCGCCCGGATCGTCGAACGGCGGCGCGTATCCGGCTGAGGCGCCGCCTGCCGGCTTTGCAGCGGCAGGCGCTGCCGCTCTGCCGCCCGGACCGCCGCGCGCTGAAATTCCCGTTGCGCCGGCATCGGGCGCAGCCGAAGCGTTTGAGTGGAGCCTGGGCCCCGGCCGGCCGTTCGCGCAACGCCTGGGATTCGACGCGAACCCGGGGATGAATTTCCCGATGCCGCGGCTCGATCGTGCAGGAAGCGAATCCGCTGCTGTCAGCGTCCCGGTGTCGGATTCGGGTGCGCTGCCGAGCGTCGAGCAGATTGCTGACCTCAAGCCGCTCGGACAGGTGAGCGCGAGCTTCATCGTCGCGATCAACGCCGAGGGCCTCTGGATCGTCGACCAGCATGTGGCGCACGAGCGTGTGCTGTTCGAGCAGCATCTGCGCGCGCGGCGCGAGGGCGAGCTGGGTGGCCAGCGTATGCTGATGCCGGTGATGGTCGAGCTGAGTCCGCGGCAACTGGTGACGTTCGAGCAGATTTCCGACGAATTGCGTGCAAACGGCTTCGAGGCTGAGCTGATGGGCGCGCGCAGCGTGGCGATCCAGGCCGCGCCGGCCGGAATCACATCGACCGACGCCGAGAGGCTGCTGTTTGAAATCCTCGACGGGATCGCGCGCGAGAACCAGTCGATCTCGATCGATTCGCTGCAGGCAAAAATCGCGGCGTCGACCTCGTGCCACGCGGCGATCAAGGTGAATACACCGCTCGACACCACGAAAATGGAATGGCTGCTCGGCGAGCTGGCGAAAACCGAATATCCGATGAGCTGCCCGCACGGCCGCCCGGTCGTGCTGCGCTATTCGGTGCGCGACATCGAGCGCGCCTTCAAACGGATTTGACGTGGACCGGCTAGGTTTTTGGATCTTTGCAACTGGTATAGTCCTCGGATGGCTCGGAGTCCATCTCGATTCTGGGATGCCGGACGATGTAAAACGTTTGGCGCCCTCGCGAGCCAGGGGCCTGAGAATCCTGTTCGACACGATCGACAATGGCCGAATAGGGAGGGAGCACCATCGTCTTTTTCCCGAGAGCCGAGTTCGGAATCGGGCCCAAGCCTTCTTCGTCGCCGCCCTGTTCTTGGCATTGGTAGGCTCGGTACTGTTCGGCGTCAGAATATGAAGGGGTTGATCATCGCGATCGACGGGCCGGTGGGCTCGGGGAAGAGCACGCTGGCGCGGCGCGTGGCGGCGCTGCTGGGCTACGTCTATATCGACACGGGCGCGATGTACCGGTCGGTCGCGCTGAAGGCGCAGCGGCGCGGCGTGCCGCTCGATTCGGGCGACGCGCTAGCGGCGCTGGCGGGTGAAACGCGGATCGATTTGCGCCAGATGGACGGTGCTGGCGGCGCGCAGCAGGTGCTGCTCGACGGCGAAGACGTGACAAGGTTAATCCGCACGCCGGAGGTGGCACAGGCGGCGTCGAAAGTAGCGCTCGAGACGGGAGTGCGCAAAGTGCTGGTGGCGGAGCAGCGGCGTGCCGGTGAGCGTGGCGGCGTGGTGATGGAAGGCCGCGACATCGGCAGCGTGGTATTCCCGGACGCGCAGTTGAAGATATTTCTGACGGCGTCGCCCGAGGTGCGCGCGGAGCGCCGCTGGCGCGAACATCAGCAGAAAGGCGACGCGATCGACCTGGCGCGCACGCTCGACGAGATCATCGAGCGCGACCGCCGCGACCGCGAGCGCACCACTTCGCCGCTGGTCAAGGCACAAGACGCGGTGGTCGTTGATAGCACCGCGATGGAGCCCGAGGAAGTCGCCCGGCTGGTGGCCATGCTGGCCAAACAGCAAGCCAGTGAGAGCGCGCGTTAGAAATCGTCCAGGACCCAGCATTTCTGGCAAACATCGAGATCGTGTATCGCTGCGTCGGGCGGCCCACCTTTTGTTTTCAGCAGGTTAGGCTGAAAACCACCTTCCCCCCGACAGCCGCAATTCAAAACGGCCCTTCACGGGCGGACAGAACCTGGGGCGGGAAACCTTGCTCATGAAGGCTGCGTGTGGCAGGGCGCCGTCGAGGTTATGTCGGAGCTGGAGCACGGACCGCTTAAAGGCCAGGTCGGATGATCCGAGAATCGATTCCAGCGACCGGAACGCAGGCCCCGGAGTCTTTGGACCACGCGAATCGAAGGCAACTACGAACCGACCCGAAGGGCGCCTCCCTGACGAGGCGGGCGAGCTGCCGAATTGAAGACCTATGCCGGGCTGGACATTGACGCCAGGAACTCGCCGTTCGTCTTTGTCTTGGACAGGCGGCCGAGCAAGAGTTCCATCGCTTCCACTGTCGACAACGGACTGAGCACCTTGCGCAGGACCCAGATGCGGTTGAGCTCGTCGGCCGGCAGCAGGAGCTCGTCCTTACGAGTGCCCGAGCGGTTGATGTCGATTGTGGGGAACACGCGTTTGTCGACGAGGCGGCGGTCGAGGTTGATCTCCATGTTGCCGGTTCCCTTAAACTCCTCGAAGATGACGTCGTCCATGCGGCTGCCGGTGTCGATCAAGGCCGTGGCCATAATCGTGAGTGAGCCGCCCTCCTCGATGTGGCGCGCGGCGGCGAAAAAGCGGCGCGGGCGCTGCAAGGCGTTCGCGTCGATACCGCCAGAGAGGACTTTACCGGATGGCGGCGTGACGGCGTTGTAGGCCCGCCCCAGGCGGGTCAAAGAGTCGAGCAGGATCACGACGTCGCGCTTATGTTCGACCAGGCGCTTGGCCTTTTCGAGCACCATTTCGGCGACCTGAATGTGACGCTGGGGAGGTTCGTCGAAGGTCGAGCTGATGACCTCGCCCTTTACCGTACGCTGCATGTCGGTGACTTCTTCCGGCCGCTCGTCGATCAGCAGCACGATCAGCGCGATTTCCGGATGATTGGTGGTGATGGAATTGGCGATGGACTGCAGCATCATCGTCTTTCCAGTGCGCGGCGGCGCAACGATCAAGCCGCGCTGACCCTTGCCGACGGGACAGAGCATATCGAGCACGCGCCCGGTGAGGTTTTCCTTCGTGGTCTCCAGACGAATGCGCTCGGAGGGATAGAGCGGCGTCAGGTTGTCGAAGAAGATCTTGTTGCGCGTGACCTCGGGATCTTCGAAGTTGACCGCTTCGACCTTAATCAGCGCGAAATAGCGTTCACCGTCCTTCGGCGGACGCACCTGGCCGGAGACGGTGTCCCCGGTGCGCAAGTCGAACTTGCGGATCTGCGAGGGAGAGACGTAGATATCGTCCGGGCCGGGCAGATAATTGTATTCCGGCGCGCGGAGGAAACCGAAGCCGTCGGGCAGGCATTCCAGAACGCCCTCGGAGAAAATCAAGCCGTTCTTTTCGGTCTGCGCGCGGAGGATCTGGAAGATCAGCTCCTGCTTACGCATGCCGGAGGAGCCGGGAATGTTGAGCTCCTTCGCGATCTTCGCCAGATCGGTGATGTTTTTGTCTTTCAGTTCTGCAAGGCTGATGCTCATTTATTTCTTTCCTTCTCAAGCCTGATCGTCAGGCGCGATGTTGAGTTGTGATTGTGGTGATCGATCCGGGGCGGGCGCGTTCGAAACGAGGCACTCTATCCCAGATTGAAAATGGGCTAACGAACAGAAAATCCTTACGCTTCGGTCGCCGAACCTGCCGGGGAGCAGAGTGAGAGGGCCGAAGGCCTTAGTTTGTCAGTTCATTATCCTGCGTGACATCCGCGCCAAACTTGGAATCCACACCGCCAACCGGGGGATGCCCAGAGATGGGCAGCGGTCTTTCAAGCGCA
>CAZLWY010000103.1:0-2762 GCA_964563425.1 uncultured Acidobacteriaceae bacterium | reverse complement strand
GACTGGGCGGATTTCGAGGACCGGCACGAGCTGATGCTGCACGCGTTCGAATGCGGCGAGGCCACGCTCGACGAATACATCCAGCGCACGGTTTTTTACCGCGGTCGCGGGTTCACACAACAGCAATTCAAGCAATTCATGTTCGAGCAGTCGCAGGCGCTGCCGGAAGCTCTGGCATTCGCGAAGAAGCTGGCGGCGACAAAGCGGCAGTTGAACGCCGCGCTGAACAACGAGTCGCTTGAGATCAACGATTACCGGATCAAGACGTTCGGGCTGCGCGATTGCTTCGAGGCGTTCTTCAGCTCCTGCTATCTGGGCGTGCGCAAGCCGGATCGGGGAATTTTCACCCTGGCGCTCAGGATCACCCAGCGCGATCCGGCCGAATGCGTAATGATCGACGATCGCGGGCTGAATCTGGAATGCGCGCGCGAGATGGGCATGAAGACGATCCTGGTTAAGGATTTGGCGCAGTTGCGCGCGGATCTGGCGAAATTGGGCGTGACGGCCGATTAACCGAAAGCCGCTGGTCAGAGCTGCCAGAGAGATCCTTCGACTTCGCTCAGGATGACGCGCAGGGAATCCGAATTTTGAGGAGATGAGAATGGAACTCGGAATGATCGGTCTGGGCAAAATGGGCGGGTTCATGGTGGAGCGGCTGCTGAAGGGCGGGCATCGCGTGGTCGGACTGGATCGCGACGCTGCGGCCCTGAACCGCGTGGTCCAAAAAGGCGCGGCGGGCGCCGATACGCTGGAAAAACTGATCGCGCAGCTGAAGACGCCGCGCGCGATCTGGCTGATGGTTCCGGCCGGAGCGCCCGTGGACCAAACGATCGAGCAGCTGCTACCGCACCTGGCGCCCGGAGACACGATCATCGACGGCGGAAATTCGTATTACCGCGACTCAATGCGGCGTGCGGCAGCGCTGGCGCCGAAGAAAATCAATTTCATCGATTCGGGGACGAGCGGCGGAGTCTGGGGGCTGACGGAAGGCTACAGCCTGATGATCGGCGGCGACGAAGCGGTGGTGAAGCAGTGGGCGCCGATTTTCGAGACGCTGGCTCCGGGAAAAGACAAGGGCTGGGGACGCGTGGGCCCGGCGGGCGCAGGGCACTTCGTAAAGATGGTGCACAACGGAATCGAATACGGAATCATGCAGGCGTACGCCGAGGGCCTCGATCTTTTCCGGCACAAGAAGGAATTCGGGCTCGACCTGCTGCAGATCACGAAAATCTGGCAGTACGGCAGCGTGGTGCGGTCCTGGCTGCTCGATTTGACGGTTGATGCGCTGACGAAGAACCCCACGCTCGAAGGAATCGGCGCGTATGTGACGGATTCCGGCGAAGGCCGCTGGACGGCGATCGAAGGAATCGAGCAGGGCGTGCCGTTGCCGGTGTTGGGCGGGGCGCTGGATGCGCGGTTCCGCTCGCAGGATCCGGAGCCGTTCGCCAACAAGGTGCTGGCCATCATGCGCAACGAATTCGGCGGGCACGCGGTGAAGACGACGAAGTAAGCCCGCGACGGAATAAAACCCTCGCCGGAAACATTCCACCAAACCGATGGAAACGGATGCTCGTGTTTTCACCGCGCTGGAGGAATTGCTGCACGTGTTGCGCGAGGCGTTGATCTCCTATGGCCGACTCCGGACGCGAACGTGCAACCGATAGGGCGCCCGGATCGTTTCCCGTCGCAACAGGCTGCGGGGGAAGCTCAGGAGCTGGAACTGCGCGTAAGTTTTTCGGGGCAGCGCCTCCCGCATTTGACGTCCAGATGCCGGGGGCTGGGAGCGGAGAATCCCGTGGCGTCCCTGTTTCCAGGTTCACCGGGGCTTACCTAAAACGAGAGGTGGGTGGTCGCGGCCGAGACTCCGGTTAAACCACCGCAAAGGTTGGCCTTAACGCCGGTTTTGCTGAATCGCGGGCGGCACGCATTTTTCCCGGTGGCGGGGGAAAACAAGCGCGAGATCGTAGGCGCGCTGCAGGCTGAGCCAGCTGGGAAATCGAGCCCGTATCCGGCTGGTATAATAAAGCCCGTGGGACACTAGGTGTGGTTGCTCGATAAGGCTGCCGAAGGTTGAAATGCCGGGACTTGCGCGAAACTTCATGCCGGGGCCGCGCGTCTAACTTAGCCAAGAGCATTGTTGCTCCTAGCAACTCCGGGGAAATTGCCGATTCGCACCTTCAGACGGTTGGGAAGCAGCGCCGAGGCGCCGCCATTCTCCCTTCATCCCCCGTTATCGGAGCCGGCGCGGCGCAGGAGTGTTCGTTTTGAGTTGGGGCAGTCTTAGGGGAGACAGAGGCACGACCACTGATGAGACGCGATCCTGCTGATCGATCCAAGTTTGTGTTCACATGTTTGACCATTGCTGCGCTGGCGCTGTTGAGCGGCTGCACGACCAAGACCGTGCAGACGGCTCCGATTTTCGCGGCGCGGGTCACCGTCGCGAAGGCAGTGCAGAAGACCGTGCCGGTGGATTTGACGGCGATCGGATCGGCGGATGCGTTCACGAACGTGTCGATCAAAGCGCAGGTGAACGCGGTGCTCGAGCAAGTGCACATCAAGGAAGGGCAGTTCGTGAAGAAGGGCGATTTGCTGTTCACGCTGGACGCGCGTCCGTTTGAAGCGGCGCTGGCGCAGGCGCAGGGGACGCTGGCCCACGACAAGGCGACGGCGGAATTGAATCGCGTGGAAGCGGAGCGCTACGCGGCGCTGTACAAAGCGGGCGTGGCGGCGAAGGAAACGCTGGATCAGATGCAGGCGAATGC
>CAZLWY010000102.1:0-6714 GCA_964563425.1 uncultured Acidobacteriaceae bacterium | reverse complement strand
TGGACGTTCAACGTGAGGCAGGTCGCCGTCAACGCCGTCATGGCCGGATGCGAGCCGGAGTATTTCCCGATTCTCCTGGCGGTCGCGTCCTCGGGCATGGCGGCGCTCGGCAGCTCCACCTCGTCGTTCGCCTATTCGATGGTGATCAATGGACCGATCCGCGACAGGCTGAATATGAACTACACCATCGGCGCCATGGGCCCGTTCGCGCAACCCAATGCCGCCATCGGCCGCGCCTGGACGCTGGTCGGCAAGAATCTGGGCAACGGCGGAATCCCCGGCGACACCTACATGGGTTCGCAGGGAAACAATACGAACTACAACAACATCGTGATCGCCGAAAACGAGAAAGACAGCCTCTGGAAGCCCTATCACGTCCAAAAGGGATTCAAGCCCGAGGATAACGTCGTCAGCCTTTTCGCCGGTGAAGACATCCGCCAGGGCCACGGTGCCCGCCGCGCGGGAGTGCTCGAAAATCCAATGTTCGACGATCAGATCAGCGACATTTTCCGCACGCTCACCAGCCAGTTCGACGCGCTGGTGATCTGCGATCCGCTCACCATAAAACGCCTGGTCGAGCAGGGCTACGACACGAAAGAAAAATTGATGGAATGGCTGTGGAAAAACACCACACGCACGGCAAAGGACTACCGCGACTCCGCGTTCGTCTATACCTTCCACTACCCTCGTGCGCTCCGCGGCGAGGAGCCGTACAAAACCTGGTACAACTGCCCCGAAGACACGCAGATACCCTACTGGCCGAAGCCCGACAACATTGTTCTTGTCTGCGCGGGCGGCCAGACGAACCCGTTCTTCCAGGTTGGAAACCTGACGTATCGCACGAGCGTCTCTATAGATAAGTGGATGTGACACCCGCCGTGGAACCGGCCGGCGTTGAGGTACAATTGGGCAAGAGCTCACACACGAGGTTCACGACGAACGATTTGACGGATTCGTTGAACTAACCAGGGGGGTGGAAATGAGTATCAATCGGCGAAGTTTACTGTCGCTGCTGGGCGCGTCTCCGGCGCTGCTTGCCGGCGCGGCTGCCGCCGGGCAGAGCAAAGCCAAGGAAAAGCCAGGCAAGGCGGCGCCCATGGCTGGCGCGCCAAAAATCGTAGCCCTGAATCCACGGGGCATTCCACCGCCGATCACGTTGATCCCCATGGCGAAGCGCCTCGACACGCTCGACGGAAAGACCGTCTACCTCGTTTCCGACGGTTTCCCGGGCGCCGATCACTTCCTCGCGCAGGTCGGCATCTGGTTCCAGAAAAACATGCCGAGCGTCACCACGGTCTACCGCCTGAAAGCCGGTGGGTTCGCCGACGACGATCCCAAGCTGAATGCCGAGATCAAGGAGAAGGGCCAGGCAGTCATCATGGCCATCGGACATTGAAGCACGTGCACTCCAGCGACCGTTGGTCACTGCATAGCGTACGAAAAGATGGGGATCCCGGCAGCGCCGATCGTTACGATCGCGTTTAAAGATCTTGCACAATCCAACTGCGCCAAGCGCGGCATGCCGCTCCAGCGCATTTCCTACACGCCACATCCGGTCTGGGGCAAGACGGACGAACAGATGATGGCGTATCTGGAAGGCAACGATCCGGTCAGCGGCAAGCCGTTCATGCCGGAAGTTGTCGGTGCACTCACCCGCCCGCTCACTGCGGATGAGTCAAAGACCGGCACCGTCACACCTCCCACGGGAGCGCCAACCTTCACCGACACGTCCGACAATCTGCAGCAGTATTTCCTCGATAACGGGTTGACGGACACCATGCCGATCATCATTCCGACACAGGAACGCGTCGACGCAATGCTCAAAGCCACGAGCCACAAACCCGACGAAGTGGTCGGCCACATGACTCCGGCCCAGGGTGCCTTCCCCGCGTGGTCCTACACCGTGCAGCAAGTGGCCGTGAACGCCGTAATGGCCGGGGCAACTCCCGACTATTTCCCGACAATTCTTGCGATTGCTTCGACCGGGATTTCGGCGCTCTTCAGCTCCACGAACTCACTCGTGTCCGCTGCGGTCATCAACGGACCGATCCGCGACAAGCTTCAGATGAACTACGGCATCGGAGCCATGGGTCCGTTCAACCAGGCCAACGCGACCATCGGCCGCGCGTGGACGATCATGTCCCGCAACCTCGATGGCGGCGGCATCTGCGGCGAAACCTATATGGGTTCGCAGGGCAACGTGATCAACTACAGCAACCTGATCATCCCGGAGAACGAGAAAGACAGTCCCTGGCCGGCTTTCCACACCACGAAGGGATTCAAGCCCGAGGAAAATGTTATCAGCTTCTTTTTCGGATTCCTGATCACGCAAGGGCAGGGCGGAAAAGGCCTCGGCGTGAAGCCGGTCCCACTGTATAACGTGGCGATGTCGGCCAACGTCGCGCCGTTTGCGTCGCTGTTCGGCGCGTTGTTCCTGCTCGATCCGCTGGTTGCTAACGGCCTCGGCGATCTTGGATTCAAGAGCCGGGAATCACTCGCCGACTGGCTCCAGAAAAACACCACGGTAACCGTGAAAGACGTCAAGTCGATGCTCTTCAGCGGACTGCCGCGCGGTCCCGAAGCGGCCAACCTAAAGGACGACGACGTAATTCCGAAGTGGCCGAAGTCGGACGCGTTCCAGTTCGTGGTCATCGGCGGCCAAACGAACCCCTACCACCAGCTCGCCAACATGAGCTATCGCGTGAGCGTCTCGATCGACAAATGGACCTGATTGCGGACTCACAAAACGTGCATCGACAGGGAAGGGGTCGCGCGATGCGCGGCCCTTTTGTTTTTGCTATTTCGTTTCCAGTAATTCCCCGCGCCTCCGGGCGAATTCTGGTTTCCCTATGGCAGGGAAAACGCCAAATACGTATTGCCCGCCGTTACAAAAATGTACTGCTTGCCGTCTACCTCATAACTGATGGGATTCGATCGCGCCGAATGCCCCATGAAAAACTCCCATAGCGGCTTTCCGGTCGAAGCATCCAGCGCGAAGAAATTGGCCTCATCGGTTCCGCTGAACACCAGTCCGCCCGCGGTGGAAAGAACCGGCACCCACGCGGGCGCCAGCATCTTGAACTCCCACTTCCGCTCGCCGGTGGTAGCGACCAGCGCCCGAATCGCGCCATAGGACTGCTCCCCCGCCAGCGCCCGAATTCCGCCGCCGCCCACAATCCCCTTCGGCGGCCCCGACTCGATTTTCCCGGTGCCTTTAATAAAGTAAGCTCCCGTTTCATGCACGCTCACGTAAAACAAACCGGTGTCGGGCGAATACGAAGGCGAAGTCCAATCGACGCCGCCGGTAATGCTCGGATACACCAGCGTCCCAGCGCCGAGCGTCGGCTCCTGATTCGGCGCGGGAATCGGTCGGCCGTTCTCGTCAAGCCCCTTTGCCCAAGTCTCCTTCACGAACGCTTTTCCCGCGATGAATTTTCCGTTGGTGCGGTCGAGCACGTAATAAAAGCCGTTGCGGTTGGCAAATCCCAGCAGCTTGCGCGGCTTTTTGTCGATTGACGCATTGAAAAGCACAGGCGGCTCGTCGGAATCCCAGTCGTGGTCCTCGTGCGGCGAGAACTGGAAATACCATTTCAGTTTTCCGGTATCCGCGTCCAGCGCCACTACCGAACACGTATATAAATTGTCGCCCGGCCGCTCATCGTCGTTGAAATCCGGCGCCGGATTTCCCGTGCCCCAATAAACCAAATTCAAGTCGGGATCGTAGGATCCGTTGTTCCAGGTCGTCGCGCCCGCGCTTTCATACGCACCCGCGCCCCAGGTTTCCGCTCCCGGTTCTCCCGGCCGCGGCGTGGTCCAGAATCGCCACAGCCGCTTGCCGGTTTTCGGATCGTACGCGTCCAGGAAACCGCGCACGGCCGCTTCGCTGCCCGCGCTGCCGATGATGATTTTGTCCTTCAGCGCCAGCGGCGGTCCGGTCATGGCGTAACCCATCGCGTTGTCCGCCACGTGCACATCCCATCGCAGGGCGCCGTTTTTCGCATCGAGCGCCACAAGATGCGAATCCGCCGTGCCGATGAAGACCGAGTCGCCCAGAATCGCCACGCCACGGCTGGTCGCATACAAACCAATGGACACGACATGCTCCGGCAAAGTCGGCGACCAAGTCCATAGCCGCAGGCCCGTCCGCACGTCGAGCGCCGTCACGGTGCTGGGCGGCTCCGTGATGTACATCACACCGTCGGCCACAATCGGCGACGCCTCCAGATTCGATACCGCCTTGCTCGGCTGATAAATCCACGCCACCTTCAGCTTCGAAATGTTTTCGCGGTTGATCTGCTTCAGCGGCGAATACTGCTGCGAATTATAGCTGCCGCTATAGGTCAGCCAGCTCTGCGGCTCATTCGCCGAATGCAAAATCCGGTCATAGGGCACGTTCTGCGCCAGAAAATAGACGGGGCTCACGAGCATCCAGGCGCCCAGCGCCGCGGCATACCGTAAAGTTTTCATTGCGCCCCCTTCAAGCTCGCCAGATACGCCACGAGATCGTCGATTTGCGCGCCCGACAATTTATCCTTGAAGCTCGGCATCACGCTCTTCCCCGGCTCCTTCTTGAATTCGCGTAGATCGCTTTTCTGGAACGAGTGAAAATTGCCCTTGGCGTCCCGGATCACGATGTGGAATGAGTCTTCGACCACGCGTGTTCCGTCGTACGTCTTCCCCTCGTTCGTCACGAGGTGGATGTACAGGTAATCGAGCAGCCCGCCGGTCTCAAGAAACACGCGCGCCTGGGGCAAGTCCGACCCGGGGTAGAGCAGTGTGGTTTTCAGGTAGCCGGGTCCGCGCAGCGCGCCCACTTTCGTCAGCTCCGGCCCCGAATCGCCGCCCTGCCCGTCGAGGATGTGGCAGGAGGCGCAGCCGCTCGCGTCGTAAACCTCTTTACCCTTCGCCGCGTCGCCGGTCACCGCGCCGGAATCCTTGCGGGTCAGCGTCAGCAGGTACGCAATCACCTGCTGAATTTGCGCGTCTGTCAGTTGCCCGCCGAACGCCGGCATCCCGCCGCTCATTCCGTTCTTGATCGTGCTCGCCACCTGAGGCGCGCCGATGCGCATCGGAATCCCTTGAATGTTTGGACCCATCGCGCCGCCGCCGTCCAGACCGTGGCAGGTAGAGCAGCGTTGCTCGAACGACTGCTTTCCCTGTTCGACATCAGCGGGCAAGGGATTCGCGGTCGGCAGATCCTGCGCGGCCGCGGGTAGGGCCCAGGCCTTGCTTGCCGCGAGCGCAAACGCGAGAAAAACGAATGCACCGACGCCAAATCCGCGAAGTGCCGTCATGCTCACCCCCCATGCATTGCCGCAAAAAATCTCGGCGTAGTGTAACGCCGCGACCTGGAGTTGCGAACACGAATTTGTCTGGCGCGCTACTTCAATGCCGCGTAAGCCAGAGTCCAGAAATCCGTGAAAACTTTCGGAGCTTCCGGCGAATCCATCGGGGCGGGATCGCCGACGGCGAGTGTGCCCAGCACTTCGACGTGCGTATCCTCGTCGCGACTGACGAGAGCGACGAGGCCGGGGATGTCCCCGCACTCGACGTGTTCCCCGAGAACCTCGTGCAGACGCTTCGACCTGGATTTCGAAAGACCTACTCCCATATTCGCTCCTTAGAGTTTCAGTCGGCCGGCATACGAGGCGGTCTCCAGAAACCATCGCATCCGGCAGCAAACCGCGGACGGCTACACGCCGAGCGGAATTCCAAACACGCCCCCCTCTACTGCGGCAATCCCAGGCGGCGCATTACGTCGACGAAGCGAGGATCGGAGCGCACCGGGTCATAGGCGGGAAAACGGATACTGAGAATAATCTCGCTGGACTGTTCTGAAATCGCCTCGTTCAGATACTCGAATGCCTTGTCCCGGTCTCCCTCGATCACATAGGTCAGGGCTACGTCCGCTTTCCAGTCTCCGGCTTTCTTCAGGCCAATGACGGCAAGATCGCTGTAGCCTTTCGCGTCCGCGCTAAAGTTTCCAGTCGCGTGTGAGTATTTCTGCATCGCGCTGTTGGCCTCCGCGAATCGCCCCATCGTCGCGTAGAGGAACGACGACTTAATGAGCGCTGGTCCGAAATTGGGATCGCGCTCCAAGGTCTTTTGAAACTGGGCGATGGCCTCGGGGTAGCGGTGAGCGATCATCAGCGTCGCTGCGTAATTCGTGTTCATGATCGGCGAAAGCGGGTCAAGCGAGAGAGCGACCTGCATCTCGCGCAGAGCGTCGTCGATGCGGTTTTCCGGAATCAGAAAGATGAACGCGTAGAAATAGTGCACCGAGGCGTTGTTGGGGCTTAGCTGGAGAGCGCGGCGAAATTCGGTCTCGGCTCCGCTCCATTTCCAAGCCAAGGTCAACGTGGCGGCCCTCGCCGCATGGGCCTCGGCCAGTGAGGGGTCAAGCTCGACCGCCTTTCGTGACGCTTCGTCGCCCAGCAAGAGAGCCTGCCGCGAAGTAACGGACGTGACATAACTCGGAATCACGTTGTACGTATCCGCCAGCCCGGCGTAGGCCAGGGCATAGTTCGGGTCGGCGGCGATGGCCTGCTGAAACAGATCGATGCTCTTCAACAGCCCTTCGGGCGTGCGGCCGTACCAGAGTTGACGGCCCTCCAAATACAGGCGGTACGCTTCCGGGTTCGAGGTGCCCGCGCTGCCGAGGTGCTGCTTCTGGTCGGCGTCCACGTGCATGCGCAGCCGGTCGGAGAGGTCGCG
>CAZLWY010000101.1:0-12446 GCA_964563425.1 uncultured Acidobacteriaceae bacterium | reverse complement strand
CGTTCCAGCGAGCTGAAGACGAATCTGTTTCTGCTCCGGCGGTGGGAAGACGGCGATGATGCGCTGAATCGTTTCCGTCGCGTCCAAAGTGTGGAGAGTCGAAAGCACCAGGTGGCCGGTTTCCGCGGCGAGCAGAGCGGTCGAAATGGTTTCCAGGTCGCGCATTTCGCCGACCAGAATCACGTCCGGGTCCTGGCGCAATGCCGCGCGCAGCGCGGTTGAGAACGAGGACGTGTCGACTTCCACTTCGCGCTGGTTGATGAAGCCTTTCTTGTCCCGATGCAGATATTCGATCGGGTCTTCGATGGTAATGATGTGTTCGGCGCGCAGCGAATTCACGCGATCGATCATGGCGGCGAGAGTGGTCGACTTGCCGGATCCGGTGGTCCCGGTGGTGAGGATCAAACCGCGCTGCTCTTCGCAGACCTGCATCAGCACGCGGGGCAGCTCGAGCTCTTCGATGGTCCGAATCTTGGTCGGGATGACGCGGAGAACCATACCGACGTTGCCGCGCTGCTGGAAGACGTTGACGCGGAAACGGCCCAGGCCGGCGACGCCGTAAGCCATATCCAGCTCGGCGGTCTCCTTGAATTTCTGCTTCTGCCGGTTGGTCATCATGCTGAAGGCCATCGACAGCATTTCTTCCGGCGTGATGCGAGGGACATCGGTGAGGCCGCCCAACTGGCCGTCGACGCGAAGATATGGGTGGTTGCCGACCTTCAGGTGCAAGTCGGAAGCGCGGCTGTCCACCGCGCGGCGCAGCAAGTCGTCGATATTCAGGGCCATCGCGAACACTCCCTCCGTGCGGTCTGAAGCCAACCTAGCATGGGTTCTAGTACCCAACAAGATAGCCAGGTGCGAGAGTTTCTAGGGGTGCAATGGATTGCACGCAGGAAGAGTGAAGAGCCGTCGCTGCAGGCCGCCGCTAGGCCGGCGGTTGGTCGCGGAGGAAGACGCGGTCGTAAACGAATGCCGCCACGACGCCGCCGAGCAAAGGTCCGGCCCAATAGACGCCGTGATTCTGCCAGTGCGTGGTGGCCAGAGCCGGACCCAGGGCGCGAGCAGGGTTCATGGAGGCTCCGGTGAAAGGTCCGCCCCACAGAGTTCCCACGACGACCGTCAGGCCCGCGGCGAAGCTGCCTACTTCCCTGAACGCGCCTTTCGCGTCGACCATCGTGGCGAATACGACGAACACGAGAAAGAACGTCAATACGGCTTCCAGCGCGATGCCGTGCGCGCGGGTGAAATCACCACCGAGGTCCGGTGTGATCGAGCCGAGCGCCTTCGCCGTCCAGGTGCTATCCGGAATGATCAGCTTGATCGTGTAGGCTGCGGCGATGGAGCCCGCAAGCTGGGCGATCCAGTAGGTGATTGTGTGCAGCGTGCTCAATCGACGCGTGACCCAGAAGCCGATGGTGATGGCGGGATTCAGGTGTCCGCCGGAAATATGCGCGAGCGCCGAAGCCATCACTCCAAAGGTCAACCCAGCGGCGATCGCAATTCCAAGCCAGCCCAATCCGCTCTGCCCCGTAGAGACGAGATAGGCGTCCGTGCAGATCGAACCGGCACTGACGAAGACGAATGCGAAGGTACCGAGAAATTCCGCGGTGAGTTTTCGAAGGAGGTTGAACATGCTTGGTTTACGACCGCGCGGATTCTACAGAATCCCCGAAGGGGAGTCAAAGAACCCCGCAACGCAGTCGATCGCCGCTTAGCGAACGGCGGCGCTCGGCACGTTCAGCGGAGAAAGCCAACCGTGGCGGTCGGGCGTCTTGCCGTTGATGATGCCGAAGAATTCATCCTGCACGCGCTTGGTGATCGGACCGCGCGCGCCGCTGCTGATCTTGATGCGATCGACGGAGCGGACGGGTGTGACCTCGGCCGCGGTGCCGCAGAAGAAAATTTCGTCGACGATGTAGAGCATTTCGCGCGGAATCACCTGCTCAGCGACGGGAATGCTCAAATCGCGGCAGAGCTTCATGATCGAATCGCGCGTGATGCCGGGGAGAGCCGAATTCGCCAGCGGCGGCGTGGTGACCGCTCCGTTTTTCACCACGAAGATGTTTTCGCCGGATCCTTCGCTGACATAGCCGTTCGTATCGAGCGCGATGCCTTCCTCGTAACCGTTTATTTTCGCTTCCATGCGGATCAGCTGCGAGTTCATGTAATTCGCGGCGGCTTTGGCCATTTGTGGCAACGTGTTCGGCGCCGGGCGGTTCCATGAGCTGATGCAGACGTCCACGCCCGATTTCAGCGCTTCCTCGCCCAGGTATTTTCCCCATTCCCAGCAGGCCAGATAGGTCTCGATAGGATTGTTCGTGGGATTCACGCCCGCGTCGCCGTATCCGCGCAGCACGATGGGGCGGATGTAACACGCCGGAGTCTTGTTGACGCGCACGAGTTCGAGGCCCGCGTTGCAGAGATCGTCGACCGAATAGGGCAGCTCCATGCGATAGATATACGCGGAGTGAATCAGGCGCTGCATGTGTTCGCGGAGGCGGAAAACCGCGGGGCCCTGGGGCGCGTCGTAGCAGCGGATGCCTTCGAAAACCGCGGAGCCGTAGCTGACGACGTGCGAGAGCACGTGGATCGTGGCGTCGTCCCACTGGATGAATTTACCGTTGTGCCAGATTTTCTCGGTCTTGGGCAGGCTCATGGCGCTCTCCGCATCGTCGATGGAAACTTTTATGGCCCGATAAGGGAGAAAGTATAGCACACGCATTTTTGCCACCGGGGGCGCCGTGTCGTGTGGCGCGCGTAAATCAGCGCCAAATTGGACCAAAGCGGAGTTGTCGGGCGGCTCGAGAACGAGGCGTCAGTCGTTGTGATCGTCGAGAGTTTCGCGGTCGCTCGTGAGGCCGGAGATGCGGCCCCAGGCGCTGGTCTTCCAATTGTCGGTGATTTCCTTCGCCAGAATCCAAGGCGGGACTTCCATGTAGAGGTAGCGCGCCAGACCCAGGACGAATGGCTCGTACATGGCGCGAAGCTTTGTCAGCTTTTCGCAGGAATGCAGCTCGTCTCGAACCTGAAAACCGGCTTGCGCCAGCACCGCGCTCAGTCGCTTGAATTCGGTGCCCGGCAGGCGGTCGGCCGCGTCGTAAACCGGAGCTTCGTTGAAAAGCTGGGCGAGATCGACGATGGTGTGGCGGGCCATCGCGAACGTGAGCTTCGCCTGGCGCGACGCGGGATGGTCGATGCAGGTCAGCATCAGGCTGCTGGTGTCGAGCATGGCGGTAAGAGCGGCAAGCCAGGACTCGTTGTTGTGCTGCGAGCGGAAATAGCTGACGGCCGGATACGACACGTGGCTTTCGAGAATGTCCGCCGAGGCGCGTTCCCAATCGCGCAGCAGTTGATCGAGATCCTCCGCATAGAGGGAGCCAGGGTGGCGGCGCAAAATTTCGGTAGCCGTGGGCGGCGAGCCGGCGCGGGCGTCGAGCAGGACGATATTTACCTCGCGCCGCGAGAACGCCTGATAGATCACCGGCAGATAACTCAGGATCAATGCCAAGAAACCGAGGCCGAGCCCGCTCTCCATCACCACGAAAAAGCGTTCGAAGGCCGTATGGGGCACGACGTCGCCAATGCCCAGCGTAAACATCGTTGTCCCGCTCAAATAGAGGCAGGTTTCGAATCTCGGATGAGTAGAATCCTGGGCCGAGCCGCTGTAATACAGGAGCGCGAATCCGCAAACGATGGCGGCCGCCCAAATCGCGAACAAAATCAGCAGAGAAAGCGGGCCGAAATAGCTGAGGAATGTCTCGCGCGACCTCGCCTTTTTCATCCGGCGCGCGACCGCTTTCCAGGGGGCCCACATGCCGCGATAGACGTAACGTGTCAGCCGCACACGGCGTGCCACACGGCGGGGCAGGACGATGGTCTCGAACGCCTCCCAGAGCACGACCGCAACGATCAGCGCGCCCGCAACCGCGGGGAGCAGGGCGTGGGTGGCTCCGGTTTCGATGGGTGCGATTCTGAGCATGAGGGTGGCGAGGATACTACGGAATCAGAACGATTTTTCCGTGTGCGTCGCCGGCCATTACGGCCACGTGCGCCCGCGCGGCTTCGGCCAGCGGAATTTCCTGGTTGATCACCGGACGCAGCGTTTTGTTCTCCAGGCCCGCGACCAGCGCTGAATGAATGCTGATCACGTCCTCGGCCGACGCGTTCCACATACTCATGCCGTAGATCACCGCGTCCTTCGTCATCGTTTGTCGCGCGTCGATTTCCGAGGTCCCACGATTGCCCACCACGACCAGGCGGCCGCGCTGCGCCAGAATCGGCAGATCGCGTCCCAGGTTCACATTGGCGAGCATTTCGATGATCACGTCGAAGCCGCGACCTCCGGTCAGAGCCAGCGCTTGGTCGAAATGCTTGTCCGATTTGTGGTCGAGCACCTCGTGAGCGCCTTCGTCAAGCACGAGCTTGCGCCCACGATCGCTGCCGGCCGTGCCTACGATGTGGAGCCCCGCAGCCCGCGCCAGTTGAACGGCTGCGCTGCCCACGGAGCCGCTCGCGCCGTGAATCAGGACCGTTTCGCCACCCCGCGCCTGCGCTTTGTGAAACAGCGCGCGAAAGGCGGTCGAGTAGGGAACGTTTATCGCCGCACCTTGCGCGAACGAAACATCTGCCGGCAATGGGAAAATCAGCCGAGCGTCGCAAAGCGATTGTTCGGCGTACGCGCCGCTTAAGCTGCCGGCGATATAAACGCGATCACCCGGCTTGAATTTCACCGGCTCACCCGTCGTCGCCGCTGGACCGATCGATTCGACACTTCCGGCGCCGTCCTGGCCGGGTGTGTAGGGCAGGGCAGGCTTGCGTGGATACGTGCCTGCGCGCATGTAGGTGTCGAACGGATTCACGCCGACCGCGCGCATGCGCACGACCACCTGGCCCGCTCCCGGCTGTAAGTCGGGCACTTCCTCAAGCCTTAAAACCTCGGGTCCGCCGAACTGGTGAATGCGAATCGCTTTCATGGCTGCTCCTTCGACAATCGGGCCGGGCTGTCTGAATGTGCCGCGGGCCGAACTGGATTCAGAGGCAAAGTGAAAAGGGACTGGGAATCTCAGCGCGGCGCAGTCATCTGACCCGGCATCATTTCACGCAGTATGTGATAGTTCGTGTTCACCCGCTTCAGCTGCGAGCCGTGATAGTTCTCCCACGCGCCGAAAATCAGGAACGGCACAAAGGCCGCCACCACCCAAAGCTTCGCGCTCCGCGGCGCCTTCGCTTCGGGCTCCCAGCGGAAAAGCCGGCGCGACATCTCGAATGCTACGAAAAGCCCCAACAACAGCGCCACGGAGTCTTCCAGCACTTCCCAGAACGAGGCCTGCCAGGTGGCGGCCGATTGCAGACCGGTGGCAAGGTATTGCGCGGGAATGAAGAGTGAAACATGCTGGAGCCAATGAGGAAAAGAGCCGATCGGAATGGTAGCCCCGCCCAGAAAAATGAACCCCATCCAGATCAGGTTGTTGATCATCTGCGTTTCCTGCATGGTGTTTGTCACGCTGGCCACGATCAGCCCGAGCGAGGAAAACGTCGCCGAGCCAATCGTCACCAGTACCACGATCGCCGGCAGGTTTCCCCAATTCTGCATGTGCAGCACGAACCGGCAGACCAGGATTTCCAGCGTAACGACTGGAAGCGCCATGAAATAATTCGCAATGATGCTCGATGCGAGCATCGGTCCGGCTCCTACGGGTGCGATTCGGAACCGGCGCAGAATTCCTTGCTCCCGGAACGTCACGAGCTGCACGCTCAGGCCCCAGAAGCTGCCCATCACGGTCGTGGTCAGAATCGCGCCGAGGATGTAACCAGCCCACTGCGTGTGATTTCCGATGAACACCACGGCCCCGACCAGAAAGATCAGCGGCATCACCAGACTGAAAAAGAAGAAGGCGCGGTTGCGCGTCGCCAGCACCAATCGCACCTTCGTCAGCGTCCACGTGCGGCTCAGAATTCCCATGTCACTCCCGTAACCGGCGTCCGGTCAGTTCGATGAACACGTCCTCGAGCGACGGTGAAAACATTTCCAGGCTCTGCAGCTCGTTATTCTCCGCTTCCAGCTGCTTCACCAGCGCGACAATGGTCGCAGGCGGGCGCGTCGAGCTCAGGACCCAGGCGCCGTCGAACTCGTGGCAGCTCGCTACGCCGTCCAGCTTGCCCATCAGGCCGTTTGTCAGCGAGCGCGCGACTCGCACCTCGATGCGCGTGGTCCCGGCCGAGCCTTGCTTCAATTCGCGCGGCGTGCCCAGGGCGATCACGCGGCCGTGGTCGATAATCGCCACGCGGTCGCACAGCCGTTCGGCTTCTTCGATGTAGTGGGTAGTGATCAGCACGGTCTTCTTGCTGCCGCGCAGCTCGGCGATGATGTCGTAAATTTCCCGCCGCACCTGCGGATCCAGGCCCGCCGTGGGCTCATCCAAAAATATGACGCGCGGATCGTTCACCAGCGCCATGGCGAGCGCCAGCCGCTGCTTTTGTCCGCCGGAAAGCTCGCTATAGAAGGCGTTGGCTTTTTCCTCGAGTTGAAAGCGCTTCAGCAACATCCCCACATCGGCCCGCTTGGGATAGAAATTCGCGAACAGGTCGAGCGCCTCCCGCACGCGGAGTTTCTGCGGAAGGGAGGTGGCTTGCAAAACCGCTCCGATGATTTCCTTGAATTTTTCGCCGGCTTTTTCAGGGTCGAGGCCGCAAACCCGGGCCACGCCGCGATCGGCGGTCCGCAATCCCTCCAGGATTTCGATCGTGGACGTTTTCCCCGCACCGTTCGGGCCCAACAGGCCAAAAACCTCGCCCTCCTGCACGGCGAAACTCGCGCCGCGCAACGCTTCTACGGCGCCGTAGTTCTTGTAGAGGTTCTCGACCTGAATGATGGGTTCGCCCACGGAATGAATCCCGAGTGTCGGGGAGCAATAATTCTATAACACAATCGCCGGGAGCCGCTCGATTCAGCGTACCGTCCGGCGAGCGTGCGGACGCGCCCGTTTTCGCGACCCGACGGCGGATTTCTTCTTCGGCCGCACGAGTGCGTACTGCCTCATGTCGATTCGCACGCCATCAATTTTCACACCCTCGGATTCCAGCAGTTTTCGCTGCAAGCTGCCGTACGGCTCGCGAATGATCAGCCGGCCACCGGCGCCCACCACGCGGTGCCACGGAATCCCGCGCCCGTTGGGACAACCCGCCATCGCGTAGCCGACCACGCGCGCTCCGCCGCGAATCCGCAGCCGCTTCGCCAACTCACCGTAGGTCGTCACGCGTCCGCGTGGGATCTTTTTCACCAGTTGGTATACCAACTCCCACGACATTCCAGCCTCCTGGCAGGCTTCCCGCTGCTTCGATTCAGCATCCAAATGAGTACGATAGAATTTTGTGTATCCACGCAGCCTGCTGTAGTCGTCAACCCCCTTATTTGCATCACTCGCGTATCGGCGGCCCTTTCCAGCCCGGCATTAACCAATTCGATGCAGCTTTGGCCCAACTTTTGCATCGTACCATTGACCGTGTAGTGGACGGCTCATACACTACGTCCCAGTTGGACGTGGTACGCGGCTCGAAGGAGAGATAGTCGTGGCTTTCGTACGACGAAAAGGGAACACCTACTTTCTGGTGCACAACGTGCGCCGGCAAGGGAAAGTGCAGCAGCTCCAACTGGCGCGGCTCGGTGAACGCCCGCGCATAACCGACGAAGTGGTCCGTACGGTGTCGCGGAGCCACCCTTTCCTCGAGCTGGACTGGTCGAACCTGCGTGAGCGGGTCAGCAGCCGGGTCGAGCTGTTCAATATACGTTCGCTGTACGTGCAGAACCTGATGCATTCATTACGCAACCTTAACCTGGACCTGGCCGATCTTTCGCCACCGATGCTGGTGTTGACGGATCGTGCCAACTCGAGCCGGGAACTGGTCACGCAATTGCGATTGCTGCGGTCGACGGTGGACATCAAACTCGATCAATTCGAGCGCTCCGAACCGCGCAATCTTGAAAGCGGCAGAAAGTTCCGGTAGGGAGCACTACCATGGGCGCGCAAGCACTACAACTCGACCCGACCCTCCGCAGCGTGGAGTCGCGTGATTTCGAGGGAGGGCTGCGACGAAAGATCGTTGGACAGGACGAAGCCGTGCAGGCTGTCGTCGATCTGTACCAAGTGTTTCGTGCCGGCTTGAATTCGCCTGGGCGCCCGGTGGGGAATCTCTTGTTCCTCGGGCCGACTGGCGCGGGCAAGACGCGCGTGGTGGAAGCCACGGCCGAAGTGCTGTTCGGCGATCCGCGCGCGGTCATCAAGATCGATTGCGCAGAATTCCAGCACTCGCATGAAATCGCCAAATTGATCGGTTCACCTCCCGGATACCTGGGGCACCGCGAGACGCATCCGCTGATCACGCAGGAGGCGCTCGCCCAGTATCACACCGACAAATTGAAGATCAGCTTCCTGCTGTTCGATGAAATCGAGAAAGCCTCCGACGCGCTCTGGCAGCTGCTGCTCGGCATTCTCGACAAGGCTACCCTTACCCTCGGCGACAATCGCCGCGTCGATCTGTCGCAGACCATGATTTTCATGACCTCGAACCTCGGCGGCGGTGAAATCACCGAGCTGATGACCGGGGGAATGGGTTTTGCGCCCCTGCTGCGGCCCGAAACGCAGACGGGCCTCGACCAGAAAGTCGAGCGCACGGCGGCCGAAGCGGCCAAGCGCAAATTCGCGCCGGAATTCATGAACCGCATCGACAAAGTCGTGGTGTTCCATCCTCTGCGCTCGAGGCAGCTCGAGCAGATTCTCGAAATCGAGCTGGGCATGGTGCAGCAGCGCGTGCTCGAAACGGCCAAGGGCCGCTTTCTGTTCCGCGTGACGCAGCCTGCGCGAGACTTCCTGCTGCGCGAGGGCACGGACCTCAAATACGGCGCGCGTCACCTGAAGCGCGCGATTGAACGCAACGTCGTGTACCCGCTGGCCAGCCTGCTGGCGACCAGCCAGGTGCAGCTGGGCGACGTGATCTCGATTGACTGGAACCAGGGCGACACCGGCCTGACCTTCTTGAAGGAAGCCGAAGGAGCGCTGGTGCCGATGGCTTCGCCGGTACCCGAATCGCGCTCCGAAGCTGCTGCCGCGATTTCAGACGGTCGCGAGCTGACTTTTCCGGCGACCACTCCGGCAACCGCCACGTCGGAAATCAAGCCGACCGTAGCGGCACAACGAGCTTTGCCGGTTGAAAAGGCACGGAACGAGAAGCAGCGCTAGCCGGGTCTGCCCTTCCAGGGCCCCGGCTGCGCTTGTCTCGCGCGCGTCTGTCACCTAGTATTGTGCTAGGCGAACCCGGCTACCGGCGGAAGGACAACCATGGCGACCATCGTCGTTTGCGCGCAGTGCGACAAGACGGAACACCAATGCACCTGCGAGAAGTACTGCTCCTTCTGCCAGTCCATGGAAAATATCCGTCTCTGCGAGGACGGTATGTATTACTGCCCGGATTGCCGCGAAGCCTGTGATCTGCACGTGGCCGAATCCGGGGAATTTCGATGAGCGCAGAGCCTGCCGCCAAATCTTCCTCCGCCGCTCCCGGCGCCCGAACCAGCCGAATCGAATGCCAACTCGATAACGATCCGCGGCTCCTTGCCTCCGTGGAGACAATCGTTGCCCATGCGGCCGGTCGGGCTGGTTTCTCGGAGGAGGCTCAACGGGAGGTTTCGGTGGCGGCCGCCCAGGCATCCCGTGAAATGGCCGTTTCCGCCAACGGAAACGCCGCGGCAACCATGCGGCTGATCGTTGATGAATTCCCGGATCGCTTGGAGCTCACGTTCGAATCGCCGGCGGGTTCAAACCCCGCGGGAATGCACAAGCGATTGGAACGCAACGCGAACGATCGCATCCGGTGCGAATCGCGCGAAGGCGGCGTCCGAGTCACATTATTGAAGTCCTGCGGTGCAGCGAAGTCCGGCTCGGCTTGCTAAAGTTCCTTCCCCTGAAAATCCTTACTCAGCTGGATCGTCGCCGACTCACATCGTCGTGGCTAGCGCACGCGTCTTGATGATCGAGAGCAGTTGGTCCTGGGTCACCGGCAGATCGATTTTCAATCGATCACCGGACGGCGAAATGCGCACCTGATCGAGAGCGCCCGCAAGGTCGGGATGGCCTTGCGCTTCCTGATAGCGGCGCATCATCAGCGCGCCTTGCATTCCCGCAGCCAGCAGATTGGCATCGTCCGGCGTGCTGCACACCGCCTGAAAGTTCGCGTCGATTCCACTGTCGGCGGTCACGGTAATCGTCATTGCCTTGATCCGGCCCATGATCGGCGCCGCTTGGGCGAACTGACTGGCTTCCGGCAGCAGCTGCGTCAGCGCCATGTGCGCATAGTCCTTGTTGAGCACGCCCCAGATCAGCCCGGTGCCGTTGGCTTCATTAATAAGCGGAAAAATCAGGTCGTTGGCGAGCAGGCTTTCCGTTACTCCCGTGCGAACGTCCACCAGTTTTTCGAGCGCCGGACGGCTGCCGAACGCTGCGGTATTCGCGTCGATGTACATGAACAGAATATCGCCGGCGCCGGATCCGGTACCGAACGCGTACATGTGGTAGCCGTGGTATTCGATCATCGGGAGCTTTTGCGCCTTGAAGTGGTCCTCGCTAGCGGTAGGGTTGAATGCGCCCAAGGCGATGCCCACGACCTCCTCGCCGCTGGTTTTCGTGGGGCTGATTCCGCCCCAGGCGAGTTCGTCGACTTGCGTATTCGGATCCACCCCCGCCGAGGCCAGAAATTTCTCGAAGTCCCGGAAGTGGCTCGGCAAGAGCTGCTCTTTCAGCTGGCTGAACCAGGGGAATTTTCGTGCCCCTTTCAGATCCGCGTAGGTGAATTCACCCACCTCCTTCGGAAACATGCCGATGACGGCTGTGCTGAGCGATCCGGCGGAGCTCGGCTGCGGCACAAGTGCCAGCGCGGTCATATAGATGAGCGATGCCAGCAGTCCAATTCCGGCCAACCAGCGTGTTTGTCGATTCACTTTAAGTAACCTCAGGGCTTCAGGATAGCTCTATCGGCCGGTGGCGACGGAACTTTCACCGACCTGGACGCTGAGAGATAACACCTCCGCGCGCACGCTGCTGGCGAAAGCCGTATCGGTTACGGATGCGAGATTGGTGCTCACGTTCTCCAGCGCGCCGCGGACCGCCGTCGCGGCCATCAGGCGGCCCACGCGCACGTCTGACAACATAGACGGCCCGGCCAGTGGTTCCAGTTGCCCGAGCGTCTCGAAAACCTCGGCGCCACGGCGTGCCATCTCGAGCGGCACGCTTACGGCGCCCACCAGCGCCTTCTGAATGGCGCGCTCACGGTCGCTGGATGCTTCGGCGGAGTCTCGCGGAAGCCGGTAGGCCGCCAGCACGGAATCAAACGACGCCGCGTCGCGGTCGATTCCCTCCGCCAGAGCCTTCGAAGCCTTGTGCAACCTTCTCTCGATCGACTCGAGCTGCGGCGCATGGGCCGCCAGCGATTTTTTCTTGCTGGAAATACCCGCAACCATCTGTCCCAGCGCCGCTGCCAGCGAACCGGCAAGCGCTGCGACCGACCCGCCGCCGGGGGCGGGTGTGGGATTCGCGACCGCGTCGATGAACGGCTGCGCCATCGCTGCCAGGCTCGCATGGCTCTTCGCCGCCGCTTCGGCCAGCGATTCTTCCAGTCGATTCTCTAACACCTGCGCGGAGGAAAAGTTCTCGACCTTCAGAAAGTGCTCCCCGGTCATTTCAATTGCACGGCGCGGAATCAATCCCACGATTTCGCTGCCGACGATTCCGACGCCCAGCCGCTCGGCTTCATCTCTTACTCGCTCGAAGACCGTGTGAACTGGAGTCTGCTCGAAATCCGTCAGATTCATCGAAACCTGCGCCAGATTTCGCGCGCGCAAATCCACGCCCATCGCTTTCACGCAGGGCATTCCGCCGCTCGAGAACCGAATCGCCTTTGCGATGCGCTTGGCGATATCCAGATCGGCGGTATTGAGGTTGATGTTGTAGGCGATCAGGAATTTGCGCGCGCCCACCACCGTCGCGCCGGCCGTGGGGTGCAGGCGCGGCTCGCCGAAATCAGGAGCGCGCTGCGGATTGCGCTGTACCTCCTCGCGCAAGCCCTCGAATTGTCCGCGGCGAATGTTTTCCAGGTTCGTGCGTTCGGGCCACTGCGCGGCGGCCTCATACAGATACACGGGAATGTGATAGCGGTTCCAGATTTCCTGCGCGGCTTCGTGCGCCAGTTTAACGCAATCCTCGATTGTGACGTTGTGGATGGGCACGAACGGCACGACGTCGGTTGCGCCGATGCGTGGATGCGCGCCGGTCTGGCGCGTCAGGTCGATCAGTTCCGCCGCTTTCCCAACTCCGAGCACCACGGCATCGCGCACCGCTTCCGGCTCGCCCGCGAGTGTGACCACGCTGCGGTTATGGTCCGCGTCGCTTTCGCGCGCC
>CAZLWY010000100.1:0-5023 GCA_964563425.1 uncultured Acidobacteriaceae bacterium | reverse complement strand
CTCGGAGAAGTCCGTGGGCATGTACTGCAGCGTCCTGCTCCGCCCGCCGATCTCCCCCACGCAGGCCCCGCTCCTCACTCTGCTCGCCGGACTCGCCGCGCGTGATGCCGCTGCCGACGATCTGGAAACCCTTCCCGACATCCGCTGGCCCAACGACCTGACGATTCGCCACACCGACGCCGCCGGCCACGACACCAGCCGCAAATTCTGTGGCATCCTCACCGAGATGCGCTGCGAGCCCGACCGCATCCACTACGCCGTCGTCGGCATCGGCATCAACGTGAACCAGACCAGAATGCCTGAAGCAATCACCGGGGTCGCCACATCGCTGCGCATCGAATCCGGAAAATCCCATTCGCGCCTGGACCTGCTGATCCGGTTGCTGCGCCACCTCGACCGCTACTACAATCAATTCCTAGCCGAGGGTCCGCGCCCCATCCTCCGCCGATTCGCCGAGGTTTCAACGTATTTCAAGGGCAAACACGTGCGCATCACTACGGCCACGGAAACATTCACCGCAGTCACCGCCGGCCTCGAGCCCAGCGGCGTCCTGCGCGTAGCCCGCGACGACGGCAGCGGCACCGAATCCGTACTTTCGGGCGACGTGGTGGAGGCGCCCTGATGCTGCTCGCTCTCGATGTCGGCAGTTTCAATACGGTGATAGGCGTCTTCCGCGAAAAGAAGATCGTCGCCAACTGGCGCCTCACCACCGCCCGCGATCGCACGATCGACGAATATGGTATCCAGACGCGCGACCTCTTCACCGTCGCCCAGCTCAAGCCCGACGAAATCGGCGGCGTCATCATCAGCTCCGTCGTCCCGCCGCTCAATGGGACGCTCGCCGGAATGGCCGAGCGTTACTTCGGCCGCAAGGCCTTGTTCGTTGAACCCGGAGTGAAGACGGGAATGGCTGTTCTTGTCGACAATCCGCTCGAAGTCGGCGCCGACCGCATCGTCAACGGCGTCGCCGCCTTTCAGAAATACGGCGGCCCGTGCATCGTCGTCGATTTCGGCACCGCTACCACGATCGACGTGATCTCCGCAAAATGTGAATACCTTGGCGGCACCATCATTCCCGGCATCGGCATCTCCGCCGAGGCCCTCTTCGCCCGTGCCGCCCGTCTCTTCCGCGTCGAAATCAAAGACCCCGGAAAGATCATCGGCCGCAACACCACCGAACAGATGCAGGCGGGCCTCTATTATGGCGCCGTCGATTCCGTCGACGGCGCACTCGCCCGCACGAAAGCCGAGTTCGGCGCCAAAGTGAAAGTAATCGCGACCGGAGGCCTGGCCCAACTCGTCGCCTCCGGCTCAAAGCACATCCAACACACCGACGAATTCCTCACGCTAGAAGGCCTGCGGATCATCTGGGAGAAAAACCAGCCCAGCACCAAATCCTGAGCCGCTTCAGTCGTTGCTTCCAGGTGCGCATGTAGCGCCGAGCTTCCGCTCCGACATAAAACCGTCAGCGCGACGGCGCCAACCTCTGTGCCGGCATTCTTGCCGCATGGAGTCGTCTGTGTGGGCGCCACCCCGACGCCTGAACTCTGAAGAAACTCGAAGCCCTCCCCCCGCATTATGCGAAGATGTTTTTCCGTCGACGCCCATGCCGGCCCAACCAGAGCAACAGAGGGAACCCTTCAACTACTTCAACTATTTCACCGAAATTGAAGAGCACTTCTGGCGCAAACGCGGAGCCCACCTCCTCGTCTCCCCACTCGATTGGGCCATCGTCGAAACCTGGCAAAAAGCTGGCATTCCGCTCAAGGCAGTCCTCAAAGGCATCGACCGCGCCTTCGAAAGCTGGAGCCGTTCGCGCCGGGCCGCCGGAGGACGCCAACTCAAGAGCCTGGCCTACTGCGTCGACGCTGTTCTGGACGCCGCTGCTGAAGCCCAGGAAGCCGCGGCAGGCACGGGTCCGGAAGTCGGGTCAAAACGCTCCGCCACCGAACCATTCTCCCGCACCGAGCTGAAAGGATATCTCGAACGCAACGCCGCTCGCCTTCGCGTTGCCGCCGAAAAAAATCGCGCAACCCACGCCGCGATCGTCGCGCGCCTCGACGAAACCGCCAAACGCCTCGACGAAGTCGTGCCTCTGATCGATTCGCCCACCGCGCTCGACCTCGAAGACCTCGAACGCCGCCTGACCATCCTCGAAGAAAAGCTAACCGCCGCTCTCTCCGCCGATGCCGACGAAGACTCTCTGCTCGCAATCCGCCGCGAAATCGACCGCTCCCTGGCGCCCTACAAGCGCAAAATGTCCGCCGACCAACTTTCCCAACTTGAGCGCCAATACACCCAAAAACGCCTGTTCGAGACCTTCCACATCCCCCGCCTAAGCCTGTTCTACCTCACCTGATTTTTGCCGCGCCGGAGGTGCCCGTCTCCGGGCCTGCATCTTGCCCCCTGGCCGCTTTTCAAAAAGCGGACATATCGTGTGTTCATGAGACCGGACATATCGTGTATCAACGACAGCGTAGTTTTACGATCTATCCGCGAGTGGGCAATTGTGCTAGCGTCGAGGCGCGTCGATGAGCGGCCAGCAACCCCGGGGACAATCCGGCGCCGTAGCCTGTTCGACTCAGTTTCTAACCGTCCATGTCCAGGATTTGAAATCACCCTAACTCACTGAAAACAAAGGTCGGCGCCGTTCTTGATCGGCACGAAAACCGAGGAATGGCAAACGCAACTTCAATGGAAATCACCATCGAGAAATTGATCTACGGGGGCGAAGGCCTCGCTCACCACGACGGCTCGACCGTCTTCGTTCCCTTCGTCCTGCCGGCCGAGCGCGTCGCAGCCGCCGCCGTCGAGCAGAAAAAGAAGTTCATCCGCGCCCGCGTCGAACGCGTGCTCGAGCCTTCGCCCGATCGCGCCTCGGCCCGCTGCCCCCATTTCGGCACCTGCGGGGGCTGCGATTACCAACACATCGCCTACGAATCTCAGCTCCAATACAAATCCGAAATCTTGCGCGAGACGCTCCGCCGCATTGGCCGCATCGACTGGCCCGGCGACATCAGCGCGCACCCGTCCCCTCCCTGGGGATATCGCAACCGTGCGCAGTGGAAAATTCGCCCGCTCGGTGAAAATGGCGCGGGAGGAGTAGGCATCGGATATTTTCGCGCTGGTTCCACGACCCTTTGCGCGGTCGAAGATTGCGCGATTCTTTCGCCACTGCTTCTGAAGACATTGCTCGCGCTGCGCGCGGCGGCTGCGCAGGGAGCTCTGCCGCGCGAGCTGCGCGAAATCGAGGCATTTGCCGGCGCGAACGATACGAAGCTACTGCTGACCGCGACCTTCGCCGGATTTCCGAAACAAGCTCAGGCGCTGGCCGACAGTCTGAAAAAAATCCTGCCGGAGATTGCCAGCCTGCTCTTCCACGATCCCACCCGCGAGCGCATGGAGCTGGATGGTCCCGGATACGTCGAATACGAAGCCGCAGGCTCATCGTATCGCGTAGGCCATTTTTCGTTTTTCCAGGTGAATCGGTTCGTCGTGGACGATCTCGTGCGCGAAGTCGCCGAATCGGAAACCGAAGGCCGGATCGCGCTGGATCTCTTCGCCGGAGTCGGGCTTTTCTCCGTGGCGCTGGCGAAGCGGTTCCCGCGCGCGATTGCGGTTGAATCGAATCCCGCGGCCGCAAGAGATCTGGAGGCCAACGCCTCCGGCCGTGCGGCACCTGGCGGCCGGGGAATCGAAGTCCGGGCCGCGGACGTCGAGCCGTTTCTCGCGAAGCTCAAGGAAAAGCCCGATCTCGTCGTTCTGGATCCTCCGCGAGCCGGCGTCGAGCCCGGCATCGTCAAACACCTTGCGCGGCTCTCACCGCCCCGAATCACCTACGTGTCCTGCGATCCTCCAACCCTGGCGCGCGATCTGGCGGCATTCGTTGCCAAAGGCTACGAAATTTCGCGGGTGCACCTTTTCGACCTTTTCCCGCAGACGTTTCACATGGAGGCCGTCGTGGGTCTCCGCCGGCCGGCTTGAAGTGAGCGGGCCCGAGTGGGTCAGGGCGATTGCATCTCCGCGGCCTTCCCGATCGCCACGGCGCCATCATCGCCATCACCGACGGAAACAATCGATCCGTGCATGCCTGCGCGGAAGATTTGCGGCCCGACTGGGTCCCCGCTACCAACCGGTCGGCTGATGATACGGCAGCGCCAGCTGCACGCCCTCGACCTGCCGGATCTTGTTGTCCTGAATCTTGAAAAACTCGGCGACCTCGACATTGAACGGTCGCTTCGCCGAAGCTGGCATGGGAATCTTACCAATTCCCGGAACGTCGGCTTCGAGCACCGTGCCCGGATGCGTGAACATGAAAAATCCGAAGACGATTCCCATCTTTTCGTCCACGATCATGAACCGCCGCGGATCGACTGACTTGATGTACGCCCAGATTTTTGTGTTCATGTTGTCGCGGCAGCCGAGCGCAGCGGGATTGTATTTTCCACTGGCCCAGCCTTCGTTGTAGTTCGGATTGTTCGTGTCTTGAACTCCATCCAGGATGCGATTGCACGTGTCGTCAAATGGCGGGATGTTTCCATCCAGATGCACGATGCCGTCGAAATACAGGTTCCCGTCCTTCAGCATATCCGCGCGCGGCGTGCGCGCGGCTGCCGGAACCGGCTCCAGCCACACCGGATTCGGCTGGCCGAATTTCTCGAGATTTTCGGCCGGCTCGGCGCCGCGGCGCACGACCGTTTCGACCTCGGTGATTTTCTTGGCCACGACTTTCAGCCGGACGACCAGAATCGCCGGCGTGCCATTCTCGCGAATGGTCACTTCGCATCCGGCTTCGCCCGCGTGCGGATCGGCAAAGTAGATTTTGTAGGTGCCCATGCCGCTGATCGTGCCCCACAGCGCGTCGCCGAGCCTCATCGCGATCGTGTTCTCGGTGAAACGCACGTGAGGCGAAAGCGGCAGCCGCGCGGGATCGTGCGCCACCAGCGCGCTGAGATACTGATCGAGATACCCGCTAAGGCACGCATAGTCGCACGCCGACGCGGGCACGGTTTGTTGAGCCGTG
>CAZLWY010000099.1:0-1509 GCA_964563425.1 uncultured Acidobacteriaceae bacterium | reverse complement strand
TTTCGGATGAATCGCGGACCTGTGTTCACCGACCTGCTGCTGGTGGACGAGATCAACCGGATGCCTCCGCGCACGCAGTCGGCCCTGCTGGAATCGATGGAAGAGTTTCAGGTGACGATCGACGGCGTGAGCTATCCGCTGTCGCGTTCCTTCGCCGTGTTCGCTACGCAGAATCCAGTGGAATTCGAGGGCACGTATCCGCTGCCGGAAGCTCAGCTGGACCGTTTCCTGATGAAAATTCGGATCGGCTATCCGGAGGCTTCGCAGGAATCGGAGATTCTGTCGCGCTATCAGGGGGGATTCGAGGCGAGAGACCTGGATCGCGCAGGGCTTGAGCGGCTATCGAAGGAGGCGCTGGAAGCGGCGCGGGCCGAAGCGGCGCGCGTGCAGGTGGAACCGAAACTGTTCGATTACATTGTGGCCCTCGTGCGAGCGACGCGTGATTCTGCGGCCGTAAGCCTGGGGGCGAGCCCGCGCGCGGCAGTCGCCATGATGCTGGCATCCAAGGCGATCGCGGCGACGGAAGGGCGCGATTTTCTGATTCCCGACGATGTGAAATTCGCGGCGCCACCGATCCTGCGGCATCGCATGATGCTGAAACCGGAAGCCGATCTGGAAGGCATCACACCCGATCAGGTGATCGCCGAAGTGCTGACGGCCATTGCCGTCCCGAAATAGGCCGTGAATAAGCTTGTGCCTTCGAACGTGGCCGCGCGAGCCGAACGGGCCGGGCGTTTTCCGGTCGCTTTCGGGCGGCGATTTTTCCTGCTGCTCTTCGCGGGGCTTATCTGGATCGCTCCCGCTTGGCGCGAACCGCGATTTCTCTACGTCATGTTGGCCTGGGACGCAATCGCGCTCGTCGTTTGGGCCTGGGACTTGAGCCAGATGGCGCGGCCGGAGCAGATCGAAGTGAGGAGGTTGTGGGAGGAATCGCTGGGACTGACGAAGCGCACGGCGGTAACAATCGAGCTGCAAAATAATTCCGGCGGCGCGATTTCGACGAAAGTGATGGACGAATCGCCGGAATCTTTCCGCCCGGATCTGGCGAAGATCGAGATGGACGTTCCCGCAAGAGGCGCTCGCTCAGCCAGCTATCCGATCGAACCGCGATCCCGGGGTGACGCGCAATTCGGCAATGTCTGGGTGCGTTATCAGAGCCGGCTGGGAGTCGCGGAACGATGGGCGCACGCGTGGTTGCCGCAAACCGTTCGCGTCTATCCCAACATCGAAGAAGCGCAGCGCATGCGCATCTACCTGATCCGCAGCCGGCAGATCGAGCTGGAAAAAAGATTGAAGCGGCAGCGCGGGCATGGACGCGAGTTTGAAAGCCTGCGCGATTTTCGCGACGGCGACGAGTTCCGCGACATCTGCTGGAGCGTGACGGCGCGGCGCGGCAAGCTGATCACGAAAGTGCATCAGATCGAGCGCAGCCAGACGATCTGGCTGGTGCTCGACGCCGGGCGGTTACTGCGGGCGCGCGTGGACCGGCTGACGAAGCTGGATTACACC
>CAZLWY010000098.1:0-10705 GCA_964563425.1 uncultured Acidobacteriaceae bacterium | reverse complement strand
AACGCGTTGCGTCCGTCCTCCTGCAGCGCCCGTACCCGCGCCGCCACCACCGGATCGCTCGGCACCGCGAACGGCAGCTTGTCGATGATCACGCACGAAAGCTGCGAGCCCGGCACGTCCACGCCCTGCCAGAAACTCGACGTCGCGAACAGCACCGCATTCGCAGTACTGCGAAATCGCTCGAGCAGGATCGATCGCGGCGCCGTTCCCTGCAGCAGGAATGGAAATTTTAGCCTTCCCGACACCCGCTCGTACAAATCCCGCATCTGCGTGTAGCTCGTGAACAAACAAAACGCCCGCCCCTGCGAAATCTCCAGCAGTCGCGTGATCTCGTCCGCCGCCGCCGCCGCGAAATTCGGCGCGCGCACGTCCGGCAGCGACGGCGGAATGTACAGCAGCGCCTGCGTCGGATAATCGAACTCCTGCGGCAGCACGCTTTCGTTCGCCGGCAGCACTCCCAGCCGCTGCTTCATGTAGTCGAATCGTCCGCCCACCGCCAGCGTCGCCGACGTCAGCACCACTGTATCGAATTGATCGAACAGCTTCTCACGCAGGATTTCGCTCACGTCGATCGGCGTCGCCGCCAGAAACAAGCCCCGCCCGCGCCGCTCGTACCAGTAAACGTAGCTTTTCTCTTCGCTCTCGAGCAAGAACGTCAGCTCGCGCCGCATCTCCGCCGCGCGGCGCGCCAGCGCCACCACTTCTTCCGGTTTCTGCGCCAGCGCCGATAGCTCCGCCTCTACGCGCTTCAGGGAGGATGCAACATCGTCGTACGCCTCGCGATTCTGATCCAGAAACGCGCGCCGCTCCGCAGGCCCGAACGGAAATCGACCCTCGCGCTCCGGAAATTTCTCGAAAAAGCTGCGTGCCCGCTCGCGCATCCGCGTCAATTGCTTGCGAAGCGGCGCTGCATCGATTTGCAGCACACGCAATGTGCTTTCCGCATCGCGGCCGAGCTCCTCGAACCGGTAGCTTGAAACCTGCCGCCCGAAATAATCGCTCGCCACGCCTTCGATTTCATGCGCCTCGTCGAACACCACCGCCCCATATTCCGGCAGGATCGACCCGAAATCGTCCTGCCGCATGGCCAGGTCCGCGAAAAAAAGCGCGTGGTTCACGATGATCAGGTCCGCTTCCTCGGCCCGTTGGTGCATCGTGGTGATGAAGCATCGCTGGAATTCCGGACATTTCCGCCCCGTGCACAAATCACTGCGCGCGTCGATCCGGTTCCAAAGCTCCGCATTGTCGGGCAGGAACGTCAGCTCGCTCCGGTCGCCCGTCTCCGTCAGTTTCGCCCAGTCCTTAATCTGCGAAAACCAGTCGATTTCGTCGATGCCTTTCAGCACCGATTGCCCCTCCATCTGATTCACTTTCTGTCGGCACAAAAAATTCGCCCGCCCCTTCATCAGCGCCGCGTTCAGGTTGGGAGCAAAATGTTTCTGCAGGAAGGGAACGTCTTTCTCAAAGAGCTGCTCTTGCAGCGATTTCGTCGCGGTCGAAACGACCACGCGCCGACCGCTGCGAATCGCCGGGATCAGGTAGGCCAGGGTCTTGCCGGTGCCCGTCCCGGCCTCGATCACCACATGCTGATGCTTCCTAAACGCCTCATCCGTAATCTTCGCCATCGCCAGCTGCGAAGCCCGAAACTCGTAGCCTCTGTGCCGCTTCTCCAGCAGCCCGCCAGGTCCGAAAATCCCCTCGACGGTCATCTCTTCCGCCTTCGCTTCCGCAGCCTTCTTAGCCGTCGCCATTGTTCAGGTTCTGCCGTTTATCAGCGTTTTGCCCCGTGTCTCTGTGGCCAATCCAGTTTATTTCCGCGCCGCCTCCGCCAAACTCTTCGCCCAGTGAGCCAAATGCTTCACCGACCCGCCATGCGTGTGGTCGATCATCAGCGGCGTAATCGACACCGCCCCGTCCCGGATCGCCGCATGATCCGTGTCCCGCTCAATTCCCTCTTTAAACTGCTGCTCGCTCAACCAGAAATATTGCCGCCCCCGCGGATCCGTCCCCGGCTTCAACACATTGCGCGTGATCTTGGAAGACTGCCGCGTGATCCGCACTTCCCCGGTCCAATCCTGCGGCACATTCACGTTCAACATCACGCCCGCCGGCAACCCCTCGCGCAACACCATCGGCGCCAGCGTCCGCGTGAAATGCGCCGCCGGAGCGAAATCGAATCCCCTGCCCTTGTACGCCACGGACACCGCGACGGCCGGCGTTCGATTGATCGCCGCCTCCATCGCCGCGCCAACGGTTCCGGAGTAATAAATGTTCTCGCCTAGGTTTCCGCCGGGATTGATTCCGGAAAACGTGATATCGGGTTTCTCGGCCAGCAAATGGTGAAACGCCAGAATCATCGCGTCGGCGGGCGTGCCGTCGATCGAATACTCGCGCTCGGCGATCTTGTCACAGTAGATCGGCTGCCGCAGCGTCAGGGACTGCGCCGCTGCGCTCCGCTCCCGCGAAGGCGCCACGATCGTGATCGTCCCGAGCCCTTGCAAGCCTGCGACCAGCGCCCGCAGCCCCGGCGCGTGAATCCCATCATCATTGGTAATCAGAATATTCGGCATGAACGTCCAGAAGGCGTGAATTCGATCAAGGGTTCCTGCTCATCGCGGCGGAGAGAGCAAATGGTCGGGACGACTGGATTCGAACCAGCGACCTCACGCACCCCAAGCGTGCGCGCTACCAGGCTGCGCCACGTCCCGACCGGTGAAAAAAACCGCTTTCGAGCGTATCACTCGCGTTCGAGAAGGGTCAAGACAGCGAGCAATTCTTCATGAAGATCGAGCAGGAATTTTCGATGCGCGCGCGACGCCGGCATGGGCTTCGTCGTCGCTTCCACCAGGTGCGAAACCTCGTGCGCTGAGTTGGCGTCTCCGTTGGCGCCCGCGCGGCCATTCCCTTCCGCCAGATGTTTGCGGGCGCCCGCGATTGTGAAACCCTCTTCATAGAGCAGCCGCTTGATCTCAAAGACGGTTTCGATATCGTCGCGGCGATACAACCGATGCCCGCTCGGACTCTTTACCGGTTGCAGCGTGGGGAATTCCGATTCCCAGTAGCGCAAGACAAACGTTTTCGTCGCCGTCAACCGGCTCACTTCGCCGATGCGGAACAGGCTCTTTTCCGGAAGTTCACGCGCCGCTTGAGCCGCACTACCCATGTCGAGTACCCCAATCGTAGGCCCTTTTCGCGTCCTGTCAACCCCTCGCTCCCTTAGGGCTTCGACGATAGCTCGATCGCCTTCAGAATCCGCTTGGTCATCCGCGATATGAAAAACGTGATGCCAAACGTGCAGGCTAACACCATGAGCAGCACCGAAAATATGCCCATGCCGATGGCCCTCGGAGAGATGGTTTGGAGATTGTGGCCCCCGTGGACCGCTTCAATGAACGCGAACAGATGGAGCAGTAGGAGCAGTAGGAACACCACCAGTCCCGTGACTTGCCACCTCTGGCTGCGGTCCACGGCGTCCAGTGATTTCCGAAGGATCGTTTCCATTTCTTCTGCCATCACACGCTCCTTGTAGGATCGAGTTTCTTGCGAAGGGCCGCCAAGCCATACGATAGGCGCGACTTGACCGTCCCCAGGGGTATCTCAAGAATCGCCGCGATTTCCGGAAGAGGCAGCTCCTCTTGAAAATGCAACGCCAAAACAGCGCGGCTCGCCGGAGAAAGCGCCTCGGATTTCAGCAGCTCCGGCAAAAGTTCCGGCGGCACCACTGATGCAGCTGCGGGCACATCCTCTAGCGAGGCTTCGTCGCGAACCTGCTCGGATCGGCGCTTCTCCTTCCTCAACTGACGAAAGGCCTCCCGGCTCGCAATTCGGTACGTCCACGGACGAAACGCTTCCGGCGCCTCCAGCCATTTCAGCTTGCGAGAGATGAGAATCAGAACCTCCTGCAGCACATCATCTGCCGAGGATGGGCCCACGAGCCTCGTGAGATACCGGCGGAGCGTCAACTGCACGCTGCGCAAAAGCAGCTCGAGGGCCTCGCGATCGCCGCACTGGGCCCTCAGAACCCACTGCGCCTCTTGTCTGGAAGTAGGCACGCGCTTGCGTCATTCTAGTAGAGACTTCCGCCCGTCAGAGAGTTCGGAGGGCTGAGAAAAAAATCCTGGAAGCAGGGCAGGTTCAAACTCCCCGTTCCCATCTCGGAATCGAACCCGTGAAAATCGCAAGGTCTTCTTGAGGGTTCAACGGCTCCAACTCCATCATTTTCCGGGGTTTCTACGATCCCAGGCACTCTCGACTTGCGTCGTGCGATCGCGCGGAAATGCGGGCATGGTTCGCAGCAAAGCTCCCGGGCCCTGCTGAGCAGGCTCTTCACTGCTCGCTGACAACGGACTCGGCAGCGACGCGGTGGTATTTCAGCGGCGGTCGCGTTTTTCGGGCGGTTCCCATCCGCGCCGTTTGCTGTGGCGCGGTTCGTGTTTGGTGAGGCGGCGGGGCTCGCGGCCGGATTCGTCGCGCGATGCACTCTTTTTCAACCGCTGTGTGAACCGGATGGGTGTGCCCAGGAAATCGAATTTCTCGCGCAGGCGGTTTTCCAGGAAGCGCTGAAAACTGAAATGCAGCGGCTTGGTTTGATTGGTGAAAAGGACAAACGTGGGCGGACCGGCCGTGGCCTGCGTGATGTAGAAGATTTTCACCTTGCGGCTTGCAGGTGTGGTTCCGCGCTCCAGATCGACGCTGGCGAGCCAGCGATTCAGTTCGCCGGTCGAAATCCGGCGCTGGCGCGCTTCGGCCACGCGGTCGATCATCGTGTACAGGCGATCGACATGCTCGCCGGTCTTCGCGGACAGAAACACGACGGGCGCGAACGCAAGAAATTTAAATTTCGCGCGCACCAGCGGCTCGTAATCCTGCAGCAGCTTGTTGGCGTTTCCGCCCTTGCCTTTTCCACCCCGCGCTTTCTCTCGCTCGGCTTGCTCGCGCGCGGCTTCCAGAGCCAGGTCCCATTTGTTCATGGCGATGATCACGGAGCGTCCCGACTGCTCGGCATAGCCCGCGATGGTGGCGTCGTGCGACGTGACACCCATCGACGCATCGACCACGATCACGGCGATGTCCGCGCGTTCCAAATGCTGCCGGGCCATGATCACGCTCAGCTTTTCGGCGATCAGGCGCGTCTTGCCCTTGCGGCGGATTCCTGCCGTGTCGAGAAACCGGTAGTTCTTGCCGTTGCGCTCGATTACCGTGTCGACCATGTCGCGCGTAGTGCCGGGCTCGGACGATACGATCGAACGGTCCGCACCGACCAGTTGGTTCAGCAGCGTCGATTTTCCGACGTTGGGCCGGCCGATGATCGCGATATGGATGTCCGGTTGCGCGGCGGTCTGTTCGGCGCGCTCGAAATCCTTCGTCAGCGCGTCGAGCATCGTGTCGAGGCCGAAACCGTGCTCGGCTGAAACCGGAAAGACTTCGTCGCTGATCTCGTAGAACTGTGCGGCCAGTTCCGCCTGCTTCGGCGAATCGATTTTATTGACTGCCAGCACGGGTGGTTTGCCCGCGCGGCGCAAAAGCTGCGCCAGCTCCGCATCGAGCGGCACCGGGCCCTCTCGGCCGTCGACGACCTGCACTACGACCGCCGCATTCGCGATCGCCAGGTGCGCCTGCCGCAGAATCTCGCCGGGAATTTCGGCTTTATCTTCCGGCACGATTCCGCCCGTATCCACCACTTCGAACGCGCGGCCCTCCCAATCGGCCGTGCCATAGATACGGTCGCGGGTGATACCCGGTTCGTTGGTGACGATCGAGCGGCGCGTGCCGGTGAGGCGGTTAAATAGCGTCGATTTGCCCACGTTGGGACGGCCGACGATCACGATGGATGGGAGCTTGGATGTCATGGAAGGTCTGTCCGACGACGTCAACGTTGCGCGAGTTTCTTTTGAAGCTCCAGCCGCTGGGCGAGCAGGCGATTCAATTCGGCGGGTGACGCTTTCGACTCGATTTTCTGCTGCAGCTCGGCGAGCTCGCGTTTGTCACGGCCACTACGCAGCACGCTGAGGCAGCTTTCGGCTTCTTCCCAGGTCGGCTCGGCGGATGATTCGAAAAGGATCTCGAAAAAAAGCCGGCGGTCTTTGTCCTCGAGCGCGGCAGCCAATACGGTGGGATCGGGCTTTTCGCCCGCCTTGGAGATTAGCACGTCGAGGATCTTTTCGCACTCCAGGCCGCGATGCAGCGAGTCGGCAAGGAGCTCGTGCGCGAGCCGCTCGCGGAATTCCTGGGCTTCGACGAGCATGTGAATCAATTGCCGTTCGGCGGGTTTTACCACGGGTGCGAGCAAAGCGGCCTTTGGTTTGACTTCGCTGCGGCGCTCGACGGCGGCGCGGTTCAGTTCCGCGCGCAACACCGGTTCATCGACGCGCAATTCCGAGGCGATGCGCGAGGCCCATTCCGAACGAAGCAGGCGATTCGGGAGCCGCTGTATGAAGGGCATCAGGAAATTCAGCGCGGCCACCTTTCCGGCGGCGGACGAACGGTCCATTTTCCGGGCGCGGCCAATGAGGTAATCGATGTACTGCGGCGCTTCCTTCAGGAGCTTGCGATACGCGTCCGCGCCCTGCTCTTTGAAGAATTTGTCGGGATCGGCGCCTCCGGGAAGCGCGAGCACTTTGACCTCGAATTCTTTCTCGAGAAGCAGCGTCAGCGAGCGTTCGGTGGCGACCTGGCCCGCGGTGTCCGGATCGTAGTTCACAACCACTCGCCGCGTGAAACGGGAAAGCAGCTTGATCTGCGGCTCGGCGAGGCTGGTGCCGCAGCTGGCCACGACGTTTGTGCATCCCGCGCGGGCGACAGCGATCGCGTCCAGGTAGCCTTCGACGAGGATGGCGAAATCGCTTCTTCGCAGCTCTTCTTTCGCGCGATCGAGATGATAAAGGACACTGCTCTTGGAATAAATCGGCGTCTCGGGCGAATTCATGTATTTCGGCATGGCCTCGCCCATGGCGCGGCCGCCGAAGGCGATCACTTTGCCGGCGTCGTTGGCGATCGGGAACATGATGCGGCTGCGGAAGCGATCGTAGGAGCGCCCGCTTTCGTTGCGCGAGACGAGGCCGGAGACTTCGAGCAACTTTTCGGGATATTTCTGCTTCAGCAGGCGCAGGAGCGCGTCTCCGGAAGACGGCGCCCAGCCAAGGCCGAAGCGGATAACGGAGTCGCGGTCGAGTCCGCGGTCTTCGAGGTAGCTCTGGGCGATTTTGCCTTCACCCGTGTCGCGGAGCTGGCGCTGGAAAAATTCGGCCGCCGCGCGGTGCATTTCGACGAGCGCCGAGCGCTGCTGATTTTCGCGATGCTCCTCAGGCGAGCGCTCGCGCGGGCGCGGAATCGGGATGCCGCATTTTTCAGCGACGGTGCGGACGGCTTCCGGGAACGGGCTCTTGTCCATCTCCATGACGAATTTGAAGACGTCGCCGCCGGCTCCGCAGCCGAAGCAGTGATAGATCTGGCGCACGGGGTGCACGGCGAACGACGGTGTCTTTTCCTGATGGAACGGGCAGAGGCCGGTGAAATTCTGGCCGGTCTTTTTGAGGCGGACGTATTCGCCGATCACACGGACGATGTCCGCTTGCTGTTTTACCTTTTCCGCGAATGAACCGGCTTCTGCCATGCTGAGGCGTGGAAACAGATCGCAAGCGCCGAGGCAAATGCCCTGCGATCGGCTCGATCGGAGTTTCCATCTGGAATGTACCGAGCGGCGGGGGCTGAGTCAAATGATCGGGCCGGCAGTCCATGGACCGGTTTGAAAAACCGCTCGTGCGCGGCGCGTATCTTGGTCCCGGTACGAACTGCTGCGGTAAGCCCGTTCATCCGGCAGCACGCTAAAGACACCCGGGCGGTGCTTCGCGTTGACTTTTGCAATTGAAAATTGATTATTCAACAGAGAGCTTGCCCCCCTTCGCAGCGTGTCGGATGGGCCGCCTAAGAATCGAAAGGCGATAGAGCGCCCGGGTTACGCTGTTTACATTGGCGCAGGTATTGCATATAAGCATGGTTCCCGCCCACGGGGGCAATCTCACAGAGAAGGAGAAACCACGTGGCAGCAAAAAAGAGCAAGAAGACAACGAAGGCACTCAAGAGAGGAAAGAAGCTCGGCACGGTCAAGCCCCTGTCGAGAATAACGAGAGGGCCGGGTGGGAGCATCGAATTGAACCCACAACCCCTACCTCCTTGAAGTTGCCACATGGTAGAAACGCCTCCTCGGACCTCGTTACCAGCTATCACAGAGGAAGAGACGTGAGCGTATCGGTCTCCGAAGTTGGAACTCGATTGACAGCGTCGAGAAGCTGAGCGGAGCGCCCCCGATTGGGATTGGCGTGGCCCCGCTCAGCCGTGCGGTCAACCGATGTCGTATTCGCGGCCCTGAACAGCCATACGAATTTGGAGCATAGGGCCGCGGACGTAGCCGGTCACGCGAAGCCGGTGCGCACCTTCATAAGGAGAGCCCTATGAAATGGATGGCTTGCTTACTGATTGCAGTTGCGACGGGCGCTGGTGTATTCGTCCTAACGGCTCCTGCGTCAGGACAAGGAGGTGGAGAAGCCGTCCCGATCTTCGGAATCAAAATTCCGCCTGGATACCGAGACTGGAGATTGGTCTCCGTGGCCCACGAAGAAGGCAACCTCCACAGTTTCGCTGCCGTTCTGGGCAATGACGTAGCGATCAAGGCCTACCGCGACGGGAAGCTTCCGTTCCCGGACGGCACGATCATTGCCGCTCTACACTACGGCCACGTCCCGTCGGAGGAAAACGACAAAGTCTTTGGCGATCCCCAATCTTTCGTTCCCGGGCCCCCTACGAACGTTCAGTTTATGGTCAAGGATTCAAAAAAATACGCCACGACGGGCGGTTGGGGATTCGCTCACTTCGACAAAGACGGTAAACCGGGCACCGAGGCGCAGCTCAAAACTTGCTCCCCCTGCCATGCGAAAGCTTCTCGCGACTTCGTCTTCACCCAATATGCGCCTTGATGCTGGGCACAAAATCTTGATGGCCCTGGCCGAAAGCGCCGCAAGGTCCTGATTTTAGGCGGATTTATCGGTAACTCGGGTCCCGGGACGCACTTTCCCGGTTAGGTCGTTCATCAGGACTCGATCTCGATGCTGACGGTAATTCCTGCTATTGCCGTCAGTTCCAAGTTGTCGTGCGTAATACAGAGCAATTGTAATAATCGCCCCTGAACCGTCATCGGTTTCCCGCCCCCACGCGACACCCAGCGAAATAAGGCTCAGGCTCGTTTTGGCCCCCGATGGCCGCCCGATATATCCGATTTCCCACCAATCGGCAACATGTCTCGTAACGGATAGTATTCAGGTCGGCGAACGCTGATGCTGGAGGCGGATCGTCGATGATTCCATCGAGCTTCGAGATACAGACTAACCCCATGTTGCGGCTCGAAACGACGGATCGAACAGACCGCCAGTAGGGTGTGTTGTAGTTACACAAAGGAGATTTATAGTGAAGCTAGCCAGGTTTTTCTCGATATTCATTATGACTCTGGGCGTATCCGCGCAGGCCCAGACCAACGTCATCAGCCGCACAACGCCCGCAGTGAATTACGGGCACCGGCATTCAAACACGCAGATTGATTTCCGTGGAACGGACCTGATGCCCGCTGCAAATGGACAAGCCGACGTCCGAACCAATCGCGGGGTCATGGAAGTCAAAGTCGAGTTTGGGGAACTACAGAGTCCCGCGACATTCGGCAACGAGTACCTTACCTATGTCCTGTGGGCGATTTCGCCCGAGGGCCGTCCAGTGAACATGGGTGAAGTATTGGTGGGCCATGATCGCCGCAGCAAACTGGACGTCACTACGGATCTTCAGGCGTTCGCTATGATCGTCACCGCCGAACCGTATTATGCGGTGCGGCGCCCGAGCAACGTGGTCGTGCTTGAGAACGCCATTACGGCGGAAACCAACGGCACCACCGAGCCGGTGGATGCCAAATACGAACTGATCGGACGCGGCGGTTACATCCCCAGCGGATATACGTTCGACCCTGTCGTGTTGAATGCAAAATTGCCGCTCGAATTCTTTGAAGCGCGCAATGCTGTGCGCATCGCTCTTTCGGAAGCCGCTGACCGGTATGCCAGCGAAAGTTATGGTAATGCCGTTCGCCAAATGAAAGAGGCGGACGCCCTGGCTACTGCTAGGCACATCGACCAGAAAGGGCTGATTTCGGTCTCGCGCGAAGTGGTGCAGACAGCGGAAGACGCTACCGAAATCTCGATGAAACGAATTGAAACCGACCGGATAGACGCGGAGAAGCGAGCCGCAGAAGACCACGAAAGAGACGCCAAGGCTCAATCGCAGCAGGATATGCAGGCTCGCCAGAGCGCCGAAGCACAAACCGCGGACGCTATGCGCCAGCGTGTACAGGCAGAGAGCGCAGCGGCGGACGCAAATAGCCGGCGGGCAACAGCCGAACAAGCCGCCGCTGACGCGCAACAGCAGCAACAGGTTGCACAGGCGGATTCCGACCGGAATCGAGCCGCTGCAGCCGCGTCGGATCAACAACTCCAGCAGGCTTTGAAGGAACGGGAAGCACTCCGCGCCAGCTTGCTGTTGCAATTCAATGCAATTCTTGCCACGCGTGATACCGCTCGCGGCCTCGTCGTCAACATGTCCGACGTGCTTTTCGATACGGGCAAGTTCACGCTCCGTCCGCTGGCGCGTGAAAAACTGGCGAAAATCTCCGGGA
>CAZLWY010000097.1:0-15843 GCA_964563425.1 uncultured Acidobacteriaceae bacterium | reverse complement strand
ATGGAAGAAGGTCTTCTCTGTGAGTATTACGTTGAACGCGAAAAAGAATTTGCGCTAGTCGGAAGCATCTACAAAGGGCGTGTGACGCGCGTGCTGCCCGGCATGCAGTCGTCCTTTGTGGATATCGGTCTCGATAGCGACGCTTTCCTCTACGTCTCCGACTTCCTCGAAGGTATCGAAGATCTCGACGAGCACATCGCCGACGAAAAAATCGCCAAGCCACCCGTGCACGTTGCCCCTGCGCCTGTTTCGGTGCCTCCGGTTGAATTTTCGTCCGGGCCGGCGAGTCTTTCGGTTGAGGCGGGCGCGGCTCCGCTCGAGCCGCTGCCCGGCGAGTCATTCGGCCCTCCATCGAGATCCCACGCGGCAGCAGAACCCTTTGCCATCGAGCCCGGGAATTCCTTGGGGGCGCCTGCCCCGCCGATGCCTTCGGCGCCATCGGGCGCGCCCCATTCGCACGATCGCCCGCACTTCGACAATCGCGGCGGCGGACGTCCCGGCGGCCGCGATTTCGGTCGCCGCGGTGGTCGCGGTGGTCGCGGACGCTTCAACCGCGGCGGTCGCGGCGGAGGAGGAGGACGTCCCGGTGGCGACCGGGGCTTCGGTCGCGAGCTGCCGCCCTCCAAATACGCTTCGCATCGCCCGTACGACGATTCGCCCGCTGAAGCCGGCGCTCCGGAAGGGCACGTCTCCATAATCCTTCCCGGCGAATCGCTCGCGCGATACAAGGACAAGCCGCCGGTAATCGACGGCGCACCGGTTCGGCCAGAAGCCGCGACGCCGGCCATCGCCCACGACCTGCCCGCCGACGCGGAGATGTCCATCGAGACGGGAGCTCATCAGGAAGCTCCCGAGCAGCCGATTGGCGCGCCGGAAATGACGGCCGCTTCCCATGAAGACATTCACGAATCCCCCGCGCCGCGCCCCTTTGAACCGCGCCGCGAGTTTCGTCCCGAGCGTCGGTCCGACTTCCGCACGGAGCGCGGTTCCGATGCCCCACCATCTGTTTCATCGGGACTCGAGCCGTTGCCGGGTGAATCGCTCGCGAAGTGGAAGACCAAGGAACCCGTCGCGGAATCCCGCGTGGAAGCATCCGCTCCCGCGCCCGTCGTCGAGCCCGAACCTGAAATCGAAGTTGACGAGCCGGAGGAACTCGCACACGGTGAGATCCGCGCGGAAGCGACCGTCGCCGATCTCAGCCCCGACGAAGCCGCTTCACTGGCGGAGCACGTCGCCGAGGCGCAGGAAGAAATCGCCCAACGCGACGCTGAGGAGCGAGGCTTCGCCGCAGCCGATGACGCCGCCGGTGCCGTGCACGACGCCGTCGAAGGCGAAGAACATCGCGAAATGACCGAGGCGGCCGCCGAACTGGAAGCCCAAGACGCCGCCGACGATGCCGCCGACGCGGCCGAAGAGGAAGCCGAACTGGACGAAGAGGAAGAAAGCGCGGAGACCGAAGGAATGCTCGCGCCTCCGTCCGAACTCGGAGCCGAACACGGAACAGAAGGCATGGCGCCCGAATCCGGCGCGCACGCCTCGGAAGAGGGCGCTCCGTCGCAGCAGCAACAGCCGTGGCGGGCACAGGTTCGCGACGACCAGCGCGCGCGCATGCAATATCCGCGCCGTGGCGGCCGGGATCGGGATCGCGGCCGCCGTGATGACCGCGCGCGCCGTCCGCAGCATGGGCGCGGGGGGCACCAGCACGGGCATCATCATGGCCATGGCTCTGCACAGCAGCGCCGTCCGCAACTGATCGCGGACATGCTGAAGCAAGGCCAGGAGATCATCGTCCAGATCGCCAAGGAGCCCCTGGGAAAGAAAGGCGCGCGCATCACCAGCCACGTCGCTTTGCCGGGCCGGTTCCTGGTCTACATGCCCACGCTCGATCACACCGGCGTCTCGCGCAAGATCGCATCTGCCGAAGAGCGTGCGCGGTTGCGCCATCTGGTGAACGATGCGAAAGGCACTGCGGGCGGAGGGTTTATCGTCCGCACGGCCGCGGGATCGGCCGCGGAGGAGGAAGTTCGCGCCGACGTGGAATTCCTCACCCGCACATGGGCGGAGATCAAGGCGAAGTCGGAGCAGAAAAAGGCCCCGTCTCTGCTTCATCGCGATTTGAATCTCGTGCAGCGGCTGCTGCGCGACCACATGAGCAACGACTACACGGCAATCTGGGTCGACCAGGAAGAGGAATACACGAAAGTGATCGAGTTCATGAGCCGCTTTCAGCCGGGACTGGTCAGCCGCGTGAAGCTCTACTCGAAAGACACGCCAGTTTTCGAGGAATTCGGCATCCAGCAGGAGATCGACAAGGGCCTGCGGCCGAAAGTCTGGCTGAAATCGGGCGGCTACATCGTGATCAACCACACCGAGGCGCTGGTGGCGATCGACGTCAACACCGGCAAATTCGTCGGCAAGGGCTCGAACCGTCTGGAAGACACGATCGTGCGGACCAACGCCGAAGCCGCGAAGGAAATCGTGCGGCAGATGCGGCTGCGCGACCTGGGCGGCATCATCGTGATCGACTTCATCGACATGGAGGAACGCCGCAACCGCGACAAAGTGATGGCCGCGCTCGAGGATGCTCTTCGCGCCGACCGTGCTCCGTCCAAGGTGCTGCGCTTCAACGAATTCGGGCTGGTCGCCATCACCCGCAAGCGCACGAAACAGGCCCTCGAGCGCATGCTTTCCCAACCGTGCCCCTACTGCACCGGTTCCGGTATGGTGAAATCCGTGCCCACGCTGTGCTACGAGATTCAGAGCGAGGCCCACAAGATGGCTCCCGAGATGAGCTCGGGCACGATCACTCTGCGCGTGCATCCCGAGATCGGCAAGGCGCTAAAGACGCGCGAATCTTCGCTGATCGACGAGCTCGAGCAATGGACCAAGAAAACCGTGATCATCCAGGCCGACCCCACGCTGCACTGGGAGCAGTACGACATCTACTGACGGCATGGCTTCATCGCGGTGGAATAAGATAATCCTTTACGTTTAATGCGGCGCATTATATCCTCTGCATGTGATAAGGTCCTTCCAGCGTGCCGACACAGAGAGGCTTTTCCACGATGAGAATGTTCGTAAGTTTGTGAACATTCGACAGCCAGCACGACGAAAACTTTTGATGCTGCACGCGGCCGAACGTTTGACGGATTTGAGAGTGCCTCCGGGTAACAGACTTCATCAACTGGAACGTGACCGTGCGGGGCAGCACAGTAGAAGCATCAACGACCAGTGGCGTATCTGTTTTGTGTGGCGCGACGGAGACGCCTACCACGTGGAGATTACAGATTATCACTGAGGGAGGGAACATGGCTCGACTGAAACCAATTCATCCGGGCGAGATTCTTCGAGAAGAGTTTATGGTGCCGCTTCATCTGAACGCTAATAAGCTGGCGTTGGCTCTGCACGTTCCTGCTCCAAGCATCTACGATATCGTCAAGGAGGAGCGCGGTATCTCGCCCGAGATGGCTCTTCGGCTTGGATATGCGTTCGGAACGACTCCCGATTTTTGGCTTAATCTTCAATCGGATTTTGATTTGCGAGTCGTGCGAAATCAAAAGGAAGCTAAGGTCAAGAGTCAGGTTCGTCCTCTTGAAGTCCACGCATAAGTTCTTCAAAAGCGAAGCTTCCATCCGATCTGGCCGGTTCCGGTTTTTCCCAGCCGCCGTGTCGTGGCCGGCGGCTTCGGAAGAATCTTTGGGGAATCTGCGATCCCCGTGGCCTAAAAATGGCCTACCAATCAGCCGTTGTACCGTTTTTACCGTTTTCTTGTTTTGATTTTCCCGTAAGTTGCGTGTTTGCAATCGCGGCCTTTGTACGACATCGATTTGAAATCGGCCTGGGAACCGGAAACGGAGAAACGCCGTCGGGGGAATCCCTCGGCGTTTTCATTGAGAGAGGCGTGCCTCTGGCGGCCCCGCTCTTCAGGAGAAACGTCTTTGGAAAGCGCCCGTACCCGCAGATTTGAATGATCCGAAGTCGTTCTACCATCGTTTGCGGTCCGGCGCCGCGCGCATCTGTCAGTCCACGTAGTGGAGTATGGCGCTGAGCTCGATGCCTTTCGGCGCGAGCAGCCCGAAGCGGTTGTTGCAGACGAGGTAGTACGTGCCCGGCCCGGGCAAGAGGGCGTTGATGGTGTTCTGGGTGACCTTCCCGCTGTTGAAATAGGCGTCCGACGCGTGGCCGTTCTGAAAATTCACGAATGAGTCCTCGTTCACGACGAGCACCTGTATGTCGTTTCCAAATCCGCCCGTAGCGCTGAAATGCCCATCCACGGACGCTTGGGTAGCGGTCGCGGGCACAACGAACTTGTAATAGTTGAAGCTGCCCACACCCACCGTAATGGCGGTGTTCGCAATCGTTTCGGTCCTCAGCATTCTTACAACCGGAGGCGCCGCGGGGACTGGCGGCGAGCTATGCGTGGTGAGATTCAGAAAGATGATGCAGCCGACGGCGAGCACCAGCACCAGCAGTATCCACCGGCCCGTATGCGAAGGCTTGAGCGGGCGGGCGGCCCGAGGCAAGAGCAACTTCTCGATCCCACGGCCGCACTTCGAACAGAACTGAGAATCGTCGGGTACCTGCTTCCCGCATTGAGGACAGAACATTTTGCGGATCCCCTCCGTGACCTTCACTGAACACTAACATGTCATTCGCAGGTCGCCTGCCATCCCTACTTTGCGGTTGCCCAGTCGGTAACTCGAAGCACTCTCTTGATCGTCCGGAAGGTAGAGCGAACGAGTCGTTGTACCGGAATGGTGCGAACGCACAGGTCTATCCGCGCGCGCAAAATGCGAGTCTGGTTCGTCAGTGCGCGCGCTCGAATTTGTCGCGCGAAAATGAAATCCATGCGGGCCACTCACCGGGCGAGAGCCGAACGCTCTTTGAAAACTGGCGAAAGCCGGCGGGAGTCAAGGCGACGCGGCGGAGGTCCTATCGAAAGCCTTTCACGACGTAGGCTTCGCTCAGAGTCGTGCTGTACACGTAAGCGTACGCGCTCATGTCGCTCGAAAAGCGCGGAGCACCAACGCTTTCTACTCCCGCCTGCAGCTGCGTGCCAAAGACCTTGTAAAGTTCCTTTTTGCCGGTGGCGATGTTCACGCGGTCGACTTCCGCTTGCGTCCGTGCGACCGCCCGCGAAAACACGTACAACGACTGGCCGTCCGGCGTCCAGGCGATCGGTTGCTGCGGGGAGGCAAGATCCGGGACGAGACGCACCGCGTTGCCGCCGATGGTCCAGATTCCGATTTTGCCGTCGCCGCTGTCGACGGCAATGCTGCGTCCGTCCGGAGAAAGGTAAAGGCCGGCGACCCCTTCCGGAGTGAGGGGCGCGGCGTTGCCGGTGTCAAGGTCGATCATGTAATCCCGGACCCCGTGGCCCTGCTCGATGCCCATCGCGAGCAAATGCTTTCCGTCCGGCATGTAGCGCTCGCCGACGTAGGCGATGTTGTCGTGGGTCAGCTGCCGGCTCTCTCCCGCGCCGGTGGGAACCAGGGTGATCACGCCGTTTTTCTGCGGATGCGTGGACACCCATTTGCCGTCGGGAGAGATCGCGCCCGCCAGACCTTCTCCGACGCGGACCGGAGGCGAGCCGTCCGTATCGCGCAGGAAGACGGAGTAGTTGGGGCCGCCGCCTTCCGCTTCTTCCTCGAAGAGGATTTTCTTGCCGTCGCGGCTGATGTCGCGCAGCTCGGACCAACCCAGCCAGCTGAGATCGCGCTCCTGCTTTTCGCCGGGAGCCATTCCTCGAATGTCCACGCGTTGCTGATGCGTGATCATCAGCGCCTGGCCATTGTGAAGATCCTCGAACCACATGCCGCCGGGAACGTTGGCGATGTTGCGGAGTTTGCCGCCGAGAGTGACGGCGCGAAGCTGGTCCGAGGCGCCGCTATCGGAAGCGGCAAACCAGAGCTCGTCACCCGAGGGTGACCACTGGATGCCTTCGACCGAATCCCATCCGGTCGAAAGCTTTTTCTCGTGTCCATCGGGATCCATCACGGCGACGGACCCTCGATCGTCGCCGCCGGGAACTTCGTGGTCGGCGAATGCGACGGACTTGCCGTCGGGCGAAATGCGGGGATGGCTAATCCAATTGATCGTATCGAGCAGGACCTTGCCGACCGGATATTCGAGGCGCCAGTGCGAATTCTCCGGAACGAAACGGATGACCGCCAGGCCTTCGCCGTCGGCGGCCCATTCGGCGTCTTGCACGTTGTCGAGGACTTCGCGCGGGGCGCCCCCGCTCAACGGCAAGCGCGCCAGCGTGCCGTAACGGGAATAGCCAGAGCGGAATATGGAATTCAGGCGAACCGCAAGCTCTCCATTCTTGGAGATGGAGAGCAGCTCGGCATTTTTGAGGCCGAGTTCGGAAGAGCCGTTGTCACCGACGCGCGCGATGTAGATCTGCTGGGGCGCGCCTACCCATGTTGCGCTGTAGACGATGCTGCCGTCGGGCGCGAATCGGGCGTTGCCGACCGAGCCGGTGCGGAAGGTGATCTGCCTGTATTGGGGCAGTGGGGCCGAGCCGCTGCCTCGGCCAATCCACCAGCCGATGCCGAGCATTGCGGCGGCCAGCACGATTGCCGCGGCAGCCAGCCCTCGTTTCAGCCTCGGCGCGGTTTTTGCGGCGACGATCGCTAGTTGCGCGGCGGTGTGGCTCGAGCTGGAGATGTGCGAGAGGGCTTCGAGGCCGAAGGCCAGATCTTTCGCAGATTGGAAACGCTGCTCGGGATTTTTTTCGAGGCAGCGGCGGACGATGCGATCGAGCGCGGGGGGAACGGGCGGATGAATATCGGAGATTTCCGGAACGTCCTCGCGCAGGATCGCCGTCATGGTTTCGGGCGGCGTGTCGCGTTGGAAGGCGCGTTTGCCGCAGATCATTTCGTAGAGCACGGCGCCGAAGGCAAACATGTCGGTGCGGGCGTCGACGGGTTCACCGCGTACCTGCTCGGGCGCCATGTAGCTGGCGGTGCCCATGACGACGCCGGCGGCCGTATGCGAGCTGGTCATCGTGGCCGCGTCGGCTTCGATGGCGGATTTTCCTGCGAGCTTGGCGAGACCGAAGTCGAGAATTTTCACGCTGCCGTCACGGCAGACAAACAGATTTTCCGGCTTGAGGTCGCGATGGACGATGCCTTTGTCATGCGCGGCGGCCAGGCCTTTGCCAACTTGCACAGCGTACTCGACAACCTTGCGCGGCGGGATAGGCCCGCGATTGATGACCGCACGCAGGTTTTCGCCTTCGAGCAGTTCGGAAACGAGAAAGGGCGTGTTGTTGTATTCGCCGACGTCGTAGATGGCGACGATATTGGGATGGTTCAGGGCGGCGACGGCCTGGCTTTCCTGCTCGAAGCGGCGCAGCCGGTCGGCATCGCGGGCGAACGATTCCGGCAGAATTTTCAGCGCCACATCGCGGGAAAGGCGCGTATCGCGGGCGCGATACACGTCGCCCATGCCGCCGGCGCCGATTTGCGACTTAATTTCGTAAGGACCTAGTTTTGCGGTCGGCGTCAGAGCCATGAAGGCTTCGAGAATATCACGGAGCGGAAATCCCGCGAAAGGTTAACGGCTGAAGCGCTGCTCTCTGAAGGGATCGCCGTACATGTGGTAGCCGTTTTGTTCCCACAAACCGGGCGCGTCCTGCACCATGAACTCGAGGCCGCGAACCCATTTCACGCTCTTCCAGGAGTAGAGATGCGGGACGACGAGGCGCAGGGGATAGCCGTGGTCGGAGGGTAGGTCTTCGCCATTGTGTTTGAGCGCGAACAGCGTCGTGGGACGCATGAGATCTTCGAGCGGAACATTGGACGTGAAACCTTGCTCGGCAAGAACCATCACGTATTTCGCTTCGGGCTTCGCACCTGCGATTTTGTAAACTTCACTGAAGGGAACACCTTCCCAGCGCACGTCGAAACGGCTCCATTTTGTGACGCAGTGCATGTCGGCGATGACTTCTTTCCTAGGAAGACTGGTGAATTCCTTCCAGGAAAGGCGCACGGGATTTTCCACCTGGCCGGCGATCAGGAAATACCACTTGAGCGGATCGAAATGCGGCACGTCGCCCAGGTGGAGCACCGGCCATTGGATCGTGGCGGATTGACCCGGCGGCAAGCGGCCGGCGTCGCGCATCGCGCGCTGGAGTTCTCTGCGGTCGGAGACAATACCGAAGGGCACGCTCGTATTTTAGCGCAGAACAGTGAGGTGATGCAGGCGCCGGAATTGCGTGTGCTATTATGGCCGTTCCGAATTGATTCCCCAGGCAACGAAGGAGTGAACTTTGGCTGCACGGATTCTCAACGGCAACGGGATTCGGGACGAAATTTACGGCGAATTGCAGGCGGAAATTGCGGCTCTGGCGACGGCGGGGATCAAGCCTGGGCTGGCGGCCGTGCGCGTGGGCGACGATCCGGCGTCGAAGCTCTACGTAAACAGCAAAATTGCGGCGTGCGAGAAGCTGGGGCTGGCGAGCTTTCACGTCACGCCACCGGCGGCGACCACGACAGAGGAATTGCTGGCGATCGTGAACGAGTTGAATCGCCGGGATGATGTGGACGGAATTCTGGTGCAGATGCCGCTGCCGAAGCAGATCGATTCGAAGAAAATTCTGGATGCGGTGATTCCGGCGAAGGACGTGGACGGATTTCATCCGGTCAACGTGGGAAATCTGGTGGCGAACCGTCCGGCACTGGTGGCGTGCACTCCCGCGGGGGTGATGGAAATCCTGAAGCGCAGCAAGATTCAGATCGAAGGCGCGAATGCGGTGGTGATCGGGCGCAGCGACATCGTGGGAAAGCCGCAGGCGCTGCTGCTGCTGCATGCGAACGCGACGGTGACGATCTGCCACTCGAAGAGCAAGGATCTGCCGGGAATCGCGCGGCGCGCCGATATCATCGTGGCGGCGATCGGCAAGGCGGCGATGGTGACGCCGGATTTCGTGCGTCCGGGCGCCACGGTGATCGACGTGGGGCAAATCGTCGTGAAAGATCCGGCGGAGGCCGCTCGGATTTTCGCGAAGTTTCCTGCGAAGCTCGAATCGTTCAAGCAGAAGGGCTCGGTCCTGGTGGGCGATGTGCATCCCGAGGTGGTGGAGGTGGCGGGGGCCTACACTCCGGTGCCGGGCGGCGTGGGCCCGTTGACGATTGCGATGCTGATGAGCAACACGGTGAAAGCCGCGCGGATGCGCCGCGGGACGCGTGTGCCGGCCGCGGCAACCTCCCGCTCCTGATGCTGCGCGTCGGCCTCACTGGCGGAATTGCATCCGGGAAATCCACCGTGGCGTCGATGCTGCGCGATCTCGAATATCCCGTGCTCGACGCCGACTCGATCGCGCGCGAACTGCTGGAACCGGGACAGGACGCCTACCGGGAAGTGGTGCGCGAGTTCGGCGACCCAGTTCTCGCGAGAAGCGGAGCGGTCGACCGGCCGAAGCTCGGCGCGATCGTTTTCGGCGACGCGCAGAAAAGGGCGCGGCTCAACCAAATCCTTCATCCGCGCATCCAGGAAGTGGTTGCCCAGTGGTTTGCGGCGCTCGATCGTCCCGGCGGCCCGGACCTGGCGTTCGAGGATGCGGCGCTGATTCTGGAAGCTGGAGCGAAAAAGAACTTGGATCGCGTGGTGGTTTGCTGGTGCCGGCCGGAGCAGCAGATCGAGCGGTTGCAGGAGCGCGGGCTTTCGGTTGAGGAAGCGAAAGCTCGAATTGCCGCGCAGATGCCGATGGAGGAAAAGCGGCGCCTGGCCGATGAGACCATTGATTGTTCCGGATCGATGGAGGAGACCGAGCGACAATTGAATGCGGTCGTTGCGAAGTGGACGGCGGCGCGAGCGTAGTGTTGATAGGTGATCGGTGCGAGAGAGCGGTCAGCCTTTGCTGAGCGGTGATCCGAGGAACACGGACAGGAGTGTCTGTGCGACCAAAGGCACAGCATCGACGCGCTTAGCAACTTTTGCCGAGCGCAATACGTAGTAAAGGAAGAGGAGCACGGCGATGGTACCACGAGGAAAGCAGCGAGCTGGGATCCGGCTGCTGGCGGTGGGGCTGATGATTGGACTGGGCGCGTACTGGGCGGGCTCGCGGTGGGGCGCGCATGATCCCAACGCGGTACACGCGCGGCCGGCGGCTACGCTGGTGGCAGACGAAAGCCCGATCTCGCTCGATCCCACCGAAGCGCAGAACGTGCGCATTTACAAACAGGCTTCGCCGGCGGTGGCGAACATCGTGACGCGCGCAGTGCAGTACGATTTCTTTTTTGACGCCGTGCCGGTGGAAGGCGCGGGCTCCGGGTTCGTGATCGACGCAGACGGCCACATCCTGACCAATTACCACGTGGTCGAGGGAGCGCAGACGATCGAGGTCGTGCTCGGCGACCAGTCGCGTTACAAGGCAAAATACATCGGCGCGGACACGCGTAACGACATTGCCCTGATTCAGATCGATCCGAAAGGCAAAAGGCTCGCGACGCTGCCGCTGGGCGATTCGCGCAATTTGCTGGTCGGCCAGCGCGTGCTGGCGATCGGAAACCCCTTCGGATTTCAGAGCACACTCACGACCGGAGTGGTGAGTTCGCTGGGGCGCACGGTGCAGACCGGCGAGAATACGTTCATCGACGAAGCGATTCAAACGGATGCATCGATTAACCGCGGAAATTCCGGCGGTCCGCTTTTGAACAGTCGTGGCGAGGTGATCGGGATCAACAGCGCGATTTATGCGCCGTCCGGCACGAATGCTGGAATCGGGTTCGCTATTCCGATTAACACTGCGCGACGCGCTGCCGATGATCTGATTGCGACAGGTCACGTGCGGCACGCGTCGCTGGGTGCGGAAGGACGTGCGATCTGGCCCAATCTCGCCGACGCCCTGAATCTGGGCGCGCAGCAGGGGATTCTGATCGAGCGCGTGACGCCCGGAGGGCCTGCGGCGCAGGCCGGAATTCGCGGCGGGACGCGTTCGGTGCTTGCAGGACTTCAAGAGCTGCGCATCGGCGGCGACGTGCTGGTGGCGATCAACGGGAAAGAATTGAACAGCCAGATGGATTTGAATCTAATGCTCAACCGCGCGTGGCCCGGGGATACGGTTACGCTGACGATCGTGCGCGACGGAAAGAAAATGGATATTCCGGTGAAGCTCGGGGACAGCTGAGGAGGCCCGGCAGGCGGGCTTCCGCTCTTCGCCGGATGCTTTTCGACGTCATACCGAACGAAGTCGACGGATCTCTCTTCGCGTGAAAGCGTGGGGGGGGTCGCGTCCGAGAGATTGTTCGACCGCGCGACCGAACGTCCCGCAAGAGTGGGCGAGAAGCCAAACCGTCCGGCCGTTTCGCGCTGAATGACGGTACTTCAGCGGCCTTTTTCGCGCCACTCGGCGCGGATGGCATCGCGTTCGTCTTCGGGGAGGCCAAACCATTTCTCCGCAACGTCGCGGACGCGCTCGAGAACGGCCTGCGTTTCGTCCTGCTTGGATTTCATGATGGGGCTGTCGGCGTCGGTCGGGACGCGGATCGGCGGGGCGATGAACATCACCACTCTCGAAAACGGGAACGGAATCTGAAAATGGTCCCAGGCTTTATCGAACGTGAATGCGTGTTGGACCCCGATGTGAAAAACGGATATCGGCCTGCCCGTCCGGCGCGCGAGGATGACGGCGCCTGGCTTGGCGACGTAGCGCGGCCCCCGTGGGCCGTCGATGGTAAACGCGACGTTGCGGCCCGCTTCGAGATCCTGCGCCATGGCGGAGAGGCCTTCGACGCCGCCGCGCGTCGAACTTCCCTGCGCGGTGCCGAATCCGAGGCGCTCGATCACGCGTCGCGTCCACTGGCCGTCGAAATTCACGGTATTGAGTACCACGATCCCGCGGTTGCGCCAGATCCACACGGCCGAAAGGATACAGCGGTGCCAGAAGGCCCCGATTCCTGCCTCGCCGCTGTTTCGAATCTGGATCGCGTTGTGCACGCCGACAATTTCAACGCGCAGGGTGGGTCCAAGCAAGCGGATGAACCAATAAACAGCCGCTGCGATTACAGGAATTTGCATCCGTCGCCAGCGCGAGAGATGCGGCATGGGAATTTTGGGCGATTGGCCGGCAGTGGCGGGAGCGTGGGCGGAGGAACCGTTCACGGGGGTATAGTATAGGCATAGTCGATGCGGCGCCGATTTCAAATCGTGACGACCGAGGTGCGTGTGTCTTCACACGCGCGGCGTTTGCTGCTGCCTCTGGCGCTGTTTCTAGTTCCGCTCGCTTGGCCGATGGGGGCACACGCGCAGGGCACGCGGCTGCCGGTGGTGGGGCACGTCGAAGGCACCGACATTTCCTGTGAAAGCGGAACGCCGGAAACCGGTCAGTATTCGACCGTCGGGACCCGGCTGGATGTTTCCGACGGCACGGTGGTGACCGTGCATTCGGGGCAGGCCCTGCTGACGCTGGTGGCCGGCGGGCAGGTGGATATCTGCGGACCGGCAAAGCTGACCGTGCTTTTGTCGGGGAATGCGATCACGCTGGCGCTGAATTTCGGACGCGTGCGGGTGGAGCTGCCGGCGAAGACCGATCTGCGCATTTTCACGCCGACGCTGATCGGAACGCCGTTGGATATTTCCGGTGGCGCGCGCGACGTAACCGTGGGGCTGAGCTTGGACGATTCGCTCTGCGTGCTGGCGTCGAGCGGCGCGATTCAGCTGGAGCACCAGTTCACGGGCGAAAAAATGATCGTGCCGCAAGCCGGCGAATTTTTTCTAAACGCGGGCAAGCTGGTGCCCGTGGCAGGCACGCCGGGAAGCTGCAAGTGCTCGGCCAACGGGCCGGCGAGTCCGTCGATCCCGCCATCGCCGCAGTACGCGAACGCGGGGCCGCCGCCCGCGATGCCGCTGGCGATTCCTCCCGCGGCAAGCGGAAGCGCGTCGTCTTCCGCGCCAGCTGCTGTGGAAGTGACACCGGCTCCTGCTGAAAAACCCGTCGAATATGCGCTGCTCGAGCAAGCGAACGAAGAACACCCCGTAGCCCCCGCTCCCAAGAACGAGCAACCCGATGCGCCTCCAAGCTCGATACCGGCTTACACGGCTTTGCTGCCAGCACTGACCTATAACGCCCCGGGGCCCGTGCCGCCGCCGGCTTCATCGTCAGACATGGTGCTGCTGGTTCGCGAGGCGCGTGTGTCGCCGGATTGGGAATTTTCGGGGCACGTGGAGCCTCCGGAATTTGCAAAAGCGATGCAGCATGCACTGGGTGAGGGGGACGCGGCTCAGAAGAAGTCGCCCGCAGCAGGTGCGGCGATGACCGAAAATCAGAATCCAAAGGCCGGGGCGTCTGCGGCGGACAGTGAAACCGCGTCTCTGGACGAACCGGCGCCGAAAAAGAGACACGGCGGATTCTGGGCTTCTCTCAAGCGGGTTTTCGGTGGATGACGGAGTATGTGCTGGTCGCGTCCGGTCCCCGGGCCTGCACAAAACCCAACCGCTCATTTCAAAATAGCGATCCGAATCGGATCGCTACATGCCTTCGTAATTCGGGCCGCCGCCGCCTTCGGGTGGAACCCACTGGATGATCTGGTAGGGATCGGCGATGTCGCAGGTCTTGCAGTGGACACAGTTGGCCGCGTTGATCTTCAGCTTGGGCTCGCCTCTGTCGCTCACCATTTCATAGACCGCCGCGGGACAAAAATACTGGCAGGGATTCCCGAATTCGCGCACGCAGCGGTCCCCGCAAATATTCGGATCGGTGATGATCAGGTGGCAGGGCTGGTCTTCATCGTGGCGCGTGCCGGAATGATAGACGTCGGTGAGGCGATCGAAGGTGAGCTTGCCATCACCCTTGAAGCGCGTGGATTGATCGACGAGCGTCCGCGCGCGATGAAGTTTTTCGTACTCGGTGTAGCCGGGCTGCGCGCGCAGCGGGTCCGTAAGTCCGCGCCCGCCGGTTACGAATTGCAATCCGGCATTGACGAGGCCGGACCACAGGCCAAAGTGGAAACCCTGATGGAAATTTCGAACCTCCCACAATTCCTTCTTCAGCCAGCTTCGATCGATTTTCACCTGATACGCGGATAATTTTGCGGCGGAGGTGTCCCCGGCGCAGAGTGCTTCGTAAATTGTTTCGGCCGCAAGCATGCCGCTCTTGATGGCGGTGTGAATTCCCTTGAGGCGCTGCGAATTCAGGAGGCTCGCGGAATCACCGGCCACGAGACCGCCGTCAACATGGTTGCGCGGCATGGAATACCAGCCGCCGTAAGGGACGGTTTTCGCGCCGTAGCGGACGAGTTTTCCGCCATCGAGAACTTTGCGGACAAACGGATGCGTCTTGAACTTCTGAAATGCCTCGTGCGGATCGAAGAGTGGGTCCTTATATTCGAGGCCGATGACCATGCCGAGCGAGACGCGATCGTCGCGCAGGCCGTAGATCCAACCACCGCCGTAGATGTCCGTGGTCAGCGGCCAGCCGAGCGTGTGCGCGACATAGCCGGTCGAGATGCGGCCGGGCCGCACGTCCCATAATTCCTTGATGCCGATGCCGTAAACCTGCGGATTCACACCGTCGAGCTTTAGGCGATCGACGAGATCCTTCGTGAGCGAGCCGCGCGGGCCTTCGGCGAGGACGGTGACCTTGGCACGCAGCTCGTAGCCGGGCGTGAAGTTGTCCTTGGGCCTGCCGTTTTTGTCCACGCCCTTGTCGTCGGTCGTGACGCCGGCGATGCCGTTTTTTTCATAGATCAGTTCCCTGCCGGCGAACTGCGTGAAAATGTTGATGCCTTTTTTTTCGACCAGGCCGCCGAGCCATTTGACGAGTTTGTTGAGCGAGATGACATAGTTGCCGTGATTGGCGAGCGGTGGGGGCGTGATCGGAAGCTTGAACGAGCTTTTTTCGGTGAGGACGTAGGCGGCGTCGCCGGTAACGGGTGTATCGAGCGGCGCGGATTTTTCGAAATCGGGAATGAGTTCGCGAAGAGCACGCGGGTCCATAATCGCGCCGGAAAGCTGATGCGCGCCGATTTCACGGGCTTTTTCGAGGACGTAGATGTTTTCGGCTGTGAGCGCAGGAGTCCTATTCGCGGCGGTGTGTTGTTCGATCAGGTTGGCCAGATGCAGAGCGCACGAAAGGCCGGCCGGGCCGGCGCCGATGATGAGGACATCGGCATCGAGTTTTTCGCGTTCCATGGCCACCAGAGAATAGTAACAGAAGAAAATCCGCCCGCCCGAGGGAGGTCGCTACATGAGCTTTGCCAGTTGCAAAATCGTGTCCCGTTCGCCGTAGCGGCACAGAATGAACCACGTCGCAAATGGCTGGCGTCGCTCAAAAGATGCAGCCACCATCGGCCGCAGCTACCGCGAGGCGAGCGACACGCAGGAATGATCGTAGTTGCCCGCGCCCATGGTGCCTTCGGGGAAAATATCGTGCTCGGCGATCCATTCGAAGGATTTGTCGAAGACGTCCTTTGTGTAGGGCTCGAAGACGAGGCGCTCGCCCGGGCCCCAGCGGCGAGTGTCCATCATTTCGTGGAAGCGGACGGGAAATTCTTTCTTATAGTGATGCGTGTAGAGGTCGGGGCGGAGATCGATATCGCGTTGGGCATGGCGCAAGGCGCGAAAATATTTTTTCACGTCTTCCATGTCCGGATCGCGCTGGATCAGCGAGGCCATCATGAAGGTGGTATCGAGGACCTTGCGAAAGCCGAGCTGCTCGAGAAAATAGTAGGGTCCGCTGAAAACCGACGCAGCAGGGACTTTGCGGTCGATGAGCAACTCCATGCGGCTGAACAGCAAACCGTCGGAAAACGAGAGCTGGATGTCCTGGGGCTTCAAATACTGCTCCAGTGCCTGGATTGCAGAGTAGTGGCTCCCGGACTGGTATCCGACGGAAATGGG
>CAZLWY010000096.1:0-9511 GCA_964563425.1 uncultured Acidobacteriaceae bacterium | reverse complement strand
TACTTCGTGGGTAGCACCGACTCCGCGATTCGGCGTACGTTGCGCTCGTGCTGCATGCGGTAGCGGATCAGGCTCGCGACCGTCACCAGCTTCATATTGTGCAATTTGCAGAATTCGATGAGCTGCGGGATCCGCGCCATCGTGCCGTCTTCGTCCATGATTTCGCAGATCACGCCCGAAGGATTCAAACCCGCGATGCGAGCCAGATCGACCGACGCTTCCGTCTGCCCCGCGCGCACGAGTACGCCGCCGCTGCGGGCCCTCAGCGTATAGACATGTCCCGGCCGCGCCAGGTCTTCCGGCCTGGTATGCGGATCCGTCGCCGTCAGGATCGTGGTCGCGCGGTCCCACGCGCTCGTGCCCGTGGTCGTCCCGCGCTTCGCGTCGATCGGCTCGCAGAAAGGGGTTCCGAACATCGACGTATTCCGGGCCGAAATCGGCTTCAGGTCCAGCGTCTCGCAGCGCTGTTCGGTCAGCGAGAGGCAAATCAGCCCGCGCCCGAATTTCGCCATGAAATTGATCGCTTCCGGCGTGATTTTCTCGGCTGCCATGGTCAGATCGCCTTCGTTCTCGCGATCCTCGTCGTCCACCAGGACGATCATCTTGCCCTGGCAAATGTCCTCGACAGCTTCTTCAATCGATGCAAACGGAAATTTGTTTTCGTTCATCTCATCGCATCCCGTGTCGGATCAAAAAATCGAACGCCGCGCCCATCAATCCGGCGCCCGGAATCGTTAAAATCCAGGCCCGCATGATCTGGCGCGTCACTCCCGCGCGCTCCTCCGTGAGGCGCCGCGAAGCGCCGGCTCCGGAAATTGCCCCGGTAATCACCTGGGTCGGGCTGGCCGAAATCCCCGCGGCCGCCCTACCGATCAAAGTGATGGCCGCTGAGGTCTCGGCCGCAAAGCCGCCGAACGGGTTCAGCTTGGTGATTCGCTGGCCCGTCGCCTTGACCACGCGCCAGCCCCGGGACAGCGTTCCCCCGCCCATGGCCAAGGCACAACAAATGATAACCCAATCCGGCACCCGAGAAGCGCCGATCACCCCGCCCGTGACCAGCGCGGCCGTAATGACCGCATCCTCATTCTGTGCGTCGTTCGTGCCGTGGCTGCAGCTGAAAGCGGCCGCCGGAAACAGCTGAAGGCGGGGGGCGAGACATCTGAGAGCCGTCGGCGATTCACTACGAATGTAGTGACCATCCGTGTTCCCGTGACTTCACTTAACTCCTTTCCCCATGTATCCTTTCGCGTGCACTGGCCGTCGATCCATCACCCGGTTTTCCTGTTTTTCGCCGCCGTCCTGGCCGGCATGATCAACTCGGTCGCCGGCGGCGGCAGCTTCATCACCTTTCCCGCCTTGATCTTCACGGGGATGCCTCCCATCCTCGCCAACACTACCAATACCGCCGCCGTGTGGCCCGGCACCGTCGCCAGCACCGTGGCCTACCGCAAGGCATTCACGCCGCAGGCGCGAAAGCTTCTGCCTGCTCTCACGATCACGGGCATTGCCGGCGGAATCCTCGGCGCGCGGATTTTGCTGATCACTCCGCAGGCGGTGTTCATGCGCATCGTCCCGTGGCTGCTGCTGGGCGCGACGCTGCTTTTCCTTTTCAGCCCGCGCATCACCGCCTGGATTCGCAACCGTGCCAACCTGAAATCCGGGGAAGCGGTCGGCGGCTCGGGCACGCCCCCGACCCTGATGGCCGCAGTGCTTTTTCTGGAGCTCCTGGTCTCGATGTACGTGGGTTACTTCGGGGCCGGCGTGGGAATTCTGTTCTTATCGCTGCTCGCGCTGATGGGGCTCGAGGACATTCACACTTTGAACGGCATGAAGACGCTGCTGGTCAGCATCGTGAACGGCGTTGCACTGGGCACCTTCATCCTGGCCCACAAAGTGATTTGGCCGCAGGCGCTGCTGATGCTCGTCGGCGCGCTGATCGGCGGCTACGGCGGCGCCTGGGTCGCGCAAAAAATGAATCCGCAGCACGTGCGCTGGCTGGTGATCGCCATCGGCTTCGCCATGTCCGCCTACTTCTTCCTCCACAAATCGTAGCGCCGGCTTTCGCCCGGCGTTTTTCTAATGCGTCAGCCTCGCCAATCCATTGGCTGTGCGCGAGCCGGTCGTCGATCTCCTTTCGCAGCTGAATCGATCGGCCCTCATCCGTCGTGAATGGAGGAATCTTTGCCGTTTTCAGGCGTCCTGCCGCCGCGTTTCGACATCCAAAGAATGTGTCGTATCATTCTCAGGCTGCCGAACACCTCATACTGAAAGGAACTCCCATGCCACCCAAAGCGGATTTGAAGGATGCCAAAGAACGGCGCAAGGCGCCGATGGCGACCCCCTCCGACATTCGTCCCGAAGCGGTCAAGGACATTTCCGGCGCGCTGAACGCGTTGCTCGCCGACGTGTTCGCGCTCTACATCAAAACCAAGAATTTCCACTGGCACATGACTGGCCCGCATTTTCGCGACTACCATCTGTTGCTGGACGAACATGCCGACCAGATTTTCGCGATGACCGACGATATCGCCGAGCGCGTCCGCAAAATCGGCGGCACCACGATTCGCTCGATCGCCCATATTTCCCGGATCCAACGCATCAGCGACAATGACGCCGATTTCGTCGATCCCGGCGACATGCTCGCCGAGCTGCAGGACGACAACAAGAACCTCGTCGTCAGCCTGCTGGCCGCGCACGGCCTGTGCGATGACGCCAACGATGTGGCCACCGCCAGCCTGATCGAAAACTGGATTGATGAAACGCAGCGCCGCGTCTGGTTCCTGTTTGAAACGACGCGCCGCAACTAACGAACGCGTATGGTGGGCGAGGCTTGCCTCGCCCACACTGCCCATGGGGCTTCGCACGAACGCTGCGAAGCTGGCTTCGTTGTCCGCGGCTGTCACTTGGGCTTGATATGAAAAATCCTTTCCGCATTTCCGTGATAAATCTTCTCCCGTTCGGCCGAGCTGATCGGCGCTGAATCCATCCACGCCACCGCCGGCGCCGTAGGCTGATAGGGATAATCGATCGCCCATAGAACGTTGTCCACGCCGAGAGCCTTGATCGAAAAATCCAGCGCGAGATCCGATTCCTGCCCGCTGGTGGTGATCACGAAGTTGCGTTTGAAATATTCGCTCGGCTTCAGCTTTGTTTTCGGAGCGCTCCCCCGGTTCTGGGCGTTCCTGTTCATGTAGTCCAGCCGCCACAGCCAGAAATGCACGGCCTCGCCCATGTGCCCGATGCAGATTTTGAGTTTGGGGAAGCGGTCGAACACGCCGCTCACCATCATCCTTACGGCGTGCGTGGAGACCTCGATGCCATATCCCCACTGCGCGCTATCGAGGCCGTAGTCGCGGAACGGGGCCGCCAGACCGTCGGAAGGCGCCCGCGGGTGAATGTAAATGCAGCCGTCGAGATCCTCTGCGGCCTCGAGAATCGGAAAATATTTCGGGTTGTCCAGGTATTCATTGTGCGTATGCGAATTCAGAATGAAGCCGTTGAGCTTCAGTTTCTTCATCGCGCGTTCCATTTCTTTCGCCGCGCGCTTGGGCGACTGCGGCGCGAACGTCGCCAGCCCCGCAAACCGCTTTGGATGGCGCTGGATCACCGCCGCCAGCTTGTCGTTGGCGAGCTCGGCCAGCTCCGTGGCGGTGTCCGCGTCAAACATCTGCACGCCCGGCGCCGTCAGCGACAACAGGTGCATGTCCACGCCGTTCGCGTCCATGTCCTTCAGTCGTTCCTTCTCGAGATCGAGCAGCCGCGGCAGCAGGCGCGCTTGCACGTCATCCACTTTCGCGTCGTAAATCCGCGACACCAGAATCAAATCGAGGCTGTTGCCCGGCGCGCGCGCCACATCGCGCAGCGCTGCGGCAACTTCCGGCACTGAAAACGCCTCTTCGGTCGCAATCCGGCGAATCGATTTCGCAGCAGCTGTCATAAATGATTCCTCTCCTCGGGTTTTCAATGGGTTCCGCCCGGGAAACATATCACACGGGAGCGCCGAGCCGCTCGACCCACGTCGAAACGCGAACGAGCGGGAATCGCGGAAACAATGGGAGGCGGACGACGAGGACGATGCGAAATCTGAGCCAGGAAGACATCACCGCGCGTGACGAACCTGCGCTATGATCCGTCGCTCGCCGATGCCCACAAGAAGCGCATCTTCTCTCGCCGCCGATCCGCGCAGCACTTCGCATTCCTGGTGGCCGGTCACCATGATGCTGGCGTGTTCGCTGCTCAGTTATATGGACCGCCAAATCCTCGCCGTGCTTTCGCCCATGATCCTCGCGGACCTGAAACTCAATGCCGAAAAATACGCCGAAATCATCAGCTCCTTCAGCGTCGCCTACATGCTCGGAAATCCGGCCTGGGGCGCTGTCCTGGACCGCATCGGTCTGCGTCGTGGGATGACCATCGCCGTCACCATCTGGACCGTCGCCTGCGGCGCGCATGCGGTGCTGAGCGGCTTTCTCGGCTTCGCCGTGGCGCGCGCGATTCTCGGCTTTGGCGAAGGCGCCACGTTTCCCGGCGGCCTGCGCACGGCCTCCGATTGGCTACCCGCGCATCAGCAGTCGCGCGGCCTGGCCGTTGCCTATAGCGGCGGATCGCTCGGCGCGATCATCACGCCGCTGATCGTCACTCCGATTGCCCTGGCGTACGGGTGGCGCGCGGCTTTTATCGTCACGGGCGTTGCGGGTCTGGCCTGGGTGTTCGCCTGGCGGACCACGGTGGATTTTTCGGCCGGCTCCGGGGCCACGCAGACGCGACGCTTCACTCTCCCGAACCCCTTCGAGCGCCGCTTCTGGAGCCTGGTGGCGGCCTACGGAATTTGCGCGCTACCAATCGGCGTGATTCTCTATCTCGCGCCGCTTTACCTCGCGCAAGTCATCGGTCTCACGCAGGGACAGCTCGGCCGGATTCTCTGGCTGCCGCCGCTCGGCTGGGAAATCGGCTATTTCTTCTGGGGGTGGTTCATCGACCGCTTCGCCGCAGGCAACGCGCGTCCGGCGTGGCTGTTCTGGAGCCTTGCTGCTCTCGGACTTCCGCTCATCGTGGTCCCGCGACTCCACGCCGCGGCCGCAGTGCTCGGCCTCATGTTCTGGTCGATGTTCATCGCCTCCGGCTTTGTGGTGGGCTCATTGCGCACGGGCGCGCTCGCCTATCCGCGCGAGCAAACCGGTCTGGTCGCCGGCATCGGCGCCGGCTCCTGGTCGCTCATCGTCGCGATGCTCCTTCCAAGCCTTGGCCGGATGTTCGATCGGCATCACTACGCCAACGCCTTTCTGTTCGTGGGAATCGTGCCTGTCATCGGCGTCCTCTGCTGGCAGGCGCTCACGCTCCCGTCTGATTCGGCCGCCGCTTCCACATCGTCGCCTTGAGCGACGTCGAAGGGGCGTTCCCGACGGCTGCTCGAACTGCCATTCGAGCGGATTGCGAGATTCTCGGTGCGGGTGTATTGTGACGCCAAGTCAGGCCCCGTCTGCCGGCCCCATCTCATCCTTGAGAGGGAAGCATGAAACAGCTCATTCCCCCTGGTTTGCTCCTGGCTCTGTTCGTCCCCTGCGCGGCTGCGGCGCAAAGCGCCTTCAACGGAACGTGGAAAGTCGACATGAAAACCGCGCAGTTCCCGGCGAAACCCGACAGCTATCTGCTGAAAGACGGTGAGTATGAATGTGCCACCTGCATTCCGCCTGTAAAAGTAAAAGCCGACGGGCTGGACCATAAGGTCACCGGCCATCCTTACTACGACAGCGTCGCGATCAAAGTCATCAACGATCGTTCCGTTGAGGAGACCGACAAGAAAAACGGAAAAGTCGTCACCACCGCAACGACGGTCGTCTCCGCCGATGGCAAGACCGCGACGTTTGAATACACCGACAGCAGCGACACGAACGGAGCGCCCGTCACCGGAAAAGGCGAGGTGACGCTGGTAAAGGCGGGGCCCGCGGGATCGCACGCAATCTCAGGTGATTGGAAGATGTCGAAGTTTGAGTCGGTTTCCGACAACTCGTTGCTGGTCACGTACAAAATCGACGGCGACTCGCTGACCATGAGCGAACCGACGGGACAGTCCTACGTGGCGAAACTTGACGGCACCGAGGCTCCGTTTGAGGGTGACCCGGGCCTGACGACCGTTTCCGTGAAACGCATCGACAAGAACACCATCCAGGAAACCGACAAGCGCGACGGCAAGGCGAAGTTCGTGACGCGCATGACGATCTCGGCGGACGGCAAGTCCCTCGCGTTCACGAGCCAGGACGTTGAACGCGGCACCACGTCAAAAGTCTCCGCAACGAAGCAGTAAGGCTTCAGGTCCCGGGAGCTCGGTGTGGCCTTGCCGCTTGCTCGACCGGGCTGGGCGGATCTTTCGATCATTCTATTCACGATAAATTTATTTGAATGCCGGATACTCTGTGGCGTAGCCTTTCGTTTTCTCGAAACTCCCTTGTCGTCGCGCCTGAAAGGAGATTTCCATGGCCTCCCCTCCGAAACTCATCGGCCCCGGCGGAAGGCTTTTTGCCGAGACGGTGCCGGGAAGTGACGAAAGCACTTTTCGCACCGACAATACCAGCGCGGCATACTACAACTCGCCTTATTACAAGCTGCACGAGTACCAGGTGCAAGCGATTCCGGCACCCCGCAAGAACGCCACGCCGCAGCTCGACCTCGTCGATTTCGTCGGTCCCGAGATCCTTACCGCGATCCAGCGCGCCGGGACGATCACGTTCCACGCCGTCGGCGATACGGGTGCTGCCAAGGTAAATCGGGCGCAAACCGTCCAGCGCGCAATTGCCGACGAAGCTGAAGTTGCCGACGCGATGTCCGCGGAGGTTGCCAGCGGCGGCACGAACGGGCCGGCGTTCTTTTTTCATCTCGGCGACGTGATCTACAATTTCGGCGAAGCCCAGTATTACTACGATCAGTTCTACGAGCCTTTTCGCGCCTACGACCGCCCGATTTTCGCGATTCCCGGCAATCACGATGGAATGGTCTTCGGCCAAAGTTCCAGCGCGCCACAGGTTCCCACGCTCGACGCGTTTCTGACGAATTTCTGCGCCGCGACCGAAGGACCTTCACCCGACAGCGGCGGCCTGGTTCGCAGCGTAATGACGCAGCCCGGCGTCTATTTCACGCTGGACGCGCCGTACGTCTCGATCATCGGGGTCTACAGCAACGTCCTCGACGGCCCGGGCGTGATTTCTTCGCAAGGCGGGCATTTCCCGATCGTCGATGATCAGCTCACGTTTCTCGTCAGCGAACTGAAACGGCTCGCGCCCGACCGAAACGCCGGCAATCGCGCAGTGATCGTCGCCGTGCATCACCCGCCGCTTTCCGCCGACGCGCAACACGCGGGTTCGACGGGGGTGCAAACCGATCTGGACGCAGCGTGCCAGAAGGCCGGACTCTGGCCGGACGCGGTGCTTTCCGGCCACGCGCACCTCTTCCAGCGTTTCACGCGGATTGCCGGGCCGAACAAGAAACAGACCCCCTACATCGTCGCGGGAAGCGGGGGATTCGCGATCACGCCTCCGCAGGCGAAGCTCGGGCCGGCGCCCATCACCGTCGGCGACCATACGCTCGAAGTCGATCCGATCGTCAAGTTCGGCTACCTGACGGTCACATGCGACGGAAAAACGCTATGCATCCATTTCAGATCTCCGGCAAGCGGAGGAGGAATCGACGTGCTCGATTCGGTCTGCGTGGATCTGAAAAGCGGGACGATCGTGGCGCCATCGAAATCGAGCGGCGGTGGGGGGCCTGCGTACGCTAGTTCGAAGGCAGCGTCGAAGTCTCATCGATCGAAGAAAAGTTCCCCTGCCAGACGCGGGCGCGTGCATTCGGATTAGCGCTCAAACGATTGCGCCCGGGGGTGCCCGCCTCGCGTCGTTCGCCGCATCCGCTGGTTGCTTGCACGGGACCGAGTGGTTCCTTTTTTCTCGATGAAGCGCAGCCCGGGCGGTATCTATTGAGCGGCGCTCTTGGCCGGAGAGACACGCGTCCAGAAGTCGGTGAATTCGATGGTGTCGAAGAAGGCCACGACTTCGATTATTTTTTCGTCCTTCATTCGCATATACCACGTGTAGGTGTTTTGATAAGGTTTGCCGTCGAGGGCCGTGCCGTTGCCGTCGAACAATGCGATGACCATGTCGCCGTCGGCGTAGAGGGCGCGAACGCTCGGGACGAAGCGCTTCGACATGCGCGCGCCGAATGGAGTGATGACCTCGTCGATGAATTCTTTCTTGCTGTGGTAGGTGCGCGACATGGGCGAATTGCCGACGATCGTCCAGTTCGCGTCGTCGGTGAGGATGTCGAAGAGGCCGCCGGTGCCGGCGACCCAATTGTCGAAGCCGGACCTTATAATCTGCTTGTTGCGCGATTCGATGGAGTTAGCGTCGCGAGTCATGTGGTTCCTCTCGTTCCCCAGGCTCCCGTGCAGTGTCCCGCCGCGTGCGCGATTTGGCAAGGCCGGCGGCGCGGCACGAGCTGAATTGGCCGGGCGTAAGACCCCGGCGCTTCGCTTGAGCCTAGGGCCAAGAAAAACAAAGGGCGGTTCGGTCTTGCGACCGAACCGCCCGGTGCCGCGCTGAAGGCTGAGGCGCTCGATTCAAATCGAGGACTAGTACATGCCGCCCATGCCGCCACCGCCTGGCATGCCGCCACCGGCGCCCGCGCCAGCGCCGGACTTTGTCTCTTCCTTGATGTCGGCGATGAGGGCTTCGGTGGTGAGCATCAGGCCGGCGATGGACGCGGCGTTTTGAAGAGCGAGACGCGTGACCTTGGCGGGGTCGATAACGCCCGCCTTGACCAGGTCGCCGAACTCTTCGGTTTCCGCGTTGTAGCCGAAGTTATCGTCCTTCGATTCGCGAATGCGGCCGACGATCACAGCGCCTTCCTGACCGGCGTTGAGTGCGATCTGCCGCATGGGCTCCTCGAGAGCGCGCTTCACGATGTTGACGCCGATGGCTTCGTCATCGTGGAGCTTGAGCTTGTCGAGCGCGGCCGCGCAACGGACCAGAGCCACGCCGCCGCCGGGAACGATGCCTTCCTCGACCGCCGCGCGGGTTGCGTGCATGGCGTCTTCGACTCGAGCCTTCTTTTCCTTTAACTCCATTTCAGTCGCCGCGCCGACCTTGATGACGGCCACGCCGCCGACGAGCTTGGCAAGGCGCTCCTGCAACTTCTCCTTGTCATAGTCGGAGGTGGTGTCTTCGACCTGCGCGCGGATCTGACGGACGCGGCCTTCGATCTCGCTGGCCTTACCGCCGCCTTCGACGATCGTGGTGTTGTCCTTGTCGATGGTGATCTTCTTGGCGCGGCCGAGGTCTTCAACCTTCACGTTCTCGAGCTTGATGCCGAGATCCTCCGTGATGGCCTTGCCGCCGGTGAGGGTGGCGATGTCCTCGAGCATGGCCTTGCGGCGATCGCCGAAGCCGGGCGCCTTCACGGCGGCGCACTGGAGCGTGCCGCGCAGCTTATTGACGACCAGGGTCGCCAGCGCCTCGCCTTCGAC